>JALNYL010000025.1 GCA_023229865.1 Minisyncoccota bacterium
GAGTGACATCAGTCTATAATACCTTGCAAAAATATTGGGATATTCACGATGTACAGAGAGAACGTGTGACAAAAACAAACAAACCATTTACCGATGCCGACAACTTGCGCCGACGCGCCAATCAACAGCTTGCCCAGCAACAGCCAACCGTATCCGACATTGAAATGGACGCAAAAAAACTGCTGCACGAATTACGGGTTCACCAGATCGAGCTGGAAATGCAAAATGAGGAACTGCTTACAGCGCAGACTGAAGCGGAAGCGAGCCTGGAACGTTACACCGAACTCTACGACATGGCGCCGGTCGGCTATCTTACGTTGGGGCGTGACGGCGCTATCCAGCAGATCAATCTCAGGGCCGCCAGACAGTTGGGAATATTCCGTTCGCAGCTAAAACAGCAACGCTTTTCAAGCTTTATCAGCGTTGATTCTTTGCCTGTTTTCAACGATTTCCTGTCCGGCGTATTTGCCGGCAAAACGGCTCAAAGCTGTGAGCTGACCCTGCTCCCTGCCGACCGGAGCCCAACGCTGATCATACAGTTCGAAGCCATTGCCAATGATGACGAACAGACCTGCCGCGTGATACTCATCGATATTACCGAGCGTAAAGGCAATGAAGAGAAACTGAAACTTGCGAACCTGGTTTATCAAGCGATTGGCGAAGCTATCATGGTGGCGGATGCCGATAACCGGATTGTCACCGTCAATCCGGCCTTCACCGAGCTGACCGGCTACTCGTTGCAGGAGGCCGTCGGTCAATCGACAACGCTGCTCAAGTCAGGACACCAAAACGAAGCGTTCTACCAGATCATGTGGCATGCGCTGGAAACGACAGGGCATTGGCAGGGCGAAATATGGAATCGGCGCAAGAGCGGCGAGATATACCTTGAATGGTTGACGATTAACACCGTTTACGACGACCAAAACAAGGTGCGGCACCGGGTCGCGACGTTCTCGGATATCACCGACCAGAAACATGCGGAACAGACCATCTGGCAGCAGGCTAACTTCGACTCGTTGACCGGACTGCCTAACCGCCACATGTTTTACGAGCGGCTGGAGCAGGAAATGAAGAAATCCCGGCGGGTGGGCTTGCCGCTGGCATTGCTGTTTCTCGATCTCGATCATTTCAAGGATGTTAACGATACGCTGGGCCATTGCAAAGGCGACCTGCTGCTCAAGGAAATGGCGCAACGCCTACTCAATTGCGTACGCAGTACCGATACCGTCGCACGTCTGGGTGGCGATGAATTCACTATTATTCTGGCTGAATTACAAGAGCAAGACAGTATTGAGCGTCTTGCCCAGGACATCCTGTGTCAGCTGACCAAACCGTTCGAGCTGGCGGGTGAAATTGCTTATGTGTCGGTCAGTATCGGTATCACCTTATATCCTGAAGATACCGATGACATCGACGTGCTGATAAAAAACGCCGATCAGGCTATGTATGCCGCAAAGGATCAGGGCCGTAACTGCCGTCACTACTTTACCATCTCAATGCAGGAAGCCGCGTTGACCCGAATGCGGCTGATCAATGACCTGCGTAATGCATTGGTTGAACGCCAGTTCTGGCTGGCTTACCAGCCGATTGTGGAATTGACCACCGGCTTCATCCACAAGGCGGAGGCGCTGATTCGCTGGCAGCATCCGACCCGCGGTTTGATCAGCCCGGCCGATTTTATCCCGGTCGCCGAAGCAACCGGCATGATCATCGACATCGGTGAATGGGTGTTTCGCGAGGCGGCGCAACAAGCGGCGCAATGGCGTACCAAACACCACGAGCAGTTCCAGGTCAGCATTAATAAATCGCCGGTGCAATTTCAAAAAGAGGGCAATGGCCATCTGGCCTGGTTCGAGCATTTACGGGAACTCGGCCTGCCTGGGGAAAGCGTGGTTATTGAAATTACCGAGGGACTGCTGATGGATGCCGGGGCTTTAATTACCGGCCAACTGCTGGCTTTTCGGGATGCCGGTATTCAGGTATCGCTGGATGATTTCGGCACAGGTTATTCTTCATTATCCTATCTGAAGAAATTCGATATCGATTATCTCAAGATTGACCAGTCGTTCACCCGTAACCTCAGCCCTGATGCCAATGATCTGGCGTTGTGCGAAGCGATCATCGTGATGGCGCATAAATTGGGCATCAAGGTAATCGCAGAAGGCATAGAAACACAGGAGCAGTGCGATTTACTGATGGCAGCCGGTTGCGATTACGGACAAGGCTATTTGTTTTCGAAACCGGTGGCCGCGGGTGAGTTCGAGAAGCTGTTGGTCGCGGGCTAAGCGTTAACCCCATTTCCATGCGCTGTGCCGGGAGTCACACGTCCCGCTTGTTTATGCTGGTTCCCAAGCTCCAGCTTCGCGAGACGGGAAGCTGGAGCTTCCCACGCGGAATTCCCAAGCGGGAGCTTGGGAACTAGCCCTAACGTTGCAAGGTAGACCTTCCAGGTTTTAAAAACCTGGAAGGTCTAACTATCGGCATGTTTCTCGTCTAACGACAGCTCGCAGATACTTGCGTATAAAACGATGAGCGCAGCGTGTGGGAATGAGGAGAGTAGGGCGCGCCGTGCGCGCCTTTCCCGATACTTGAGAAAACCTTGCTATCCTTGGCGCGCACGGCGCGCCCTACACCGGTGGAAACTAGCGCACTTAAGGACAGTGATGCAGCGCTGTAGAAACTAAAATCATCCCATCGCCACCAACACCTGATGCGTCTTCCCATCGTGCAGCAGCGGAATATAGCCCCCCGATTGCGGCACGCCGTCCAACTCAATCGCCACCACGCCCTTCGACACGCCGTTGGGATTATTGACGATGATTTCATACCAAGTTTCTTCGTGCCGGTAACGTAAAGTGTAACTACGCCATTCACGCGGAATACAAGGATTGAAATACATTTTGCCGGCGCGGATATTCAAGCCCAGCATCCATTCCAGACCGGCACGGTAAAACCATCCCGCAGCGCCGGTGTACCAGGTCCAACCGCCGCGCCGCGCATGGGGCGGTACGGCATAAATATCCGCCGCTATCACATACGGCTCGACTTTGTAGGCATAAACTCCGGTCCGGTTAGCGGTGCGATTAATCGGGTTCAGCATGTGCAGGAGATCTGCCGCTTGATCGCCGTCGCCAAGCATCGCGTAGGCGATAACGCACCAGACCGCTGCATGGGTGTATTGCCCGCCGTTTTCCCGTACGCCCGGCAAGTAGCCCTTGATGTAACCGGGGTCCAGCGGTGTTTTATCGAAAGGCGGCGTAAACAACAGCACCAGGTCATCGCCGTATTGGATCAGGTATTCCCGAACCGAATTCATCGCTAGTCGCGCCCGCTCGGGGTCGGCGGCGCCGGAAATGACGCCCCAACTCTGGGCCAGCGAATCGATGCGGCACTCGGTGTTGGAGGCTGATCCCAGCGGCGTACCGTCATCGAAATAGGCGCGCCGGTACCAGGACTCATCCCAGCCTTCCGCTTCCACCGCCGCTTGCAGCTTGGCCGCATGTGCGCGCCAAGCTACGGCGTGTTCGGTGTCGCCGCGTGCCTGGGCCAGATCGG
>JALNYL010000026.1 GCA_023229865.1 Minisyncoccota bacterium
GCCAAATCGCTGATTAACGATTTGCAGGTTCCGGCCAGCGCCGAAATCGTGCTGGAAGGCTTTATCTATCCCGGCGAATTCGCCGCCGAAGGCCCTTACGGCGACCACACCGGCTATTACAATGAAGTCGCCGATTTTCCGGTATTCACCATCGAGAGAATCACCCAACGCCAAGCGCCGATCTATCACAGCACTTATACCGGCAGACCACCCGACGAACCAGCCATCCTGGGCGTTGCGTTAAATGAGGTGTTCGTGCCGATTCTGCAAAAACAATTCCCGGAAATCGTCGATTTCTACCTGCCGCCGGAAGGCTGCTCCTACCGCATGGCCGTCATCAGCATGAAAAAGCAATACGCCGGTCACGCCAAACGCGTGATGCTGGGCACTTGGTCGTTCCTGCGCCAGTTCATGTACACCAAGTTCGTGATCGTCGTCGATGACGATGTCGATGTCCGCAACTGGCAGGATGTAATCTGGGCGATGACCACGCGCATGGACCCCGCCAGGGACTTGACGATACTGGAAAACACACCGATCGATTATCTCGATTTCGCCTCGCCGGTTTCAGGCTTGGGCTCCAAGGTGGGGTTTGACGCGACCAATAAATGGCCTGGAGAAACCAACCGGGAATGGGGCAGGACGATTGTGATGTCGCCGGAGGTGGTCAAGAGAGTGGATGAGATGTGGGATACGTTGTTTTAATCATGCAGGAGTCAATCCACATAGGATGGGCTAAACGCAACGCATCATTCGCGATCGATGCGCTTCGTACCTCAGCACATCCTACGGGCTACAGTAGATTTGGGGTAGCTTTGCCATATCTATTTTCACCGCGCCAAACGCATTATTTCGGTGCATTAATCTCCCCAAACAAAAAATTTAATATTTTCAGGTTGATCTTTACCTAGTTTTAGTTGAAAATTTAAAAAAGTTAATATATATATTAACAAAGGAGATTGTGTGACGGATAAGAAAATACAAAATAACTTTGAAGGAGAAAAATTCAAAGTGATTCATTGTAAAGGAGCAGTTGAAAGTTATGAAGAATCTCTTAGGCATGTTGACTCTCAAAAAAGGAAATCGTTTACACGCAGCATGATTATCCAAATCCAGAGGCTTGCAGACGGTCAAAGAATGTCAAAAGAGAACTTTCCACAGGAAGGTGTGCTACCAAAACAAAAAGAACAATCCAAAACAAAAAAATTCAATGCGTTGAAAAGAATTCCAATAAGAGGTTATTGCTGGTTATCGGATGTTCATCCCAATACATATTTTATAAGTCATTATGTATACAAGGATTACGGTAAATTGAAAGATAAAGACACAGCAATTGTAGGTAAAAACTGGACAAGAATAGAGGTTAATGGCGATGAGCGCTAAGAACATGTTTTACAAAGAAAATTTTAACTTTAGTAATTCTGAAGAAAAGGCATTTGCAAGAGAAGAGCTTGTCTATAACGTAACAGAAGATCTGCTTGTCATTTTAGAAGATATGGAAATTAATAAAAAAGAACTTGCCAGACGTTTAGGAAAATCTCGTTCCTATGTATCTCAAATTTTGAGTGGTTCACGTAATATGACATTAGGCTCTTTTTCTGATATTTGCTTTGCCTTAGAATTTAAGCCAGAGATTAAATTGCCTGTTCAAAAAAAGCCTGAAAACGACATACAACAGTCAATTGAGTATGAGAAAAAATGGGTTAGTCAATCTAGGACAACTGTAAATTATTCTGGAATAATTCGCTCGAATGAAAATATTATTGACCGTACAGACAAGATCTATTGGGCTAAGGTGGCGTAAATGGACTCTGCTTTTGAAAAAGCTAAAAAAGCCTTAACGATTAAATCAGTTAACTTAAGAAGTAGTAATATTTTTTTAGATTACAATATGGAGCCATTTGAGTTAGAGAAGCTAAATCTAGAAACTCAAACATTTCGAGGTGTTCAGAAGTTTAAAGAAATCTCCATGCAATCGGAAGGACAGAGTTGGTGGGAGTATAATTTCTTTTACGCTGTAGGTATTCGTTTGGTTAATGAAACAAACGACGATTCTAAAGAAGGCGATTCTGAAGAATCGCCATTATTGCAAATAATGGCTACTTTCAATGCGCTTTATCGAGCTGATGAGAAATTAGATAATGACGTTCTGGAAGCTTTTTCCGAGCAAAACGTCGGCTATCATGTGTGGCCTTACTGGAGAGAGCTTGTTCAGTCATCTTGTGCGAGGTTAAACGTCTCTACATTAGAAGTTCCTTTTTATTTCTGCATGCAATAAAGCTAGCTAATTAGGTGCTTAATCGAACCTAACTAAAAAATCCAGCGGCGGTGCCTTTTGCCGTACGCCGGATTTGGCGTTTATAATTGTATCACCGGCTGCTTTAGGGCGATTTGAGGCAGTCGTGACTATCTGAAACCGACCAACAGCCGACCGTCAGAAATTTCACAAAATCATTAGAAACTGCACCCACGTTTTGTCGATTACTAGAAGCTAATTTCTAGATTGTATTTTTCACTCCTCAAAGTTTAAAAATAATTTGCCCCGCTTGTAACGCCTGTTTTCGCCATTGCCGCCAGTAGCTTTCCGCTTGGTGCTGACGTAAACAGCGCAAAAAACGCACCCCCTGCGCCGCGTTAAGGTATTCGTGAATCAGCGGCATCAAACCGTCTTCAATGTTATAAGCAGGTTTTTCGGGGGCAAGACAAACGGGGACGATGCAGTCCAATGGTAAACTCAAATCGTGGGCCATCGCGTCACAAGCTTGTCAAATACTGTGTGCTTTGACGTTGTCCGGTTGTTGAATATTGTAGGGAGCGTTCCATTCACGGACCGGACGTAAACGGTCACAATGCGTAGCCACAATTATCACCGGCAAAGCTTGATTGGGGCTTTGTTCCTGAAAAGAGTGGCAAATAGCATTCAGTTGTTGTCAATCAACGCCCCACATTTTCCAGTTATCAACGCTGACTCTACCCGCTTAATACACTGTATGAC
The DNA here is from genome assembly GCA_023229865.1 of Minisyncoccota bacterium. Lineage (GTDB taxonomy): Bacteria > Patescibacteriota > Minisyncoccia > Phycocordibacterales > UBA1550 > UBA1550. Next base: position 2,996 of record JALNYL010000026.1, read on the forward strand.
ATTGATTTCCTAAGCAACACTCTTGGAGCCTGAAAAGTTTTCAATCTGTATTTCCCCGATTCCCCGGTAATTTTTGCATGTTGACTAACAGCCCATATTAATCCTTAACTTCGTCTAGGCCACAGCAACAAAGGCCCCCCCCTGCCTCAATAAATCCTCCGAACAACCGCCAGAATTGACAATCAAACGATTGATTGATATTGTGACAATCAATCGTTTGATTTATTTTTTGTAAGCAATTCCTGAGGCAGCATGGTCACTAACGAAAATCCCGAAACAGAAACCCACGACGCACGTAGCAGACTGGTCATGTCGGCATTACGGCTATTTGCCGAAAAAGGCTACAAAGCCGCCTCCACCCGAGAAATCTGCGAAGCGGCGGGCGCGAATATTTCGGCCATCCGCTACTACTTCGGCGATAAGGCCGGCCTTTATCGCGCCGCATTTACCGAACCGATGGGCGACACACCCTGTGGCTCCAATATCGCAGCTTATGCC
>JALNYL010000027.1 GCA_023229865.1 Minisyncoccota bacterium
GACAAGCTCATGACAGGCTCAGGACGAACAGATTTACTTTTACCCGTCAAAATAGAATTGACTGAGTACTAGGAGACGAAGCTCTAACTTCGCGAGACTGGAAGCTGGAGCTTGGGAACTAGCGATCTGATTAAGCAGCTTCCATCAATAGCTTCGAAGCTAAGTTATGACCGGCAGTAGGAGGAGGTAAAGGCTTTCCATCATCTAACATGGTTGTAACCCATTCATCGACTATTTGACATAGATCATGATATACCTGCACTTCATCGTCACCATGACAACATGGGCCGATGATGCCTGGGCATTGACCAACAAAGCACTGATCTTCCTCTGACCATTCGACAATTTTTAGATATTGGGCTGTTTCTTTCATTATTTTGACTCCTGAATTTTCTGTTTAACCTCTCGCTCCTGATAAAATTTGGCATCGTCACCAAGCTGACCGGAAATAGTAATTTTTACACCTTTTTTGTGTTCAAAATTTCTGTGACTGCCTTTTCCGCCTCGATTAACAAAGCCGAACTGCTCAAGTTCAAATATTAATTCTCTAATTTTTCGTGGCATGTTTAGATACAGTTTATATCAGGTTGGCAATGGCCGCGCTACCTCATAATCCATAAGGGCAGCTCTTTTTCTAGTTGCTCAATTGTGACGCTGTCTCCGCGATCAAGCTCCGCCATTCCTTGCCGTATAGCCGCAATAAATTCAATTTCTTGCGCAACCTGATGTAAAGAAACTTCGTCCGGTAACCGCAAAAAGCAAATCTTTGATAATTTCCTTGCTACTCATGTTGGCGGTATTCATAAATTGCCCGCTAAAGTTCAATGCCAATAATACAGCCTAACTGTTTTGATTGGACCGAGTATAAGACAACAGGACATGACGCACAAACAAATACGACGCTTGACTGGAACAGGTTAGCGCTGGCTCCCCATCTCCAGATTGGGAGCCTTAAAAGCGAAGCTCCAGCTTCGCGAAACAGGAAGCCGAATTCCCAAGTTGGAGCTCTGATCTTTATACCGCAAGTATCCAAGTAACTTGTCATACCCGCCGGGAAGCGAGTATCCCGTGCCATGGATGGCGGCCTTAAATACGTCCGTGTAATCTGGTTTCCGGCACAAATCTGTCTGGAACAGATTTGCATTAACCCGAAGGGCGTCAGGCAGGAGCCTGAGGTGAATCCCTGCCGGAATGACGGTCTTCCCGTAGACTTGTGTATAACGACGAGAGCTGGAGCCTGGGAACTAGCGAAATTTAAGCAAGTCCTTCTTCCTTCAACGCTTTTTGCACTGCGGGACGCGCGGAAATTTTAGCGGCATAGTCCGTCAGTACCGGCCAACGGGAAATATCAACATCGACATAAGCGCCCCAACCCAGCATGACAAACAAATAAGCATCGGCCACCGTAAAATGCTCGCCGAGCAAAAATGCCCGGTTCGAAAGATGCTCTGCAACGGTTTCCAGACGCGAAGTCAATGTCGCAATCGCCATCTTTTTAGCGGCCTCAGGCGTGGCGGAATTAAACAAAGGCGCAAACCCTCCTTTATGAATCTCGGTTGAAATAAAATTCAACCATTGTTGCAGCTGATAACGCTCGAATGTGCCTGCCGACGGGACTAATTCTTTCTCGGGTGCCTGATCGGCAAGATACTGCACAATAGCGGGACCTTCCATCAGCTTGTTGCCGTCGTCAAGGATCAGCACCGGCACGTAACCGTTAGGATTTATCAACCGGAAATCCTCCCCGATTTCGGTACGTTTTATTTGCAAATCGACTTCAATCAATTCAATCGGCAGTTCCGCTTCGCAAGCGACGATATGGGGCGATAGCGAACAAGCGCCTTTGCTGTAATAGAGTTTCATGGTTTTTTCCTCTGAGCTGTATTAACAAACAAGGCCGATCAGTCTTTGATCGTTTCAACTTGAAGCACGATGTTGACTGCATCAGCGAGGGTCGGCGCATAGTTGTCTACGCCAAAATCAGATCGTTTGATAGTCGCCGCCGCGGGTGTTGTTCATGGCGAACATACTCATTCCGCAATAAAAACAATCTACCACCAAATGCACCGGCTTGGTAATACCGTGCAAGCTTAAATTATCATCAACGACAATGAGTTAACTTTAATTAAAGCTGGATTGTCCGATAAAAAGGTAATCTGTAGATAGCCGGTAGAAGTTTGCGTAATAGCGCTTATTCCGTAAGCGTTACTTTGTGTAGGGCGTGCCGCGCGCGCCAGAGAGGATCAAACTCATCAATCCCACGCCACGAAGAAGGCGCGCACGGCGCGCCCTACGCTGAGACAGCTTCATTCGTGAATCATAGCCGCCTTTTCGCCATCCACCTTCTTTAGAAATGGCGCAACAGCAAGCGAAGCCAAGAAAATAACGGCGATAACCTGAAACAGGTTATTAAAGGTCATCACTTCCGCTTCCCGCAAGGCAAGCCCGGTGATTTGTTTTAACGCGGCCAAGTCAGGATCAGGTACATTCATTTGCTGCATCGATGCAGTTAATCCTTCCAGCATTTGCTGCGCCTGATAGCTGGTTGCGGTCACCGAGTCTCGCAACGTCGCATAATGGGCTTTGGTTAAATAAATCATTTGCGTGTTGGCGACCGCAAGTCCTATCGCGCCGCCCAAATTACGCATCAGGTTATAAAGTCCGCTGGCGTTCTTGATTTCTTCCACCGGCAACAGGCCTAAGGCCAAGGTGTTGATAGGCAGGAAACACAGCATTAATGCGCCGCCCCGAATAGCCTGCGGCCAGAAAAACTCCCAATATCCGGATTCGGCGGTTAGTCCGCCATTCATCCAAGAACCCAGCGCAAACAGGCCAAAGCCCAGGCACAGCATCCAGCGCAAATCCATTTTTTTCTCCAACGGCCCGGCTATAAACGCCGAGAGCAATTGAAAAACCCCGACGACCATTAAGTAGTAGCCGATTTGCAGGCTGTTAAGGCCTTTAACGCTGGACAGGTAAATGGGCGTCAAATAAATGATGGTATAAAGTCCCACGCCCAACACAAAACTGTAGCCGCAGCCCACCGCAAAATTGATATTGCGGAATGCGTAGAGATCGATAATCGGGTGAGGATTTTTCAGCTCCCAAATCAACATGACGATGCCGCTAACGACGGCAACAATCGTCAAGGCGACAATCAGATGGTCTTCAAACCACTGCTTGCGCACGCCTTCTTCCAGCACGAACTGCATGCTGCCCAAGAAAACAGCAATCAGCGCTATGCCGACAAAGTCGATTTTCTGCAACAGCGCCCAGTCGGGCTGATCAATATCAAGATACTTCCACACCATCATGCAGACTATGATGCCGGGGATGATGTTGATCAAAAACAGCAATTGCCAGTTGTAGGTTTCGGTAAGAAAACCGCCAAGCACCGGGCCGATCGTCGGC
>JALNYL010000028.1 GCA_023229865.1 Minisyncoccota bacterium
TCGATTTGGATTATTTCAAGGCGGTCAATGATCGTCTTGGACATCTGGCTGGCGATGAATTATTACAACAAGTCGCTACACGCATTACTGGAAGACTGCGTGATGTCGACATGGTTGCCCGTTTGGGTGGTGATGAGTTTATCGTATTGCTGGAAGATATTGCACAGCTGGAAGATGCAGCCCGGGTAGCGAATGAAATCATTACTTGTTTAACCAAACCCTTTTACCTGGCCCAAGGCGAGAATATTCAGATTGGCGCCAGTATTGGCATTAGTTTATATCCGCAACACGGTGACAGTCTTGACACACTGATGGACCATGCCGATGCTGCACTGTATCAAGCTAAAGACGCCGGACGCGGCTGCTTTGCCTATTTTTCTGAAGAACTAACACGGGTTGCTCGTGAGCGTATAGCGTTGGAAACACGGCTGCGTAATGCAATTAAGCAAGATGAACTGCGTGTTTTTTACCAACCTCAGGTGGATATTGCTAGTGGCCGCATAGTGGGTGCCGAGGCACTGGTTCGCTGGCAAGACCCAAGAGATGGATTGGTTTCGCCAATACGTTTTATCCCTATTGCAGAGAAAACGGGGCTGATCATGGAGATCGGTGAATGGGTATTACGTGAAACCTGCCGGCAAGGGCGGGAATGGTTGGATGCGGGGCTGCCACCCTTAACTTTAGCGGTTAATGTTTCTCCTCACCAGTTCCGTCGTTGCGATATTTGTGCGTTAGTAACGACTGTTTTATCCGATACTCGCTTTCCAGTCGAGCAACTGGAGTTGGAAATAACCGAAAGCGGATTGATGGAAAATCAAAGTAACGCAACGGCGATTCTTAATAGTCTGCATGCTCAAGGCGTTCGTCTTGCAATTGATGATTTTGGCACAGGTTACTCATCCTTAGCGTATCTTAAACTCTTTCCATTGGATGTATTGAAAATCGACAAGAGCTTTATTGACGATATTCCTTTTCAGCAAGATGACATGGAAATCACTGCAACGATTATTGCCATGGGCCATATTCTTGGCTTTAAAGTCTTGGCTGAAGGCGTGGAAACGCCAGAGCAATTGGCATTTTTACTGGAAAAAGGCTGTAATAGTTATCAGGGATATATCAAAAGTAGACCTTTACCAGCTCAGGAGTTTGCCGAGTTATTGCGTGATCAACAGCGAAATGAGTTATGAAATTTAAAATGCATAACTCGAACTCACCCTCAGCTATGGATTGGTCTGATAGCGGACGACAGTCAATTATTCCGCATTCAAAAGATTTACATGTTCCACCCGATTGCGCCCCTGTTCCTTAGCGTGGTACAGAGCGTGATCTGCACTTTCTGTCAGCTCTCTTGAGGATCTAATCGACTCGGATGAAGTAGACACGCCAATGCTGACCGTAATATGGCCGCTCTTGCTGCCTCCCAGTTCAAAGTGATAAGCCTCGACTGCTTTGCGTAACCGTTCTGCAATCTCCATCGCACCTTCTGCGTCAGTTTCCGGAAGAATAACGGTAATCTCCTCGCCGCCATATCGACAAGCCATATCCAGCCTACGACACGACCCCATCACCAACTCGCTAAGTGTCTTGAGTGCCATATCCCCTGCCAGATGTCCATAACGGTCGTTAACTAGCTTGAAGTGATCAATGTCCAGCAACAGTATAGAAATTGGTGCCTCAGTGCGACTTCTGCGCATAAACTCCTCTTCCAACTGTAGGTAATACATGCGGTGGTTGTAGAGGCCAGTTAGGCCATCGTGTTCAGCCATCTCGCGCAAGTGCTGATTATCCTGTTCCAGTCGCTGGCCCACTAAGCCAAGCAACCAATAGAAAAAACCTAACAAGATTACAAAGGCAGTGCCGCCCACCAACACACTTTCGCGAGTCAGCCTGCTGGCTTCTTTCAATTGTGCGGAAACATCCAGTAGCATTACCATTCTGCCCATGCTACGTCCGGCGGCATCCTTAAGCGGCAGGAATGTCGCTCGATAGGCTGATGTTCCAACCACTACAGGTTCCATGACTTCCTGCTCAGACTGCATTCTTTCTTGCAGGCCCTGAGCTAGCTCGCTTGGCATATCCTCAGTTGCCTGATTACTCACCACCACCTCGGGAAGCCTCTCCCAGTCCGGTAAACGTCCCAACATCCGCATTCCATCTTCCCATTCCTTGCGATTGAGGCGTTGCTTGTTAATCAGGACAAAGATTTTGACATTGCCAATATGCTGCACCGCGCGCATCACATGATCAATCTCCATTCCCAGTTCGACGAAACCAAGTAAATGACCGTTTGCGTCAAACCACGGCGTCACGAGGCGCAATGTGAAAGTGCCCAACGGCCCCAACTCTACCCCGTAGCTAGTTTGGTTGCTGCGTTGAGCCTGCAGGGTGGTTTCTCGGTCGATGACATCGCCGAAACGCGCTGGCTGATGAACGCGTAGTATGGTTACTCGATTGCTATCGGAAAAATATAAATGAGTAATTTTGTATTTTTTCCTCAACTCGGCGAAGAGTGACGCAGAGCGTTGCAACAATTGCGCGCGATCTCGGTGTGCCAGAGCTAGTTGTAACTTCTGGTTGGTGGCTAGCACTTCCATGACAGCCCCTAGCATGCTGGCTGAGCTATCGACTCCTTCCTGATATAAGTGTTCAGCATGCTTTGCAATTTTTTCGGCATTCAGGTCGAGATCTCGGTCCACATGACGATGGATCGACAGAACGATGAATAGTATTGTCAGAAGCAAAGCGCCAGCTAAGGGCAGCAGGAACCACAGCCGTAGTCGCAAGGATTCTTTGCCATTTCCTTTTGAAAAAATCATCATACCTTTTCGAGCTGCTAAAGTAATTACCAATTTTGGCAATATAAATATCATTAAGTTAATCAGTTAATAGTTGTAATTGTATACTTACATTTAACTGTGCGCGATGAGTTAGATGCTGTTTTGCACATTTATGCAACACTCTGCCAAGTACGAGGATAAGTCTGGGGAGCAATAGTCGCAAATTTTCCTGAGATGTATTTTACATCCGATTCGAGGAAGATTGACTGGCCGGTTTGGGTCGAACTGAGACACTCAATGTCTGATACAGTTGAGATTAATTTTGGCAATTGTCGGATCAAGTCCGGAGTTTTACAAAGCAGTGTCAGGAAGTACCGTTATCTTTTACATTTCCGGCATGCAGGCCGCATTCTTTTTGAGCTCCCGCTTCCCACCACCAGCGTCCGGCTCTTTCATGTTCATGAGGCAAAATAGCGCGGGTGCAAGGCTCGCAGCCAA
>JALNYL010000029.1 GCA_023229865.1 Minisyncoccota bacterium
GCCAGCCATAAATCGCCCTGTGCATCGACATGCAGGCGGGTGATGATCCGGCCTATCTCGGCCGGCAGGGCGATGCGCTCGAAACGCTGGTCGCGGAACGCATACAGCGCCGCCTGCTTTTCATCGTCCTGGGTCAGCGACACCCAGCCCTGTCCGTTCTTGGCAAACGCCACGTTGGGTGCAATGGCGCGCTTCACTTCCAGAGGAAACACCTGCTTCGAAGCATCCGGGCTTATCTTTACCAGCTGCATAGCGCCCTCCTGCCCGCAGCACGGCCCGGCCAATATCCACAGATTGCCCTCGGCATCGATAGGCAAGGCAAAACGGCCGAAGCTGCGGCCGGGCAGCTCGATCTCGGTAAACAAGCGGTCGCTACGCGAAAAACGGACAACCTTGTCCGAGTTGAAGATCAACGACCAAACCAGGCCGCGCTTATCGTCCAGCGCCAAGCCGTTGAAACCGAAATCGAATTTGTAGCTGAAACCGTCTTTGTCATTCCGGTTCAATACCGCCGAATTAGCCTGGGTGGTCGGCAAATATTCCTCGAAACGACCGCTGTTGGGTTCCAGACGGCCCAATCGGACATCCTCATAATGGGCAACCCAGATATTGCCGTCCTTATCCTGGGCGATACTGTCCGCGCCATAGACCGGCCCGCAGGCGGCGGCGAAACAGTTTTGCGTCAATACTGCCAGCAGAGCGGCCGACAGCCAATAGAGTATCTTTTTCATAATAGAGCCCCTTGCTCAGTTGAAGTAGCTGGTCACATTGTCGACAAACCGGGTTTTTCTGGCCGGATCGGCCATGATCTCGGCAAACTCGCTCAACAAGCGGTCGTAAACCGTTTTTTTCAGGTGGCAATAGCGGGCGGGCGGCTTGAACACGTCGCCTTCGCGCAAATGGGAGATCACATAACAACTGCCGCCGCACAGATGCTGCAGCCAACAGCCGCTGCAATGCGGGTTTTTATCGACCGAAGTTTCCTTGAACGACCGGCAAAGTTCGCTGTAATTGGCGCTCAGCGGCTGGTCGTCGTTGACGTTGCCGACGCAAAACTCCTGATAGCCGACGAAGCGGTGACAGGGATACAGCTCGCCGTCGGCGGCGACCGCCAGCACGGTTTGTCCGGCATTGCAGGGGCGCGGCCGGTATTGGCGGCCGAACAGCAGCTTGCACAGTTCGCTGGTGTATTCGTTGAATTGAGGGTTGGCGCTATCCGCTAATGTACGCAAACTTTCCGAGTTGATTTCGACGATCTCATCGACCAGCGTTTGGTGTTCATGATCGGTGAAGCCCAGCGCATGATTATCGTCGACATCGACGGTACTCAAGCCGACGCCGCCTTTGCCGGCCAGTTCGGAGTTATGGCTATAGATTTCTTTTAACCGGCCGAAGCTGTTTTTGGTCATGATGGTGCGGATGGTATAACGCGAGCCTTGTTTCTGGAGATCGCCGATAGTGCGCACGGTCTTGTCGTAAGCCGAGAAATTGCCGCATGCAGGCCGTTGCGCATCGTTAATGTCCTTGGGACCGTCGAGGCTGACGGTCAGGGTATCGATGTTTTTGCCGACAAAATCGGCAATCTTGCTGCTCCAGACGGTGCCGTTGGTGGTCATGTTAAACACCGTGCGGATGCCGAGCGGTTCGGTCTTGGCCCGGACGCGATCGATGATTTTCTGGATCAGCGGCAGGTTAAGCAAGGGCTCTCCGCCGAAGAAATTGATCAGGTAGCCGGGGTTTTGGTCGGTAATGAATTTATCGATGAAATTGTCGGCAGTGCGTTCGTCCATAATCATTTTGCTTTTGCGATATTCGCCGCCGTCGCCGTAGCAATAGCTGCAAGCCAGGTTGCATTCCTGGCTGACGAACAGGTAAAAACCGGTCAACCGGCTGCTCTCGCCTAGCAGGTTGGTTCTTGAGTCCGGCTCGTCCGGTAACGCCGCCTGCAAAGCCAGCGCAATGCGTTCGCGTTCCATCGGCGGCAGCGCGTACCAGGATTGTTCGTCTTTTTTCAACGACAGCACGGTCGCGGCAATGTCGGGCGACAACTCGAAAAACTTGGCAGACGGGCCATGGAAGCCGACAGGGCCGATCCGTGTGCCTAATACATGAAATTCTTTCAGTAACGTATCCATCAACAAACTCCAGCATAAAGGGGATCGGGAAACCCGAAGGCTTCCCGATCGAATGGCAAGATTAGTGTGCGCAATCCGTATCGCACATAGGTCCATGACAGCACATTGCGGTATGGATGCTGTTTTTGATAGCGACACTCAGATCGTCGATTTTGATTTCATTTAACATGGTTGATACCTCATTATTAATGATGCCCTTAAGGGCGAAATACGGACGGAATCCTCTTTGACGCCGTCCGCTGGAGCGCCGGTTATGTTGACCGACGCTCCGTTACTTCCAAACGATGAAGCGTTTGGAAACAAACCGATACCGTCCGGGTATCGGAGGCGCCGGGTTACCCCGGCGCCACAAACGGTTTTTAGAACTCAAGCCCCATCCTGATGAAACCGATCCGCGGCTCGTTATAGATACCGTTGCTGCGGGTTTCGTACTGGCGGTCGAAGATGTTGTTGATGCCGGCAGTAAAATCCAGCGTCTTCTTGTTGCCGATCGAATGCTTGTAAGTCGCGTTGATGTCGGCGACCACATAGGACGACAAGGCATAGGCATCTTGGTTTCGGCTGTCGCCGCTGATATATGTCCTGCTGGCGTAACGGCCTTCGAAGCGGCCGCTGATGCGCGAGGAGTCGAACAGCAGGCCGAAAGCCGCTTTATGTTCGGGAACATTGGGCAGTTGATAACCTTCTTGCGGCAGCCCGCTGGCTGTCGGCAGCAACGGCTCTGCGGTTTGGGCAATGGTGTGGGTGTAGTTGGTAAACAAGCTGAAGTGATCGGTAATCTGCTGCGTCAACTCCAGTTCCGCACCGTAGGTATACACCTTGGCCAGGTTTTGGGATTGGAACATCGTTTTATTGCCGACGCGGGTACGCGATAACAGAATATAGTCGGAAATATCGTTGAAAAACCCGGTCGCTCCGGCATGCAGACCGAACGGAGTGTCAAAATCGACCCCCAGATCGTAGCTGTCCGAGGTTTCCGGGTTCAGGCCGGCATTGGGTAGCTGTTCGAAAAATGCGCTGTTCGCGCCGCCGACCACGGCGCTGGGTTCGGGCGCGCGAAAACCGGTGCCGATGCTGCCGTGAACCGAAATATCGTCGTTGAATTTATAGCGGATG
>JALNYL010000002.1 GCA_023229865.1 Minisyncoccota bacterium
CGCTGTTGGTCCAAAGAACCACCAATGCTGCAACAATGAGCACGACCACGCCAAGGGGAATTACTAAAAACTTCTTACTTGTTTGTTCTGGTTCCACAAGATTAGTATACCTTCACAAAGAAGCCTTGAAAAGGGGAAGATGGGGACAAGTCAGGGGTGGGGCTTTGCATAAAGCCCCACCCCTGACTTATTGAACTTACCTCAAGTAAAGATTCCCTCCGTCAGTTTCAAAAAGAATCGTCCCGCGATCAATCGTGCTCAGTGTTGAGATTTTAAAATCTGCCAGTAAATCGAGGACCTCTTTGTTGGGATGCCCATATTTATTGTCTTTTCCCACAGAAATAACTGCGTATTCTGGGTCAACAGCCGAAAGGAACAATTTTGAGCTTGCGGTTTTTGAGCCATGATGAGCGAGTTTGAGGACATCAGCATTGATTTTACCTGATTCTTTATTAATAAGGTATTGCTCTATCGACTGAGGCGAGTCCCCTGTCAAAAGAAACGAGGTCGATCCATACGAAAGCCGTGCGACAATTGAGCTCGTGTTAGTGTCCCAGCCTTTTGCGTTTTTGTTGGGGAACAAAACTTCAAGGACAACCCCGTCGTCGAGAATAATCCGCTCACCCGCTCGCGCTAGGACACAATGCGCACCTTCTTCAAATACACCATCCTCAAATGCACGGTACGCTCCTGTGGTTGCTGTATTTTCTGTCGTGACCACATTTTCAATATTCATACTTTCAAGAAGCGCAGGGAATCCGCCGACATGATCTTGATCGGGGTGTGTCGCGAGGACCACATCAAGCGACCGATCCCAAAACGGCATCACTTGTCCAATCGCACGGAGGAGTGCCCCGCTCGACGGTCCACCATCGATGAGCATTTGATTGCCGTTCGGCGCTTCGATATAAATAGCGTCTCCTTGCCCAACATCGAGAAACGCGACCGTGAGCAACCCGCGACGATCGGCGTGCGCGACCGCGGACCAGATAAAAATATTTACAACAATAAAAAGTGCGACGAGAACATACTGGAGATTTCGTTTACGAATCAGCTGATTCGCGTCTTGGACGTAAAATCCGTTTACCATGCTACTATAGTAACATGGACAACATAACTATTGAGACACTCATTCAAGGCGGAAGCTACCTCGCAATTTTTTTACTCATGATTGCAAACGGTGCAGTGTCGTTCCCCTCAAGCCAAGTGCTTTACATCATCGCGGGGTACTTCATCGCGCGTGGTGATCTCGCGGTCGGACTCGTAGCACTCGCAGGAGCTCTCGGTAACACGGTCGGCAATGTCATCCTCTACGAACTCGCACGCAAACACGGACGCACGTTCATCGAGCGTATGAAAATTTTTCCAACGCGTGAACTCGCAAAAGTTGAAAAAGCATTTCAGAAAAAAGGAGCGTGGTTTATTTTTATCGGGAAGCTTCTTCCTGCAATAAAAGTTTTTGTTCCTATCCCTGCCGGTCTCGGGAAAATGTCGCGACCACTTTTTGCATCACTCATGTTCGTCGCATCATTCATCTGGTCACTCGCGTTCATTTCGATCGGATATTTTTTTGGAAAGTCATCTGACCTCTTTGGTCGTTATGCGATCATTCTCGTCATCGTCGCGGTCGTCGTGATTCTTCTTTTTTATCGCTACATCAACAGTGACGAAATTGTGCGCGAAGTAGAAAACTAAAAATCCGAATCATCTGGTACAAAAACTTTCTTCGGAAAGTTTTTTACAATGTAGTACCCAAGTAGTACATACGCGATAGCGAGTGCCCAGAGTGGGAACGAGATCCCCTGAAGTGCGGCAAATGGGATGCGTGCGAAAAAATCCACCGCAAGAAAAATATACGCAAGGACACCGTACGCAACAAACGCGACCACGCTACCCACAAGCGGCACCCATGCAAACCCCGCGACGAGCGCGACGGCGAGCATCGCAAACGGCACGACGGGCAAGATGAAAATATTTGAGATGAGTCCAATGAGCGACACACTCCCCATGTGATAGAGGATAAGCGGCAGTACAAAAATCTGTGTAGCAAAAGTGGTGATCACAATCTCACGGAAAATACGCGACGGGATGATCGTAAAATATTTTTCTAGTACTGGGACGAGTGTCACGAGTGCGAGTGTTGCCGAAAACGAAAGTTGAAAGGAGACATCGTAAAGGAGAATCATCGGGTTCGCAAATACCATCACCCCTCCCGCGAGCACGAGCGCACGGAGCGCATCTCCCTCTCGTCCGAGTACACGCGCAAGAATGATGATGAGCGCCATGATTGTCGCGCGTACCACCGTCGCTCCACCGCCAACCATGAGCGCAAAAAGAATAATTCCGAGCGCACTCACCACAAGTCTCAGTGAGAACGGCAAGAACATAACGAGCCATGAAATAATCCCGGCAACAACAGCGATGTTGTACCCCGAGAGTACAACAATATGCGCCACTCCCGTTTCACGAAACTTCTGTAGAAGTTCTTCCCCGAGTGATTGTTTCGCACCAAGGGTGATTCCTCCCGCGAGCGAGGACTCGGGCTCAGGGATTTTTTGTGCAATGTTGCCCATTAACCACGCTTTGAGTGCAAACAATTTTTGAATAACGATGTTTCCTTTATCGTGTGAAACAACATTTATGCTCGGGAAAAACATTTGATAATAGATATTGTCCTTCGCGAGATATGACCGATAGTCGAATGCTTTTTGATTTTCTTCTGGCGCAAAATTTTTCGGTAATGTGATTTTACCAATCATTGTCACCTCATCCCCATACAAAATCTCAGGAAACACCGGCACACGCACGAGAATACGTGGTTTTGTATCAAGATTTATTTTTGTTTCATCATAAAGGACATTGTGAGTCTCGAGGACAATGTTGGTGTAATTCTCTCGGACATCTGGCTCATCAAGGACAATCCCCGACACTGTTACCATCTTTTCGGTGAAACGATCGAGTACGTGCGCATCTGTGTGTGCTTGAGAAACATCGACACGCAAAATTCCTGTTCCACAACCAAGAAGGAGGAGTGAAACAAAGAAACCGTGTTTTACATGCGACCCCCTCCATAATTTGGGAAGAAGAATTGCAGAAAGAAAAACAAAAAGAAACCCCGCAGAGTATCCAAACCTAAAAATATTTTCAAAGGCAACGCCAACAATAAAACTTATTATGAAACCAAAGAAATATTTAGGCTGCATTGTTTGTAGATTAAAAAGAAAAAGACATCACGAATCTTTTTCGCAATGTCTTTTTAAACTTTCCATGATGCGATGATCGCTTTCTCATCAGCAGCGCTCACCGACTTCTTAAACTTCGTACCCTTGACCCCCTTCACGCGCTTCTCACACTCCGCCCAAGTCGCATGCTTTTCGAGTTTCCCGTTTACGAGACTCAAGTACGAATACGCCTTCACCCCACTGTTTGACTTTGATTTTGATTTCTTTGCGGCGAGAAGCTTTGCGTCCCCTTGATGAGGCACGAGATCAATCTCATACTCGGCGCGAAGTCCCTTAAAAAGTTTTGGATTCTCCGCATCCGCAAACATCGTAGCAATGATATCGACGCGATCGTTCCCCTCGACTCCCGCGTGCCCTGGAACATAGTTCCAGGAAATTTTGCATCCACTCATCTGAAGGTCTGCGACGGCGCGCGCGAGTGGCTCCCAGAGTTCACGATTGAGCACTTCTTGTTTTTGGCTCGTCATCCATCCATTGCGCTCCCATCCTGCGACCCACTTTGTGATGCCGTTGATCACATACTGCGAGTCGACGTGCATGTCGATCGTGTACGCATTACCAATATCACGTACATACTCGAGCGCAGCGATTGCCGCAGAGAGTTCCATTTTGTTGTTGGTCGTATGCGCGTCTCCCGCACCAAGCTCGACAACCGTGTCATGCGTCGCAACAATAACCCCCCAACCTCCAGGACCAGGATTGCCACGAGATGAACCGTCGGTGTAAATAATTATTTCAGGAAGTTTCATAAAATCAGTCTAACCTTTTTTGATGACGTTAACAATTCTTAAGCGTAACTCACGACTCCCGCGAAATGTATTGAGCTCCATTGTTGCGATCACATCCACCTTGTCGCCCTTCGCGAGTGTTTTATAAATTTCACTCTCAGCAAAAAACATAATCGCTTTCACTGATGAATTTTCAAACGTAAGTTCGAGGTGCGCTTTTTCTTTTCCAAAAAAACGCGCATCGCGAAGGATCACATTTTCAAAAAGAAAAACAGGTTTCGGATTTGCCATGCCGAACGGCGCAAACATTTCTATCTGCTTCCAGTTGGTCCACGTGACATCGGAAAAAGTAAGCGTGGTGTCCACCTGAAGTTGTGCGTCTTCTTTTTCTTTGCGCACCGATTGATACACTTTTACAAGTTCATCCTCGAGTGTGTGAATGAAATCACTCGCCACAGAAAATCCTCCCGCCTCTTCGTGCCCACCCACACCTTCAAACACTCCCTCGGGGACTGCAGTCATGAGCTCCACCACACTCACACTTCCATCTGAACGACATGAACCTTTGATCACACCATCTTCGGTGCGGCCCCACACAAACGCCGTGCGCGAATATGACTCCACGAGATTTGATGCGACGAGTCCAACAAGTCCCGGCTTCCACATTGGATTACCGACGACGATCACTTCTCGAAGAAGACCATCGAGCTCACGTGCTTCAATATGTTTTTTCGCATCCTTAATCATACTTGCGACGAGACCCTTGCGAGCGTCGTTCAGGTGCATAAGTTTTTCTGCGTACGCTTCCGCCTCTTCGGTAGTTTGAGCGGAGAGCAATCGGAACGCATCCATCGCTTCCCCCATACGACTCGCAGCATTGATGCGTGGCCCAATCATAAAACCAATATCATCCTCAACAATATTTTTTTGCACCATATCCATCTTTGCAAAAAGCGCGCGGAGTCCCGGACGCGGGGTCTTGCGGAGGACCGTCAGCCCGTACTGTGCGATCGCGCGGTTTTCGTTTTGGAGAGGGACCATGTCGGCAATCGTTGAGATCCCCGCCATATCGAGAAGCCATTTCTCCCAGCCAACCGGCACATTCCATTTTTCACGTCCACGCTCAAGGAGGGCACAGACGAGCTTCCAGGCAACTGCCGCCCCGCAAAGCATATTGTCGTGGTACGTATCTCCTCCTTGCTTTGAGTCAATAATTGCATACGCTTTTGGCAAAATATCTCCCGGTAAGTGATGGTCAGTGATGATGAGGTCGACGCCGAGCTTTTCGAGATGTGACGCCTCTTCAATGTCGGTAATCCCACAATCGACCGTGACGACGAGGCTCGCCCCGCGCCCAATGAGCAAATCGAGGGCTTTAATACTCAAACCATACCCCTCAATGTTGCGCTGCGGGATATAGACTTCGAAATTGTCGTGGTTAATCCTTTTAAAAAAGTCATTAAGGATGGTCGCGCCAGGGATGCCATCGCAATCATAGTCAGCAAAAATAACAATGCGCTCGCCTGCTTCAATCGCCGAAAGGATTCGTTCGACGGCTTTGTCCATGTTGAGAATCCCAAATGGGTCCCGAACATCGCGCTCATAGCTAGGATTTAGGAAGAGTTCTGCTTCTGCTTCAGTGGTAATCCCACGTTTTTTAAGAAGAACCTGAGTGAGTTCGGGGTATCTTGAGAGACTTGATGACATATTGAGCATTCTACCATATACTATATGTATGACCGATTGCCTATTTTGCAAAATCGCCACAGGAGAAATCCCCTGCACCAAGGTCTACGAGGACGACACTGTTTTTGCGTTTCTCGATATTCACCCCGTAAACATAGGGCACACACTCATTATTCCCAAGGCACACCACGTCAACCTCTACGAAACTGACGACGCCACTCTTGCGCACATAATGGTTGTGGCAAAAAAACTTTCAATAGCGGTAAAAAGCGCGCTCAATGCCGACGGTATCAATATTGAAATGAACAATGAGCCTGATGCTGGGCAAGTAATTTTCCATAGTCATTTGCACGTCATCCCTCGTTTCAAAGGCGACGGTTTCACCCATTGGCACGGCGCTCGTGGATACAATGAGGGCGAAGCTCACGATGTTGCTCAAAAGATTCAAGGCTCTCTCTAAATTTATTGGCTTGTTTGCGGCTTAGTTGTATACTATACAAGTACCTATGGACGCTTTTGCAAAAATGGATATTTTCTTTGTAGTGACCACGCTCGCTGTCATTGTGATTGCGATTTTTGTGGCAACACTTCTTTACTACATTCTCCGCACTGCGAAGGATGTGAGTGAAGTTGTACACATTGTACGCAAAGAAAGTGAGCGTTTTGTAAAAGGTGCCTCGGCGGCACGAAGCAAAATGACGGGTAACGGAGTTAATGTACTACAAAACTTTATTGCTTTTGTTCAGTCATTCGCTTCTACAAAAAAGCGGGGGAAGAAAGAGGCGGAATAATTTATTGGCGTAATTTTTTATATTAAAACAATGGCAAAGAAAGTAACGACGGGAGAGAAGGTAGCGATGGGGGCAGTAGGAGTTGCAGCGCTCGCAGGACTCGCAGCTGCAGGATACTTCCTTTATGGAAAGGACGGGGCAAAGAATCGCAAGAAGGTAAAAGGCTGGATGCTCAAAGCGAAGGGCGAAGTACTCGAGGGAGTTGAGAAGATGAAGGATGTTACTGAAGATGAGTACGCAATGATCCTCGAGAAAGTTGGCGCAAAGTACAAGGCAGTAAAGAACATTGACCCCGCAGAAGTAGAGGCAATGGTTAAGGAACTTCGTGGACACTGGAAGAATATCAAGAAGTCAGTTACACCAGCTCCCAAAAAGAAGAAGGTCGCAAAGAAGAAGACAAAGTAATTTGTAACAACTAAGAATCCCGCATTTGTTTGGCCAAACAAATGCGGGATTTTTCTTTTACCTTAAAACAGTTTCGTGTTCGTGGATCACATATCGATACCCATACGCAGCGAGGAGAATAAATGTCGCTGCTACAAAAAGTGGTACGACAGGGGCTGTGAAAGAAGCAACGACTCCCGCAAGAAGAGGGGGGAACGCCTGTGCAAGAGCGTTCACACTACTATTGATACCGAGCACTTCACCCTGGACACCCTCGCCTGCGCGACGACTCACGGCGGAGGTAAGATTTGCCATCGAAAGCCCTGTCGCAACCGCAAAGAACGGTGCAATGAAATAAAGAGTCTCCATCGTGGGAGCAAACGCAATCGCAACGATTGCGAGCGCAACAGCAGGAAGAGAAAGACGGAGAATTTGTTTTTCAGAAAAGCGGGCGGTTACGGGGCGCGTAATGAGACCCTGTGTGACAACAATAAAAATCCCCACGTAACTAAAATATGTTCCGATGTCCACTTCCCCCACCCCAAAGCGCTGTACAAGAAGCACTCCCAAAAATGATGTATAAAAAGTAAACCCCGCCTGGAATAAAAAGTTTACTCCAAAGAGTGCGCGACGCGTAGACGGACGAAGCGCGCGAGAGATATTGGAAAACGATCGGAGAAGCGAAAGCTTTTCGGAAGCTTTTTTAAGATTGTGATTTGTCTCAGGAAGGACGAAGATGACCCAGAGAACATTGATACTTGCGAGAAGTGCTGAAAAATAAAATGGTGTTGCCGCCCCAAAGATACCAAGACCTTGCGGATTTGAGAGAATACCACCGAGCGCGGGTCCAAGAATAAAACCGAGGCCAAACGCAGCTCCAATGAGACCAAAACGAGCTGCGCGCTGTGCAGGAGGAGTGATGTCCGCAATAATTGCTTGAGCAATCCCTATATTCCCTGCGGAGAGCCCGCCCGCAATACGCGAGAAAAGCATGAGAGGAATATTCTGAAGTGCGATACCGAGTGCGAAAAGCGCATACGAGAGTGCGCCCCCACCGAGTGCATACGAGAGCATTTTTTTGCGACCATAACGATCAGAGAGTTCGCCAAAAAGTGGCGCCGCGAGAAACATCCCTGCGGAGTAGAGCGCCATCAAAAGCCCAACAAGAAAATACCCACTACCATACTGCGCACTACTTGCGATGTAGTGCGGGGATGCGGGGTTGGTAAAAAGCTGTGGGATGATTGGGATCAAAACACCAATCCCCAACATATCGACAAGGATAGTGATGAAGACGAGGGGGACTATTTTGCGCGAAGCGTTTGCAGGGTTCTTGTGATTCATAAGTTTGGGGAAAAGACATTAATACCACACGAGAGACTACGGGCGCAAGAAGAGGAGCTTCTTAGAACCTATAGTCTCTTATATTATTATCGCAACTTGCACTTCATCACCGCTTCAATCCCTGGGAGCTTACCATCAGCGAGATAGTCGAGTGTTGCTCCACCTCCTGTCGAAACAAACGTGAGATCCTTCCCGATGCCGAGCTTGTCGACAACAACCGCCGTATCCCCACCGCCAATGATCGAGGTTGCCTTACTTTCTGCGATCGCCTTGAGGAGGGCGATCGTCCCCTTGTCATATCCACCTTCATAATATCCGAGTGGTCCGTTCCATACGACGAGCTTGGTCTTTGCGAGCTGTGCCTTCAATGTTCTTATTGTTTCAGGGCCAACATCGACAATACTGTCCATCGTCCCCACAGCATCATACTTTTTAATACTTACCTTCTTGCCTTCTTCGTTCTTTACCACCACATCAGAAGGAAGAATTATTTTGCCTTTTTTCAAAAGTGGCGTGAGTTTGAAATCATACGTATCAACAAACGACTTCCCAACCTCGAGCCCCATGTCGTGGAAGAAATCGTTTGCAAGAATCCCACCAACAAACACCGAGTCAGCAATCTTCATAAACTTCTTCATGAGTGGCATCTTGGTATCAAACTTTGCTCCACCAAGAACAAAGAGAAATGGGTGCTTGGGGTTGAGCGCGAGCGACAAATGTTTCACCTCATCAGCGATAAGGAAGCCGAGATAGCTGGGAAGATATTTTGTAATCGCAACGACGGACGCATGCGCGCGATGAGACACCGCAAAAGCATCGTTCACATACACATCACCAAATGAGGCGAGGAGCTTGGCGAGCTCGAGACTATTTTCTTCTTCTCGTTTATCAATGCGAAGATTTTCAAAAAGAACGATTCCACCTTCAGGGAGCCCGTCAACGACTGAATGAGCAGCTTCACTTCTAAAATCAGGAACAAATCCAACCTTCATACTTTTATTCAAATACTGAACAACGGGCTTGAGTGTCGATGTTGCATCCTTTCCAATATGCGAAAGGATGATGATGCGCGCCTTCTTCTTTTGTAAATACTCAATAGTCGGCATCGCGCGATCGATACGCATTGTCTCTACAATCTTGCCATTCTTGATTGGCACATTGAAGTCGAGACGGAGCACTACGCGCTTCCCTTTCAAATTTTTAATATCTTTTATCGTTGGAACTTTCATAATTATTTCGTCGTATCAGCTGCTTTTAAAATTTCTGCAAACACTTTTGGGTCGAGACTTGCGCGACCGACGAGAAGGCCATCCACTTGAGACTTGAGGAGAAACTCCCATGCATTTTTTGCATCTACAGAACCACCGTAAAGAATCGGCACACAACTGCCGTCCTTTCCACACATATCGGCAAATGTTTTTCTGATAAGGATAGATATCTCAAGTGCGTCGTCGGTCGACGCAGCACGTACTGCGTGTTTACCAATAGCCCATACTGGCTCATACGCAATCACGAGTTTATTAAAATCTTTTTTCTGAACTCCCTGAAGCGCTGACTTGAGCTGGTTCGAAATGAGTTTCATGTAGTCGCCATCCTGATCGCGCTCGCGCTCCCCCACACAGAGAACCACCGTAAGCCCCGCCTTAATAGCAGCGGCAACTTTTTTGCTTACCACATCATCAGTCTCGCCATTCGCGCGCCTCTCTGAGTGTCCGACGATAACTGACTCCACCCCGAGAGATGAGAGCATCGCAGGGGAAACTTCCCCCGTGAAAGCTCCTTCATTTTCATACCAAGAGTTTTGCGCGCCGACCACACAGCGGTGCCCCGTGACAAGCTTTTTCAAATCACTCACATACACAAACGGCGGACAAATAACCGTCTGCACATTGCGGAGTGTACTTGCTACTTTTTTAATCGCGACAAATTTTGCTTTCGCATCTTTTGCGTTTACGGGGAACATCTTCCAGTTTCCAATGATAAGCTTTTTCGTTTTCATATGTTCATTATATCACGAGAAACAACGGGTGCGAAAAATGCGGGACCAGATGGTCCCGCATTTTTCGCACCCGTTGTTTCTACTGTGCTTCGTTCCAGGAAGTTACATTCCAACCTCCTGTAGGCCCCGCAACGAAGTTTGCGTTGACCACGCCACGGTCGTATTCAATGTCGGCATAGTCTAATAATTTAACTTTATATCCAGAAATTTGTTGAACAGCCACACCCCCCTCAAGAAGAAGCATTGACTTCGTTGTGTAAAAAATTCCTGAGAGTGCGTCACGTTTTACCTCCATTGCAGCTTTGTTTGGGGTGCACCCCGTACTTGTCGTACCATTACATCCCGCAATGTCTGAAACCACGAGCATAAAACTTCCATCAACTCCAGAACCGCTCACCGTACCATTGATATCCATCCATCCGCTCGACAAAATTGTACAACTATCAGCTCCATATGATGGCGCACATTTAATATACGTGGAGCTTGGAATCGTTACGTTCCCGGTAACATAGAGAACCCCCGAGAGGTAGAGTGTCTGACCACTTGAAATACTTAAATTACCGTTAATCTTCTTGGGTCCCATCGTATTAGCACACCCTGTAGTCCCCGGGCAACTACCGTTAACCACGCCCCCTGCTTCGGCTTGAGCTTTCCAGTCTGCAATATTCCCTTCTGAAATAGGGAGGACAACAGGGGACAGTTGTGCTACAGACGTATCGCAAGACTTATTATTCCCCGAACCGGTCTGACAGTAGAGCGCGCCACCGATAGTCGAATCCTGAACATCGGTTGCATTAGCAATATCGTGGATATACACATCAGCAATTGCCCCCGTGCCTCCACCGAGGTATGTTCTAAAATTAAAGTCACCTGTTTTTGATACCCAGGATGGGGAACTGTAATCCGAAGTATACTTTATTGAGCCATTTGTGTATCCTGCTAAACCATCTTTGCCCCATGCCCAATAGTTACTACTACTCTGACTTGCGTCAAAGACAATCCAGTACCTGCGCCCCACCACAAGATCAAAGGGGGTAGAAAATGTTACATCAACCCAGCTATAGTTAGAAGTAACCAAACTAGAGTTCAAGGACCCCGATGCGCGCGTAGTTGATGAGGGAGACCCGTTATTGTCTTCCATAATTCTTATTGTTCTGTTTGAAGGACTTCCAATTTTTTTCAAGTAAAGACTTACTTTCACGAGTGGCTTAGAGGCCCCCGCAACAAAAGACTGCGCGAAATCAATCTCGGGGCTCGTCTTCCCAACAAACTGATCCTGGTCAGACACTGTCCACCACGCCATTGGATCCCCGACATAGTTTTTGAAATTAAAATCTCCCGATGATGACGACCACGGATTATCATTCCAGTCACTTGAATATTTGATGGATCCACCAGAATACCCAGCTCCACTGTCCTTCCCCCATACCCAATAATCACCGCTATCTTGACTTGCGTCGAGCACAATCCAATACTTTTGACCCGCAGTTAGAGACACTGGTGATGAAAGATTCATGGTGACCCACCCATAACTCGTCGTAACCGCGCTTGACGAAAGCGTAGCCGTGGCACTTTCATTATCATTTGGAGACCCTGAAACATCCGTGGTTATTCTCATGGTACGACTAGAAGGGCTTCCAACTTTTTTAACATAGATACTTATTGCATAAAGCGGGGAGGATGTGCTTGCGGTAAATGACTGCGCATAGTCAACCATTGGACTCGTTTGGCCAACAGTTTGATCCTGATTATATGTCGTCCAGCGCGCGGTTGTGTCCTCCATATAATTTTTAAAATTGAGATCCGCGTCGATTGTCGTCCACCCACCCGCTACACCCCAGTCATCCTTGTACTTTGGCACACCATACGCATAACCACTATTCGTGTCTTTTGCCCAACCCCAATAATTTGCACTATCCTCTGACGCATCAAAAACAATCCAATACTTTTGCCCTGCAGTAAGCGTTGCAGGAGAAGAGAACACAATATCAACCCACCCATAACCCGTCGACACCGATCCTGCCGACAGTGTTTGAGCAGCAAGCGTTGTGATCCCCGGAGAGTTACTATCATCAGAAACAATCCTGATGGTTGCCGATGCAGGATTCCCGATTTTTCTTATATAAAGAGAGGTTGCATAAAGTGGCGATGAAAACCCTGCGACAAATTGCTGAGCGACATCAAGCTCAGGAGATGTCTTCCCCACAAACTGCTCCAAATTTGATGTTTCCCAAAACGCATCAAGGTCTATACTTGGGGCCACATATGCCGAACCGTGTATTTCAGAACCCCACCAAGAAGAATCACCTTGCCCATAGATAGGCCCATTACTGTACACATTACCCACAAGCCCATTAAGCCCTCTAATATCTGAGTAGTTCCCCATCTCCATCCCTCCCTCTCCCACCTGCACTGCATACACGAAGTCAAATCCATTACCAATCGCAATGCGCGTGTTGAGGTTTCGATTGTAATTAGTACTATCGGCAACAACCGTAATTTCTTTCTGGCTCGTACCAATATCAACAACTGACGCTGTTGCTGTGACGCCATTAAGAACAGTCACCTCTGGGTTGGAAAGATCCTTACCTTTTTTGATGCGGTAAATAGCGTCTTCGTTTGCCGACTCCGCCGTGATATACGACATCTTCGATTTAACGAGCTCCTGGCTTGTCTTGAGATCTTGAGTAACGGGGTTTACCGAACCCAAAACAATCGCCATAGATATCGCTACAAAGAAGATAATGATAAACATCATCGCTGCTCCGCGGGAACGATGAGGGAACTTCATTTTTTGTAGTGATATCATTGTTTTAAAAGTTAATTAGTAATAGGATCCTCTCATTACGGTCGTGGTAAAGAAATTTCGTGTTGTATTTGCATGCCCGCGCGTAGCACTCATCGTCAGATCAACTTTGATTGCTGTTGAATTGGTTGCAGAGATCGAACGTACGACAAAGTTTGATACGCTTGTCGAAGAAGCTTGGAGAGCCCCAATATCGACACCCCCCTCTTTAACGCGCAACATATTATTTGAAACAAAAAACTCTATCGTAGTGGTTGCGCCAGCAAAATCCTGTGTTCGCAAAGTAAGGCGTCCTGGATCTGTCCCAAGTGTACTATTTGCAATATCAATCTCATACGCTTCATGAATATTACGCGTAACCCTCTCAAGTACTGCGGTTGCCGAAGAATTCAAATCTCGAGAGACGCGCAATTTTGTGTACGCACTCGTCATCGTGAGCATTGCGTTAATCGCAAGAACGCTCGTTACCCCCAATATCCCAACGTAGATCACCATCTCCACAAGCGTAAATCCTGAGGTCTTTATAGGGGAGAGGAAAAAGTGCTTCTTGTTGTCTTTTGATAATTTCATATTTATATTTGAT
Organism: Minisyncoccota bacterium; assembly: GCA_023229865.1. Classification (GTDB taxonomy): domain Bacteria; phylum Patescibacteriota; class Minisyncoccia; order Phycocordibacterales; family UBA1550; genus UBA1550. The sequence goes on from JALNYL010000002.1 coordinate 13,564, forward strand.
CAAACATATTAGCAATATACATTGAAGCGGTCTTGGTAATTGTCGAGCCGCGCTCATCCCAAGAGACAGTGATGGTCGCCTTTTTAAATGCTGTGTCTGTGGTTCCCCCACTGGTAACAATATCTTGGTTCAAATCACGATTTACGTTTGAGACAACAATAGTGCGATCAAAAAGTCCCTCAACTAATGATGGAGTGGTTGACGTAGCCCAGGTGGTGCCATTCCATACCAAATAATAAGGGGTTCCTACTGTGAGTCCAGAAATATTGTTCCAGTGGCCATCACGGAAAATACGAACTGCCTCGATTCCTTCATCAAGAAGAAACGCTGCTTGCGTGGTGTGGAGTGCTGTCTGACTAACGCGCAATGATTGCTGGAAATACGCAGAGATCCCCAGGAGGGCAGTAGCGAGCACTCCTACCGCAACTACAACCTCAAGCATCCCGAACCCTTTATTTTTTATGAACTTCATTACTACAAATTATAACATTTAATACAAAATTAAGTCACGCACACCTGTGGAAAAGATTAGTTCGCTCCTACAATTCCTGTACCAACAATCGTAATAGTGCTGCTTGCTGATGGGTCTGATTTTACGCGGAGAACAATGGTACCAGCATTGCTCGTTTTCCCTGTTAATCTTTGAAACAAAACTTCTGAACCACCGCCAAGCGAAATAGATGAAATCTCAATTGTTCCATCAAGGAGCGTTTCTTCATTTGTTGGGTCGCCAGCGGTGTATGTTGCGTTGCGATACAAAACCATCTTTGTGGTTTCGAAATGCACCCCATATTGAATGCCCTGCTTCGCAGCGAGCGTGTCACTCCTTGCGCGTGATAAAAGCGAGAGCGCTTGCTCTGTTGCTACTTCAAGTGTTTTTGCGTTGCGAAATTGAGAAAAAGGCGAAACCGCAGTAGCAACCAAGAGCGCAATGATTGCTGAAACAATCACGATATCAATCAAAGTAAATCCTTGTTTGTTGCGCATATTATTAAACGTTACTCATCACTGAGTACATTGGTGAAATCATAGAAATAGCGAAGAAGCCCACCGACCCTCCAATGAACACCATGAGGAGCGGCTCAATGATCGTCGACATGTTTTTTGTTGCTTCATCAACTTCGTTTTCGTAAAAGAGCGCAAGGTTGTGGAGCATATCCGCAAGTTTACCTGTTTCCTCTCCCACCTCAATCATGTCCCCCACGAGAAGCGGGAAAATAGGATTTCCTAAAAAGACAGAGGAAAGTGGGGCGCCTTTCTGTACACGCTCCGCAACGATATTCATCTGCTCTTTGAAATACGAATTTTGAAGCACGTCTTTGGTGATATTGATGGCTTCAAGCATTTCAACCCCAGAAGAGAGGAGGGACGAGAGCGTGCGTGCCATAAGTGCCGAGTTGGACTGACGCACGAGCTCCCCAACAATAGGAAGCCTAAATGACACAAACTCAAGCCCGCGAGCCCCCACCTGTGTACGAATCGTAAATATAAACGTTGCAATAATCACCGCGAGACCGATAACGCCCATAAGAAGATTCGTTGAGAGAAAATCAGAAATCCACATAATGACCTTAGTGCTCGTAGGGAGCTCGGTGTTGAGCTCTTTAAATGTGGCCGCGAGAGTCGGCACCACATAAATAAACATGAGCACCGCGATAATAAAGAGCGTTGAAATAACTACCACAGGGTAAATCAACGCGCCTTTGATTTTCTTTTTCAAAAGGTAACTCTTCTCCATCTGGTCGCCGATAATAAGGAGTGCATCGGAAAGCCCTCCCGACTCCTCTCCTGCACGAACCATCGAAACGAAAATAGGAGAAAATACTTTTGGAAACTTCGCCATGCCAGCAGAAAGCGTCGAGCCTTTATTTACTTCCTCGCTCAGGGTCTTCAGGGTTTTCTTGAGAGCAGGGTTTTTTGTCTGACGCTCTTGAATCATGAGCCCGCGTGACATCGAAAGTCCCGCCTTCATCATCGCACTCAAGTTGTGAGAGAACACGATAAGTTCCTCCTGCTTCACCTTGGAAAGCATCGCGTTGATAGCTTCCATGTCAAAATTAAAGCGCCCCCCCTTCTCTTCTACGGAGACAACTGTTTTCCCCGTGCTACGCAACTCAGCAGCGACCGAGTAGCGGTCCTTGCCCTCCATCTCTCCGACGACTTCCTTCCCAGAAAGTTCGCGTACTTTATAAATAAATTGAGTCATCGCTTATTTATTACATTATCGCTCAAAAATACACAGAGCGCAAACAAAAAAAGAGGGCGAAACTATCGAAGATAGTTTCGCCCTCTTTTTTTGTTTGCGCTCTTACTCTGATACCACACGTAACACCTCCTCAATCGTCGTAATCCCCTGAGCCGCTTTCACAATACCGTCTTCGAGCATTGTGGTCATTCCTTCTTTCTTTGCTTGCACTTCAATCTCTACTGGCGTACCTCCTTTCATAATGAGATCGCGGATTGCGGGTGACATTTTCAAAATTTCATGGATTCCCACGCGACCCTTGTAACCAGTTTCTGATTCTTGTGATGCTTTTGGATGATAAAAAGAAACATCTTTCCAATCTGCTGTTGGCGCAATAATCTTTTCATCTTTCAAAACCTGGAGGACGCGCTCCATATTAATAGTCTTTTTAAGATTCTCGATTTCAATTTCAGAAAGAAGATATTTTTCTTTTACCGCACAGAGACGACGAACAAGACGCTGAGAGATGATTACATTTACGGTCGAGACGATGAGGAAGGGCTCGATTCCCATATCAATAAGACGAGGCATCGTCGCTGCCGCAGAGTTGGTGTGGAGTGTCGAGAGTACGAGGTGACCAGTGAGCGACGCATTCACCGCGAGTGATGCTGTTTCGCCGTCGCGGATTTCCCCCACCATAATAATATCGGGGTCCTGACGCATGAGCGTACGGAGCCCGTTTGCAAACGTGAGACCGATTTCCGATTTCACTTGTGTCTGATTTACACGCGCCATCTGATATTCGATAGGGTCTTCGATTGTAGAAATGTTTACTTCGGGCTCATTCACGAGGTCGAGGATAGTATAAAGTGTTGTCGACTTACCAGATCCAGTAGGTCCCGTAGTAAGGATCATTCCCACACGCTGCTTCGTCGCATCATAAATACGCTCGAGTCCTAAACCGTGGAATCCGAGACTCTCGAGAGTAAATCCTGACACCGCCTCACGCAAAAGACGCATAACGGTCTTCTCTCCATAATAGATAGGGAGTGTCGACACACGAAACGCAACTTTCTCCCCCGCTGACTCAATCTTGAAACGTCCGTCTTGTGGCAAGCGCTTTTCGTCGAGTTTCAAATTTGAAAGCACTTTGATGCGCGCCACGATACCCGCTGCTGCGCTCTTGGGAAGCATCATCGCGTCGTGCAAAATACCGTCGATGCGGTAACGAATAACCACCTCGGAATCAAGCGGCTCAATATGAATATCAGATGCTCCCTGAATAATCGCATGGCTAAGAAGCGTGTCGACGATTTTAATCACTGGCAAATCATCCGCAAGTTTCTTTAGGTCTTCTTCACTCTGTGGCTCTTCTCCTACTGCTCCCGCTTCTGGAGTTTTCAAAGATCCGGCTTCTTTTTCGATAATGTCTCCAAATTCTTCCTTGAGACTTTTCTGATATTGCAAAAGTACTCCCGTGATGGACTCTTTGTCGGTCAAGCGCGGAAGGATCTTGAGTCCCACCTTTTTCTTTACGAAATCAATCGCGGCGAGATCGTCCGTGTCGAGCATTGCAACCTCAAGCGCAGTATCAGTCTTCTTGAACGCAATGATATTGTGCTTGCGCGCAATAGGCTCAGGGATGAGTGAGAGGACGTCAAACTCAATCTTCTGCGTTTTCAAATTCACAAACGGAATACCAAGAATGTATGCTTCGGTACGGCGAAGATCATCTTCAGAAAGTTTCCCCTCAGAAACGAGAACATCCCCCAAATATGTTTTGGTTTCCAGCGCACGCTTCTCCACATCGTCGAGCTCAGTGCGAGGCACGAGACCCGAGTCCGCAATGAAATCTTTGAGTTGTTGATTGTTGACGGTCATGAGTATGGGACAATTGACATGTAACATGTGACCATTGACCGCAGCTTTTCGCTATGCGAAAAGCTGCGAGTCACTTGTCCGCGAAGGCGGTGTCAGATGTCACTTGTTTGCTATGCAACTAGTATAGCAAAATATTTACACAGATAGAATAAGCTCCTGTGGATACGCAAAGAAGAAAGCGGCTTCTTGCGAAACCGCTTCACTACCATCGAAAAACTTTTTGAATTCTCAACTTTAATTTTCGGAAAACCTTATATTTTTTATCCAGATAATGCATCACCCCAAGAACAAGGGATATCACATGGCTCCAGAGGTATGGCTTCCAAAACACAAAGAACAAGGTCTCAAAGCCAAACATCTCAGCACTCGGAATACCTAGTTCTGCTTGGGTGGCAAATATTTCCGTGAGACCGCCTGCGATAATGGCAAAGACTGCCGCAACAAATGACACCACTGTTGAATCCAGCCATTGCCGACCCCAAACATCATTGGCTTCGCGATGATATTTCACATCTGCAGACGCACTCGACGTTGAAGCCCCGAGACTGAGAACAATAAGGCCAACACACATCGCAACAAGCACATAGTAGATTGTGTGCAGTACCCCAGCAACACAAGCTTCGGCCGCATCGACAATCCCGAGGTGGTAACAGAGACTAGTAAGAACCGCAAAGACCACAACCAGAAAGACTTTCGATAGAGAAATTTCTTTTTCCATCTCGCCCTCCTTTTAGTGGTGAGGTTCGACGCAGGTGATACGTTTCACCACACTCGTAGCGAAATCACCCAGTCGCATACAGCAACCCACTGCGAGGAAGAGATCTGTCCCTTCGTGCTGCCAGCCAACAGGGAACCCGGTCTTGTCTTCCCTGGAGGAGTCCTCCTTCTTGGTGACTCTGTACCCGGACACGCCGCTGACATCGATCGGCTCAACGAGAAACACTGAGTGCTCCGTGAAGACCAACTGATTTTCGATAACCTTCATAGCCATTTTCGTTCTCCTTTTCAAAAAAAACTAAAAACTGATGAGCTGGAAGTGGTGAACAATAGGGACAAGCCCTTTTGCAACCTCTTCAGCGTGCCGTTCTGCCAACTGCTGTTCTATTTCCTGAAGCATTTTGGAGGTCGGAGCGAGTGTTACCTTAAACCTGTTCTTGCTCTCATCCCCCACCATTTTTGCGTCTGGCCCCGTGCCGAGCATGTACGCAGCAAACACGTTGACCTTTTTCACTTCTACTTCATCGTTCATAATCAACTCCTCAGCTAATATCTAATATTCAGACTGCCACGCCGCAGCTGGAAAGTCAATATTTTGAGAAACAATAGCTTTTCTAGTGGGGTTTGACATTCTGGCGTTTTTTGATACTATATTGGAGTTAATGTCCGTCTCGAAAGCGGGCAATTTTTGTTTCCAATTTACCAGAAATCATCAAGAAATATCATGTTAGACTTAAAGCAATTGGGTTCAGCGCTTGAGCAGCTCGAGCAGGAGCGCGGTATCCCCCGCGAGAAAATCATTGAGGCTATTGAGCAAGCGCTCGCAGCCGCATACAAAAAAGACTTCGGCAAGAAGGGACAGATCGTCCGCGGAGTTTTCGATATCAACTCAGGCAAGGCTGAATTCATTCAGGTAAAAATCGTTGTTGATGGCAACTCTATTCGTATGCCCGAAGACACCGACGAAGAAGCTGAGGCAAAGGAGCGCGCACTCAATGATGGCGTAGCAGAAGGAGAAGAAATCTCTCTCCGCCGTTTCAGCCCTGAACACGATATTCTTCTTGAAGACGCACGTCGCATCAAGCGCGACGCTGTAGCTGGAGACGAAGTCATCTTCCCTCTCGAAGCACACGACGACTACGGTCGCATCGCTGCACAGACAGCAAAGCAGGTTATCATTCAGCGTATTCGTGAAGCTGAAAAAGTTTCTATCATTGGCGAGTACGGCACAAAGACGGGCGACATCGTCCAGGGTACCGTACAGCGTATGGAGCGTGGCAACATTTTTGTTGACCTCGGCAAGACTACTGGCCTCCTCGCATACGAGGATCAGATTCCTAGCGAGCGCTACAAGCAAGGCGAGCGCATCAGCGCATACCTCTACAAGGTTGAAGAAACTCCCCGTGGTATCGATGTACGTCTCTCACGTTCACATCCAAAGATGCTCGAAAAACTTTTTGCACAGGAAGCTCCTGAAGTTGCAGCAGGTACTGTAGAGATCAAAGCAGTTGCGCGCGAAGCAGGTTCACGTGCGAAGGTTGCCGTATTCTCAAGCGACGAACACATTGACCCAATCGGTTCTTGCGTAGGTCAGCGCGGTGTACGTGTATCGACCGTGATGAGCGAACTCGGCGGAGAAAAGATTGACCTCATCGTGTGGTCAGCAGATGCAAAGAAGTTTATCGAGGATTCTCTTTCTCCAGCACAGGTTGTGTCAGTTGAGATTGATGAAGAGAAGCACCAGGCTACGGTAACCGTATCAGCAGACCAGCAGTCACTTGCTATTGGTCGCGGAGGTCAGAACGTTCGCCTCGCTGCAAAGCTCACCGGATGGAAGCTCGACATTGTTGGTGTCCCAGGCGAAGTCCTCGCAGAAGCAACATCAGAAGGCAAAGTTATGATTGAAGAAGTTACCACAGAATCAGCAGCAGAGATTCTCGAAGAGACTCCTGTGGCAACTGAAGCAACTGAGACAGCAACTGAGACTCCCGCTGTAACTGAATAATTATTAGCAAGAACCTAACACCTAAAAGCTAACAGCTAAAACCTTTCTTATGAAAATGAATCTCTTCCACGATGTATCACGCGGTGAAAACATCCCCAATGAAATCAACGTAATCATTGAGATCCCCAAGGGCTCAAAGAACAAGTACGAGATTGATAAAGAGACAGGGCTCATCGCACTCGATCGCGCGATGCACACTGCGCAGGATTATCCATTTGACTACGGCTTTGTACCACAGACACTTTGGGATGACGGCGATGCCCTCGATGTTGTACTCCTTACGACATATCCACTCTTCCCTGGTATCCTCGTAGCTGCGCGCCCTGTTGCGATCATGCACATGATCGACGGCGGCGAAGGTGATGACAAGATCATTGCAGTGCCAGTACACGACCCACGTTGGGCTGATGTAAAAGATTTGGGTGACCTCAACAAGCACACACTCAAGGAGATGGAGCACTTCTTCACGACCTACAAACAAATTCAGAAAAAAACGGTAGAAGTATCTGGATTTGAAGGACGCGAAGTTGCAGAAGCGGGTGTTCTCAAGAGTATTGATTTGTACAATCAGAAGTACGGAAATAAGTAAGTTCAACAAACTAAACCCCAAACACACAGCCCCTGCGATTCGTCCGAACCGCAGGGGCTGTGTGTTAGAGTTTTTACCACTCCCTGCTCTTCATTCAAGCAGCGAGGAAGAGCTGAGTGACTGCCTCTATTTTTAGATTGGCTGAAGTTTCCCAATGAGAGTGCAATTAAGCGTTCGGGAAAAACAGCCGATACCAGGATCATAAGGAGCATAACAAGTGCTTCCTGTTTGAAGCTGCCCGTTGCACTTATCACCATTACAATCCTGTGCATCAACGGGGCAGCTATATATATTCGTCGTCCCTACTAAAGTACTCATCCACCTCCCTGCTGTCGTCGAATACACATCTCCCCCAGCAATCATATTCCCTGTTGCGGTAATGCCAGCAGCAGTAAAGTTGGCGTACCCAGTTCCTGGATTATTATAGGTTCTAATAGTACCTGCACTGTCCATGCCAATCTGTGAAGCCACTACGCCTGGCCAATGAAACGAGAGGCGTGGAGTTGCGGTAGTGCGGACCTCAATCGGTGCAGTACTATAACCGGTTCCCGTGCCGCCAGTTGCATCTACTTCCCCGGAAGCTGTAATGGCCCCCGCACTCGTAATACTATTCCCAGCCATATTGAGTGCCTGCGTTGCCGTGTGGTTACCGAGGTTGTCAGAGCCACCCGCTGCTGGCTGCCAAGTAGCATTACCTGACGCATCCGAAGTGAGGACTTTACTGAGACCTGGAACTCCCCCTGTAACCTGGAGGGCTCCTGTGGTTACTTTGCCTCCTGTGGTGAGATTCCCTGCGGTGAAGTTTCCTGCCTTTGTCTGTGCAGTTGCAGAGGTGTTGAGCACATTAGGCGCAGAAACTGATCCTGCAGTCACTGCTCCTGCGGTGGTAAGAGCAGTGACCGTAAGGGGTCCAAACTTTTCTTGTGGGGCAGTGCCTGTATTAATCGGTGCAGCGACGTTCGCACCTGGTGGAGTTGCTGTTGGGGCTGTCCACGCGAGGGCATAAGAAAGTCCGAAAGAAAGGACGGTAGCGAGGGAAACGATCTTGGTGGCGGAAAGGATTTGTTTGAGCATGGTGATTGATTGATTAATAATTACTTCTTTATTGTACTTTGGATTACCCCCTTGTAGCAAGTACTTGTGACTGATGTTACATGGATAACTAAAAGTAATATTTAGCCCTATCAACCGTCACCTCTCCATATAATAGACTCTTTCTCTCCTATTTTTAGGTCCATATCAATAGGTGTGGAAAAGTGTTGATATACAGCGAAACAAAAGAACGCTATACTATTATATGTAAAGGGTTGTAGACCCTGAGAGGGTTTTTGATTATCAATAAATATAATTTCATTATGAATAAAAATATTAGTCTTGCTCTTGTTGCCACACTTGCATTCGTCGCAATGTCAGCAAGCGCACAAACAGCAGACGTGTCCGCAGATGTTTCTGTCACCACAACAAACGTAGTAGCTCCTGGAGCAGGAGCCGCTCCAATGCCAAAGCCAGGTGTAAGACCAGTACCTATCCGTGCTGAAGCAAAGGATGTTCGCGCAGGAATGGTAGAGGAGAGAAAGGAATTCCGCGCATCAACAACAGCAGAGAGAAAAGAACTCCGTGGCGAAGTGAAGGAGAATCGTGAAGAAACACGCGCAAATCTTGGCGCCGTACGCGCATCAACCACTGGAGCTATCAAGGATATGCGTGGCGAGATGAAGGAAATGCGCGCATCAAGCACTCCTGCTCAAATGAAAGAAGCTCGTGAGCAGATGGAGGCCCGCGCAAAAGCTCTTCGTGCATCAACTACTGCAAAGCGTGCAGAGATCAAAGACGAGGCACAGAAGAAGCGCTTTGAGATTGCCCAAAAACAAGCAGAGCTCGTAACCAAGCGTCTTGATGCAGCTGTCGAGCGTGTACAGACACTTGCAAATCGTTTGAGTACGGCACTCGACACACTTGCCGCAAAAGGCACCGATGTTGCTGCCTCACGCGCAAAGCTCGCAGAAGCAAAGGCAAAGCTTGATGACGCTCGCACAAAGGCAGCAGAAGTAAAGCTCGCCACAGAAGCAGCATTTGCAAGCGCAACACCAAAGGATTCACTCGAAGCAGTTCGTGGGCTCGTAAAGACTACTACTGACACTATTCAAGCAGCACACAAGCTTGTAGCAGAAGCAATCTCATTGGTAAAGCCAGGTCTCAACAAGCCACGCCCAGCAACAACTACAACAGTTGGGGCAACCACAAGCACGACAGTAACTCAGTAATTTACTAACTAACAAAAACTATCGATATGGACCAAAACACAACAACAGGCGCACCAATGCCTGAGGAAAAATCATCAACAAGTGCCATCATTAGTATTATCGTTATTGTACTTGTGCTCGCAGGGGGCGCATTCTACTTCTTTAAGCAGGTTCCTATGACCGAAGAAGCTGGGCAAGTAAACACTCCCGCAGAGATCCAGGCTGACACAACTCTCTCAGGGCTTTCAGCACAGGGAACTTCAACAGACCTTGGAGCAATCGAAGCTGACCTCAACGCAACCGACCTCTCAGGGGTTGACGCAGGTTTGAGCGATATTCAGTTCTAACACTCTTTTCTCTCGAAAAACCCGCAGAAATCTGCGGGTTTTTCTTTTTCTTAAGCGTTTGCAAAACATTCCTCAAAAGGATATATTGTGGGGCATGACAGATATCAAAACAACATTAAAAGAATTACCAGATAGCCAGGTAGAAATTACCGTTGAGATTCCCGCGGACGCATTTGAAAAGGAGCGCCCAATCGCTATGAAAAAAATCGGTGAGGATGTTTCCCTCCCGGGATTCCGTAAGGGCCACGTACCTGATGCGATGATCGCGCAGAAATTTGGTGATGCCCTCATTCTCGAAGAGATGGCAAACCTCGCTATGGATCGCGCGTACTCAGAGATTCTCACACGTCACAAGGTGCACGCAATCGCGATGCCTGAAGTTAAGGTGACCAAGATTGCCGCAGGAAATCCTTTTGAGTTTGTACTCACCTTCCAGGTTATGCCTGAGATTAAACTTCCTGACTACAAGAAAATTGCAAAGGAAGTAATGGCGACAAAAGAAGAAACTGAGGCAACCGACGACGAAGCTGCAAAAGCAGAGACAGAGCTCATCAAGCAGTTTGCGACGAAAGACGCTGAAGGCAAAGAAGTAATACCCGAAGTAACTGACGAATTTGTCACCAAGTTTGGACCATTTGAAAACGTTGCTGCATTCCGCACAAAGATCAAAGAGTCAATCACACACGAAAAGACGACACGCGCACGCGAGAAGAAGCGTATGCAGACAATGGAAAAGATTGCTGACGGTATCACCGTGAAGCTTCCTCAAGTTTTGATCGACGGCGAACTCCACCGCATGCTCGGACAGTTCCGTCACGATGTAGAGCAGATGGGGATGAAGTTTGAAGACTACCTCACAACAACAAAGAAGAGCGAGGAAGAGCTTCGCAAAGAGTGGGCCCCCGACGCAGAGAAGCGCGCCAAGGTTCAAATCGCTCTCAACGAAATCTCCCTTCTTGAAAAAGTTGAGGTACTCAAAGAAGATCTCGATCGTGAAGTAAAATTCTTCACTGAGCAATACAAAGATGTCGACGAGGGCCGCGTACGTATGCACCTCGAGATGATGCTTTCAAACGAAAAAGTATTCCAGTTCTTGGAAGGACAGAAATAGAGCCAGGAGTAATTTAAATAAAAGCCCCGCCACTCATCGAGTGGCGGGGCTTTTATTTAAATTACTTCACGAGCGCAAGCGTGAGCGCGACGACAGCTGCCGTCTCCGCGCGGAGGATTTGCTCTCCGGTGGTGACTACAGGAATTTTCTTTGCATGGAACAATTCTATTTCAGCATCTGTGAAACCACCCTCGGGCCCGACAAACACCGAGATAGGGGCAGTTATATTCTTTGCAAAATATTCTCGCGCAGAAATTTCTCCACGTGGATCAAGCACGACAAGTCCCTCTGTGGGGATTTTTGAAACAGGAATAACTTCATCAAGGGTAGGCACCGCAGCGCGCCCCGACTGCTCTGACGCTTCACGCACGATCTTTTGCGCACGCTCATAGTTCACACCTTTCTTCTCACTGCGATCAGCCTGCACAGGCACGATGCGTGACACACCGAGCTCGGTTGCCTTCTCGAGCACAAATTCAAAATTATCTTTCTTGATGAGTGCCAAGTAGAGTGTCACGTCGCGCGTTGGCACAATCCCCTGTTTCTTCTCGATCACTTTAAGCGTCGCAAGTTTTTTTGAAAGTGAGACAAATTCACAGAGCGCCTCCTCTCCCTTACCGTCAAAGAGCACTGCTTTGTCACACGCTTCCATGCGCAAAACATTACGCCACTGATTGAGGAGGTTTTTATCAACCACGTCAAAATCCTCTGCCTCCTTTGGTAGCCCCTTCTTGGGAAGATCTTCTTGTTCTATAAAAAATCGATGAAGTTTCATATGTAAAAATAGTCTAGCAGGTTGGTGCGAAAAAGAAAAACACCAAGCAAATAGCCCTGGTGTTTTTAAGTGACCCAGTCACATTCGAGTCATCGTGGCAGTTCCTATGATTCCCGAAATATAAAACACTGCACTGGTTGCGATGTAATACTTCTTGTAGTTAAAGATGAACGGGGTCGCCAATGCTGCTATCAGCATAATAACCGTTGCAATAATAGCGGCTTCTGATGCGACGTTCGTCGCCATGCTCAAAGCAAATCCAACCAATGTGACCGCAAAGGCAGACGCTACCCACGATTGCTCTATTTCCTTACGAACACCAAGGTTGTGCGAAAAGATAAACACATGGTTCTTTCCCTCCGTGCTTGCCACCAGGCGATTGGCGGCTATCATCGCAATTGTAGCAACGAGGCACAAAAGTCCATACAGAACAACAAACAGCGAAGTATCTCCCGGTGCGCAGACAAGCACTGAACGTGATGCGAACGCCGGAATTGCAAAAAACAACAACGACAGAGTTGTTACTATTTTGCTAAATTGCATGGTATTCTCCTTTTTTAGTGACTGCTTTGGCACCGAAGGTGCCTGTCTGTACAACAAATAACAAGTTACAAAATACTGCCTGAAGTATGCCAGAACAGGGATTATGCGTCAATGTCCCCACTTGGGTGTCCGGTTCCCAAATGATTATCATTTGGTATTTTCTCCTCTACAAAAAATCTGTGTAATCCTATCCCAGTACGAAGTTATTAAAATAGCCTAGCAGGTTGGTGCGAAAAAGAAAAACACGGGCCGATTTTAATTGGCACGTGTTTTGAAACACAAATCCTAAGAACGATTAACGCGAGACGTGCAAACAAAGACGCGGCGCCCAACTCCATGGCGTGCGTATTTGTCGAGGGGCCACCCATCAACGTCCCATTTATTCCGCCACAAATCTCGATGAACATAAAGAGAAAAAATTACCTTTCCCACCAGAACGTAGAAAATGTTTGTTCTCCCGTTATTTAACAATTCTCCATCTTCTCCACCCCACTGGAGGCTAATCATTTCTTTAATGTGCTCTAGGGTTGGTGCATATTTGTGAACTTTTCCTACTCCACCTAAAATCTCGTTAATAATTTCCGTGTCGGCCATGTCACGCGGGAGTGTTTTCCCTATTACCCTTTCACAACTATGGAGCTGCAATGGGCTAACCTTCAACAAAATACGATTTGTGAACGAGTCGGTAACGAGCAACCCTGGACGAGTTTTGAAGTAATCACACAGAGAAGAGGTGCCTGCATCAATATTCATTGGGTTTCTCCGAAGTTATATGTATGGAAAGAAGGTCTATTTTGAAAATAGCAAACGACCAACGATTTGTCAAACTATGCCCTTGCATCCAGTAAGTGATATGGTATATTCAACCTATGTCATATTTAATTCCAACCGTTATTGAAAAGTCGCCTCAGGGCGAGCGTGCGTACGATATTTATTCACGCCTTCTCAAGGAGCGCATTATCTTTTTGTCAGGCGCTATTGATGACGATACTGCAAATATCACTATCGCCCAACTCCTCTTCCTTGAGTCAGAAGATCCAAAGAAAGACATCTATTTGTACATCAACTCCCCCGGAGGTTCAGTTACTGCAGGGATGGCACTTTTCGACACGATGCAGCACATCAAACCTGATGTTTCTACTATTTGTGTCGGCATGGCAGCATCAATGGGCGCAGTACTTCTCTCTGCGGGAGCAAAGGGAAAGCGCTTCATTCTCCCCAACGCTGAAGTGATGATCCACCAGCCACTCGGCGGCACAGAAGGTCAGGCGTCAGACATTGCCATTTCTGCAAAGCATATCTTGAAGACCAAGGAGAATCTCAACAAGATTCTTGCAAAAAACACCGGCAAGCCTCTTTCGCAAATCGAAAAGGACACCGACCGTGACTTCTTTATGTCAGCCGATGAAGCAAAAAAGTACGGTATCATCGACGAAATCTACAAGCCAAAGAATCCACGAGGGTAATAGTGAGTTAAAAGTCACAAAGTTTATAAAGTTGAAAGGAAGAGCGGGAACCCTTTGGGTTCCCGCTCTTTGGCTTTACAAACTTTTTACTTTATGGACTTTTGACTGGTTTCGATGTATTCTGAAATTGTTCTTATTTTAAATTTTATTTTGACACGTTTCTGTTTGGATTATCAGTTTTAGTGCTCGGCGACCCGAAGAAAACCCCGAATTTACAGACTTATATGCCCTGAGCGCGAGCTCTTGGGCACCCCCCCCTCCCAGCATTTCAAGGCTTTCCGAGTTAATTTATGGACATTAATATTGCACTCACGCTTGGTGGCGTGATGGCAATTCTGGTCGGTGGAGCACTCGGTTACCTTTTGCGTTGGTTCATTTCGGTGAGCAAACGCGATTCAATCGAGATCGAAGTAAAGCAAGTTCTTCTTTCTGCAAAGGAAGAAGCGCAGAAAATTATTGAGGAAGCCGACCGAAGGGCCGAAGTGTATGGTCGCGAACTTCACGAAGAAGACCGCGAACAAACCGAGCGCTTCAAAAAGATGGAGGAGCGCCTCGTCAAAAAAGAAGAATTTCTTGATAGACGACAACTCGACATCGACAGCGAAGCAACACATATCAAAGAAAAAGCAGAGGAGCTCAAAGCTATTCGCGAAAAAATAACCAAGGAAAAAGAATTGGCTCAAAGCGAGCTTGAGCGCATCGCGCACCTCGAGCGAGGGGAAGCAAAAGAGGAGCTCATCAAACGTGCAGAGAAAACATACGAGGAAGACCTTCTTGCCCGCATGAAGAAGATTGAAGCTGACGGAGAAGAACGTCTTGCACGCACTGCGCGCGAGATTCTTGCAACATCGATTCAACGCCTCGCCACATCAACAGCAGCAGAAATGATGGCGACATCAGTCCCTATTGCGTCTGATGAAATCAAAGGAAAGATTATTGGAAAAGAAGGCCGCAACATTCGCGCATTTGAACGCGTTGCGGGAGTTGAAGTTATTGTGGACGACACACCTGGCTCAATTCTCATTTCATCATTCGACCCAATCCGTCGTCAAATTGCGCGCGTTGCCCTTGAGGCACTTATTGAAGACGGGCGCATCCAACCTGCAAAGATCGAGGAAGCGGTAGAAAAGGCACGTGAGGATATCGCAAAGATTACCAAAGAGAAAGGCGAGCAAGCAGCGTATGAATGTGGTGTCTTCAATCTCGACCCACGCATCATCGCTATCCTTGGACGTCTTCATTTCCGCACAAGTTATGGGCAAAACGTCCTCCAACACTCGATAGAGATGGCTCACATTGCGGGGATGATTGCTGAAGAAATCGGCGCAAATGTTCCCGTCGCAAAGGCAGGTGCCCTCCTTCATGACCTCGGAAAGGCAGTCGATCACGAAGTTCAGGGAACTCACGTCGAGATCGGCCGCAAGATTCTTCAGAAGTTCGACACTGATCCACGCATTATTCAAGCAATGCAGTCACATCACGAGGAATATCCTTATGAGACGCTCGAATCAATCATCGTACAGACTGCGGACGCAATTTCTGGTGGCCGCCCTGGGGCACGTCGCGACTCAGCCGAGAACTACATCAAGCGCCTCGAGGATCTCGAGAATATCGCAAAATCCTTCCCTGCCGTCGAAAAAACCTATGCAATTCAAGCCGGAAGAGAACTTCGTGTGTTTGTGAAGCCAGAAGAAATCACAGACATTGAAGCAAAGACTCTCGCCCGAGAAATCGCACTCCGTGTAGAAAAAGAATTGAAATATCCAGGAGAAATCAGAGTGGCAGTAATCCGCGAATCTCGCGCAATCGAATACGCACGATAGTTCCGCGCCACACAATTAGACCGAGCACAAGGGGATTCAGTGGGCAACCACCGAATCCCCTTGTATCTATTGCATAAAAAAACTCTGGGGAGTATACTTATTTGCAAGGGGGCTCGGGTGAGTCGCTCTCACCGCAGAACTCGCGTTTTAGTATTAAAAGTTAACGTTAACAAAAATAATTATGAACAAAGCAGCTATCGCAGAAATCATCCACGAGAAAATGGGTGGAACAAAAGTATCAGCAGAGCAGACAGTTGAGGCTATCCTCGATGGAATGATTGCAACTCTTAAGAAGGGTGGCGAAGTTTCAATCGCAGGCCTCGGTATCTTCTCAGTAAAGCCACGCGCAGCACGTACAGCTCGCAACCCAAAGACTGGTGAGACCATTCAGGTAAAGGCGACAAAGGTTCCAAAGTTCCGCGCCGCAAAGGCCCTCAAGGACGCTGTAGCAAAGTAATAATTTACTTACTCTAAATAAAAAACGCGCTCGGTACCGAGCGCGTTTTTTATTGCTTTGCAAACGACTCGCGCAAATGATATTCTCTCCTTAGACAGACCCAAGGAGATTATTGTGGAAAAATATCTCGTACCAAAAAGACTAACTCTTGCGAGTGTAACAAAATGTTTGAAGACCTATGAGGTTGATCACCTATTTATTCGACTCATGGGATCGAAGGGCGGCACGGTCAAAGCTGATGAGCGTCTCCAGGGGAAAAAACTTGTAGTGCTTCACAACAAATCAACAATTCGTTTCATTGTTAACAAAAAAGAAGTGTGCAGACTTCCTCTCAAAGAATTTCTTGAAGACATCGAGGACAGGCAGGGCCTTCAAGTTGCATACGAAAGATTTGACCGCAACAATAATATGGTTTTTCTCCCCACGGGAGTTGATCCTTACGACCCGAACCTTCTTGAACCTCGTCGTTCAATATTGCGACTCGCCATTGATTGGCACTTGGTAGAAATTTATTTTAAAGGAAGAGTTCATCTTAAGTTTCACTCATGGTGGATCGAGCCTCACTTCGGCCTTTGGGCGATTATGGCTCCGGAAGAAATATCGAATTAGCATTTCCCCTCGAGAATATTATTCTCGAGGGGAGTTTTTATATGGGGCTCCAAAATGTCTGCTCGTCTTGCTTTTTCACAGAAACAAAGTAGTATCAATCGTGGGTTCTTTACTTCACAAAACAAGGAGAGGAAAATGCTCAACACTCTGAAAGTCCTCTGGAATAAGTTATTTCCAGCAGATCCAGCTGACTTAACTGTCTTACAGAAATCACTTCCAAAAACAAAATCTCGCGTTCGGGGATTCACTATCGAAATACAACGTGAGGATGGCTGCGCGTTGCGGTCTACTCAAGGAGACGCGCTTGTTGTTGATGGATATTTTAAGGTGATTGTTAAATATGACGGCTCAAACCCTCTTTACCCCAACGAGAAACAAGATTCGAGGGTTGTTGCCTTGATGACAAATTCTCTGCATGACAAATGCGCGGGTTGGGCCAACGGGCTGTTCTACTCCCCTCGAGGAACAAAGTTTGCCTCAGTGGTGATTGAGGAAGAATACAGAGACGGAAGTGGGTTTGTTGATTGGCTTGGCAGTGGTCCGCCACCACGGATTACCCCTGGATACATGCTTTACGTGTGGGTCTACGACAAACACAAAGAGCGTCTATTCGGGTGTGGGATAGTGTCTCGTCCCGCAGAAAAGAAAAATATGTAATGTTTTTAAAAGCTCCGCACGCGGAGCTTTTTCTTTTTGGTGCGGGTACGGCTCTCGGTCACGAGTTACTAAGCGACTTCGTCGAGTACGACTCCCTCGCTAAGTACTCTCGACCCCGGCTCGCTGACAAGCCCTCACTTCGTTCGTCTTGTGTACCAGCTCCGCCTTTCGATTCTCCGTACCCGCACAAAATGCAAAGCCGCCAAAACAAAAGTTTTGGCGGCTGCATTTTGTGCGGGTACGGAGAATCGAACTCCGGTATACTGCTTGGAAGGCAGTCATTCTACCATTAAACTATACCCGCAAGCGAGTGACAAAATGAAAAAGTTTACTTGTTCATTTTTCGCGAGCGCCGCGGGTATAAGTACTCTTATACCCGCAAACCTCACTCATATACCCGCGGCACCTATTCAATACCTGCCTTTCAGCAAGTAACGACACAATAGCAGAAATCGTCCAATTTCGCAATTCCCAAAAGGCACTAATCCCCTAGATCAGCGAACGCACCTTTGCCACGATTTCATCAAGCGTAAAATTTGCCTTGATCATAAAATCCGTTGCCCCAAGAGACTTTGCCTTCTCAAGGTCTTCTGCTTGTCCAAGATTACTCAAGATAACAACGGGGATATCTGCCGTTTTTGGGTTCGACTTAATACGATGCAAAATCTCAAAGCCATCAACCCCAGGGAGAATAAGGTCACAGAGAATAATATTTGGCTTGCGATCCTCAAGAACAATAAAAGCCGACTGCGCATCCACGGCATTTTGCACATCAAAACCCTCTTTTGCAATCTTTTTAACAAGAAGTTCTTTCAAAAACTTGTCATCTTCAATAACAAGTACGAACGGCTTATTTTCTGGAGTTGCCGCTGTTTCTGGGGCAGGAGAAGCAACCGGAGCAGGATTTGCTACAGGATTTACTGGTTCTGGGGTTGTTGTTGCTGTTTCTTCCATGAGTTTATTTATTCTAGTACAAAACGACCATCTCTCCTAGGCTGTGGGCACTTGGGAAGCAGGAGCCTCTTCTTGCTTTGGAAGGAGCTCTGGATTTGTAGGAATTACCACCGCCATTGTCGTACCCTTCCCTTCTTCAGAATCAACCCAGAGCTGTCCACCGTGGCGCACAATGATATTCTTCACAATGAAGAGACCGAGCCCTGAACCATCTGTCTGCAAGTGAATCACGTTCGCCGCGCGGAAGAATTTCGAGAAGAGTTTTGGAATCTCTGCTTTAGGAATACCGACACCCGTGTCAGAAACTTTCACCTCCACATAATCCCCTTGCCTCTCGACAACAATAGTCACCTTACCACTAGGGAGCGTATACTTGATCGCATTGTCCACAATATTTTGAAGTGCGATAAGGAGTTTATCTTTATCAAAAACGAAATCAGGGATTGTTCCTGCGCGATTTTCAAAACGCACTTCGATATTGCGCTCACGTGAAGGGAGCACGGTGTTCTCAACAAGCGTACTCAAGAGTTTCATAAAATCATTCGTCTCGAGCTTGTAACCATACTTGTCGTTTTCAATGCGTGACACATTAAGAAGGTCATCAACGAGTTGTGACATCTTCACCCCTGTCTCATACCCACGCGTGAGCATCCCCTTCTGCTCTTCAGTCACCTCACCGAGGTCGCCATCAAGAAGGAGCTTGAGCACCCATTTGATTCCCGAGAGCGGAGTACGGAGTTGGTGCGCCGCCACAGAAATAAAATCAGATTTCATTTTGTCGAGCTCACGCAAGTTTGCGACCATGGAGTTAAAGACTTCACCGAAGCGACCAATCTCATCGTTCGAATGATGTTCAACTTTCTGATTCAAATCTCCATCAGCAATCTTGCGCGCAACGAGTGAGTAACGACGAATAGGCCCCACGACTTCACGCTCAAGGATAATAGCAAGCACAACAGCGAGCACTGCAGTAAACACAATCCCTACACCAAACATACGAAGACGAAGTTCTCCCACACGTGACTCGTACGCATCCTTTGCGATATGGATTTCGATAAGGCCAATATTTTTTACAACGCCAGTTTTTTCATCGCGTGAAGGAATAGGTACCACGCGCATAATGATAGTCTTGCCATTTTCTACGCGCTCGATTTCTCCAAAAGGATTCTTCCCTGCAAGCACATCTTCACGAACCTTCTTGTATTCAATAGGGTCATTAACAAATTTCTCCTTCCCGTCTCCCGTGTTTGCGATAACCGAAAGCTGACTATCAAAAACAACAAAGGCGTCAAAGAAATAAAAATGGGTAACATTATCAGTGATTTTCTGAAGCGCGGCAAAATCTTCATTTCTTGTCACAATGATCGCGCGCGCACTCTGCTCAACACTTGCAACGATAACCTGCAAAAGTTTTTCTGCCTCAGCTATGTCTGCGGCACTCTTTGAGCGCGTAGTGACTTCCACCTCAATAATATTAATAAGTTTTGATTGCTGATCGTTTGCGTCGATAAAGATAGGAATGTAACGCTCGAGGTCATAGTAATTTCCCGCGTCATCTTTTTTTGTAAAAGACACGCGCTTCGTCTTAATCTCTTCAATAGAAGCGAGGTCAGTCTGACTTATCCCCTGCCCAATGAGTGAATGATTTGTCGCTGCAATATATTTATTATCAACATCACTTACCGTCACATACTCCACGCCAGGGATCCTTCCTATTTCATCGACGATGTCTTGCAAGTATGTACTCTGTGCCTGAATCTGCGTAAACATACGCTCGATGTCCAATCGCAAAATATCGGTCACCGCATCTGCGTCGTTGACCACCTGGCTTTTAAGGTTCCTCCCTTCAATGCTTATGATAATCCAAAAGGCAATCGTGAGCGTAACAGCAATCACAGCCACAAGCACAAGATTTATCTTTGTACCGAGTTTCATTTCCTCTTAATTATACACCATTTGCATCCGTAAGGAGAATTGAAAATGTGGAAAACAAAAGGGCGGTCGCTTTGCGACCGCCCTAACTTCCAAACTTCAGAAATCCAATAGTTTCAACGCGAGCTCCTTTGCTCGGTATGCGATAGCTTGTTCGGAGAGCCCGAGGTCCAAAAGTCTTCGATGAGCCTCATCAACACTCGAGGCAATAGAACTTCTTTCCTCATCAGAATACAGTTTGCCAACCCCCGAGTATTCATCAGCAAGGAGTAAAGCCTTCCCGCGGACATACGCACGGAGCACCTCTTCCCTCTTCCCCTCTCGAGAAGCTGAGCGCTTCCGAGAACCACCATTGTGATAAGTCATACAAACCTCCCACGAGATATATTGAGAAGAATTTCCTGTTTCTTCTTCAAAACTAACTCTATTCTCTCCGAAAGTCAACAAAATGTTACATGTGAAACACCGCCCAAAAGTACCAGTGTTCCTGAATTAGTAAATTCACGTCTTGGGCGCAGTGAAACCTAGTTAATCTCAATATCTATATGGCGAACCGCAGGAATCTCCTGTTTAATGCGCTCTTCGAGCTCGTCAATACGTGTTCCGATCACGCGTGGCACACGGTCAGTGTATTCAACACAAAAACGCACAAATTCCTGATAATCCTCTTTTACCGTTTCATAATCCTCTTTAAGCATCACGCCGTTTGAAACTTCCTTAAAAAGTGCCGTTCCATTGACCTCCACTTCACATTTTGCGCGATATTTCCCGAGTTCAACGGTCGCCGATTTAAAGTCATACACACGCTCAATCATGGGATCTGCGACAAGAATCTCAATAATGCGCTCTTTAATTTCCTCCGGAATAGACTTTTCAACCAAAAAACGCTTATTTTTCACAATAAGAACCACAGCAACCCACGCAAGGAGGGCACCAATAACGATAGAACCGACCGAGTCCCAGAGAGGATTTCCTGTCAAATACGAAAGTCCGACGGATACCGCAGCAAGAAAGACACCAAGAACAGCGACTCCATCTTCGTAAACCACCGCAAGTACCGTAGGATCCCCTTCTTCAAGCATCTCAAAAAACGTTTCATCCTCCCCTTTTTTACTCCACAACTCACGAAAAGCAATAGAAAATGTGAAAAATTCAACAACAAACGATACGCCGAGGATCAAAAAGATAACCGGCTCAAAATCAAGATGATTTGGGTGTAAAAGCGTTGAAATACCATGATAGATGGTTACTCCCGCACCAACGAAGAACACGCCACAAGCTGAAATAAGGGCCCAAAAGAAGCGTTCTAGTCCATACCCATAAGAAGATGCCTCGTCGGGAGCTCGTCGACTTTTTACAATACCAACAAGGAGGAGGGATTGATTTGCCGTGTCTGCAAGACTGTGAATCGCCTCAGAAAAGAGCGAGCTTGACCCAGAAACCATAAAACCGAAGGCTTTTAGGAGGGTTATAGTGAAATTACCAACGAGCGCCGCAATAACAGAAACAAAGCCGGGCTCTCTTTTGTAGCCAATTAGCTTAATTTCATTAGGTTTTTCGATGTTACTCATGAAACGCCCATACGGGCAGTGGGTCAAAATCCTTGTCGGGGTGCCGAGAATCGAACTCGGCCTATCTGCTCCCAAAGCAGACGTACTACCGATATACTACACCCCGACAAGAACTTCGACGCGTCCAAGACGTGAATTTGTTAATTCAGAAACTCAGGAGAATCATAGCACATATATCTTATTTTGCGAAGCCCAAACGAACAAAAGCGTATATTAAAGCACAATATCCTCAATAAATTTAACTTTTGCTTGCTTGTTTTTAGTGTCAAGTCGCACCGTAATTGCGTCAAACTTCCATTCCGGCTCCCCTTTTGGGTATTTTTCAATTAAATATACCTGGATCGTCCGCGCTAACCTTTTCAACTTATATTCATGAATATTGTCCTCAGGGCGATAATTATCTGTTACATATGGAACACGTCCCTCCAAGCTATGAGAATCTAGCCCAATTTCCAGCGATGTTTCATGTGTAACAGTTTTTACCTCAATAAAATGAAGGATTTTGCCTTTTTCGGCAATAATATCAATTTCCCCATATTTTTTACGATAATTTAGGCATTTTATCGAAAAACCCTTATTTTCTAAGTATTTTTTGGCAATATCCTCACCAAGGCGCCCAATTTTCTGTTTTTGTGTGGGTTCTACCATTTTCAGCCCAATTATAGCAGGTTAGTCAGTATTTGTTTCATGAGTAACATAAATATGAGTCCAAAATTCTCTCACGTGAAACACTTTTGGCCTATTTTCTAGCGTTTTTCCCCACTTTTCCCAAAAAACCTATATTTATCAACGATAAAACACGAATCCAAGTCTTGTCTTTTATCGTTTTGGACATAAAATACGGACAAAATTGTGTCCTTTATCAACACTATCCACATAGTTATCCACAGTTTTTTGGAATTTTCCCCATATTTTGCCTATTTTCGCCGTTGACACCATGTGTCAAAACAGTGCTTTGTGCTAAAAAATGTCCTTTACAAAAGAAATAGGTGTCCTTTATGTGACCCAGAAAAGAAAAAGCCGAGGAGTCCTCGGCTTTTAATGCTGTATTGATTACTTATTTTGTTGGAAAAACTTGCTTGGAAGGGAAACCTTCGTGATGATCCCAGACTGTAGCAAAAATTTCACTCTTGTTCACCCCTTCGTTATCAATCATTTGGACGATCTGATCTCGCTGATTATGATTGTAGATGTATATCTCTTCACTACACATTGGACAAATCAAATGACAAACCCTTGTATCGTTCATGCTGTGGTCGCCACCATCGCTACAGCCATGAGGCCTGTTGTATCGATGCTCTTGAACAAAACCCCAGTTCTTGAGCTGACACGCCGCATGGCACGAAGGACAGCCAATAACTCTTTTTCTTATAACGGCAACTTTGCCTTCGTGGTTTTTTGCTTTAAACAACTCGAAGGCTCGAGTTTCGCGTTCGAGTTCGCGATTCAACTTCTGGAGCTTATTCATTTCTGCCTCCTCTGAAATATTAATGGACGTGACCTAAGTCAAAATTACACCAAAGGGGAGGGGAAGTAAAGAGGGGGTGGATGTCTAAGAGAAAACAGGGTAACAACATTGCTTTCACAATGTTGTTACCCTGTTCTATGCGGGTAGGGCTCTCGGTCACGAGGGAAACACGAATCGTGCGCTACTCGCGCAAAGTTTACTTGTCGAGAAACAACAGGAGAATCGGGGTCAAGTTTCTAAGCTCGTAAACTCGCTAAGAACTTTCTCCCCGGGCTCGCTGACAAGCACTCACTTCGTTCGTCTTGTATACCAGCTCCGCCTTTCGATTCTCCCTACCCGCTACAAAATGCAACAGCGCCGAAACATATGTTTCGGCGCTGGCGTTTTGTGCGGGTAGGGAGAATCGAACTCCCGTCTCGTCCTTGGCAAGGACGCATTCTACCACTAAACCATACCCGCAAATTATCAATATCGTTTTAAAGTATAGGCTTTTCGCCAGCGCTTTATAACAATTCCTAGTATACAGATTTTTAAACTTTTTGGAAGAGGGGAGGGGGGTTTATGAGAAACACATGCGAAATGTTTCATGAATAACATAGGGTTGCCAGGATTCGGCTCGCCTTACGGCCGAGACCATCCATTTTAATAGTCGTTGCACTCCTTTAAAATGGTGGGGTCACGATAAATCTAGGACACTGCGATTTTAGCGGGTTGAGTACAACCCAAAAAAATCGGGAGCCTACGGTTCGAATCCTGGCGGGAGCACAAAAACGAAAAAATCGCCATCGGGCGATTTCGTTTTTGTGCTCCCGCCAGGATTCGAACCTGGAATAACGGTTTCGAAGACCGTCGTGATATCCATTTCACTACAAGAGCAAGTGATATAGAGACTGTACCGTAAAAATGGTCAAAAGGCAAAAAAAACGGTATGATTTCACATATAGCATTATGCACACTAAAATTTCATTTCAAATCCCTCCTGAGGTTTCACATGTAACAAGAACATTGCGGGCGACCGGGCACGAAGCGTATCTCGTGGGTGGTTGTGTGCGCGACATTCTACAGGGAATCAAGCCAAAGGATTGGGATATCACAACCAATGCAACACCGGAACAAATCCAGGCGCTTTTTGAAGATTCTTTTTATGAGAATGATTACGGCACTGTGGGGATCGTAAATGAAACAGACGATGAAACATTGAAAGTTGTTGAAGTAACTCCATACCGTACCGAAGGGACTTATACCGACAAACGCCGCCCCGACAGTGTTTCGTTTCACGCTTCACTTGAGGATGACTTGAAACGTCGCGATTTCACCATCAATGCTATTGCTTACGACGAATCTAAAGGACATCTAACGGACAATTTTGACGGTATAAAGGACATAAAGGACAAAGTTCTTCGCACCGTAGGTAATCCACAGGAGCGTTTTAATGAGGATGCTCTCCGCATCCTCCGCGCTGTCCGCCTTGCCACAGACCTTGGTTTCACAATTGAAGTCGAAACAATGAACGCAATCATTGAGAAAGCTGGCGATTTGAAGCACATCTCAATGGAGCGTATTCGTGACGAATTTACCAAAATGGTAATGACGAAGAATCCTATGATTGGCGTCGTAATGTGCCAGAAGTTTGGGCTTCTCAAATATATTGTTCCTGACCTCGAGAGGGGAATCGGCATTGAACAAAACGGTGACCATATTTATACTGTCTGGGAACACAATCTTCGCGCCCTTCAGCACTCAGCAGATCGTGAGTGGCCACTCCATGTGCGCCTCGGTGCTTTGTTTCACGATATTTCAAAACCAGAAACTCGTCGCTGGTCTGACGACAAAAACAACTGGACGTTCTACGGGCACGATGTTGTCGGCGGGCGTGTCGCAAAAAAGGCACTTGAGGATCTCAAGTATCCGAAAAAAATTGTTGATGTTGTTTCATCACTTGTGCGCTACCATTTGTTTTTCTCTGACATCGAAAAGATTACACTCTCTGCTGTGCGTCGCATCGTAAGAAACGTCGGCCCCGACAATGTGTGGGACCTCATGAAAGTGCGTGCATGTGATCGTATCGGTATGGGTCGACCAAAAGAAGCTCCTTATCGTCTCCGCAAGTATGAGTCAATGATTGAAGAAGCAATGCGTGCCCCTGTGTCAGTCGGCATGCTCAAAATTGATGGACAGAAGATCATGGAGGTTACTCGTGAAACACCAGGACCAAAACTTGGGTTCATTCTTCATGCGCTCCTCGAAGAAGTGCTCGACGATCCGGAACGCAACACAGAAGAGTTTCTCGTGAAACGCACACTCGAACTTGCGAAACTTCCGATTGATGAATTAAAAAAACTCGGCGAAGAAGGGAAAGAGAAAAAAGAAGAGGAAGAGGAAAAAGAACTCACCGAGATTCGCAAGAAGCACAACGTGAAGTAAATATGAACGGAATCATTTTTGAATCTCAATATTGGAAAGTAGAACTTGCTGATGAACAGCTCTATCTCGGAAGAGCGTATGTTGCGTGCAAGACAAAAAGGGAATCGCTTTCTGAACTCACAGATCTAGAATTTTCAGACTTGCACGAGGTAATAAAAAAGTATGAAACACTTCTCAAGAAAACGTTTGGTGCGACGTTATTCAATTGGTCGTGTCTCATGAACCATGCGTACCGCGAAAAACCTTATACACCTCAAGTACATTTTCATGTTCGGCCGCGATATGAAAATGATGTGATTGTTAACGGGGAAGTGTTTCACGATCCAAACTTCGGAGATCAAGCGCATCTCACTGCAACGATGAGCAAGAAAGTTTCACCGGAAATGTTTACAGAGATTCTTGCGAAACTAAAATCTAATCTGTAAAAGAAAAACGCCTCGGTGTGAAACCGAGGCGTTTGATGTTATACATTACCAACAGTCAAAGAATTGTCGAGGGGTTATTAAGTGCGGAAGCCTGACGAAGACTAAACTAGTCGCTATTTTTAACACGAGACTGCTCACTCATCAGCGCAAAAGCACCCACTAATCCCTTTGCTGCCTTCATGGAGCGGTCGACTTCTACCTGCCGCAGTTCGGCTGAGGCAGCCTTCAATTGAGTATGAGCGCCGAGCACTGCGTGATGGTCAATCTGCGCAGCAGTCAACAAGTCGATCAGACTCTGCCCATGATAGTCCCTCAAGGGCATGCTGGGCCAGCGACCAGTCAAGGGCCCCAAGGACTTCCATTTGATTGCGAGCACATAGAGCTCCTTCATGCGCGCAAGGACGCTTTTTGCCCGTATTTGAGATATGTCATCCAGGGAGCCCCAATGATAAATCGTCGGGCGGGTGACGAGAAAAACTCGTGCCGCATCGGCAACATTGAGAGCGAATGCATCCCTGACAGTGTTCAGCATCTCGGCTGGAGTCAATACCCCCTGCGCGCCAGTCGTTTCATTGGGAACAGGAAAATTAACCTGCATAGCAGTCTCCTTCTTTGTATAAAAAACAAACTCTGATTACCGAAAGGCAATCAGAGACCTAAAAACACACTACCTATAAAATAGTACCTTGTCAAGGTTACCACAAAATCACAACCTTCCGCGCGCCTCAGATACGAGGCGTAAACATATTGTTTTTTTGAGCCGTACTTTTGCTACGGTGAAACAAAACAATATGATTACAACAATGTAGATGAGGATGCGCGGAGGGTTATTTCAACTCCAATACAATAGGGCAGTGGTCCGAACCATAAAAGTCCGTCATCATTGTGGCTTGTTTCACGCGAGGAAGCAGGTCAGATGTGATAAAGAAATAATCAATGCGCCAGCCGACATTGCGATCGCGCGCACGAGTTTTCATATCCCAATAAGTATAGGCGTCTTTAGTATTGGGGTGGAGATGGCGGAAAATATCCACATAGCCATGATACACAAGCTCATCAATCCACGCACGCTCCTCGGGAAGGAAGCCTGTGTTTGTTTCATTGGCTTTTGGGCGCGCGAGGTCAATTTCCTCATGCGCTGTGTTTACGTCCCCACAAATAATTACTTTGTGGCCCTTTTTGCGAAGTTTCTCTGTGAAACCAAGGAATGCATCATAAAAATCGAGTTTATACTTGAGACGCTCTGGTCCACCTCCTCCGTTGGGGAAGTAGCAATTCAAAAGGACAAAGTCCTTGAAGTAAAGGACAAGAAGTCGCCCCTCCTGATCCATGTCCTTTATGCCCATACCTTCTTCTACTTTCTCTGGCTCCTCTTTTGTGTACACAGCCACACCGCTATATCCTTTGCGCATTTTTGAATGCGAGAAATATGCGTAATACCCTTTTGGAGAACGCACTTCTTCAGATAGCTGTTCGGCTTCAACTTTTGTTTCCTGCAAACACAAGATATCCGCATCCTTTTTCAAAATGTCAGCAAAGTTACCTTTCTTGTGGATAGCGCGAAGTCCGTTTACGTTCCATGAAACAATTCTCATATACATATAGTATACAGCATGAAGGAGATTGCAAAAAAGGCGAAAAAGAGTAGTCTTGAAAAAGCATCATAGTTCAATCACAAGGAAAGGAGCTTGCTGTGTTTCCAACTAAACCAGGATGGTATTTGCGGTATCGAGTCTTCGGGAGAACCCTCCACGAGACCTTCAGTGAATCACTGAAGGCTACAACAGAAAAGGAAGCTGCAGAAGAAGCAACCCTTCTTTGGGAGCAAAAAGAAAAACGCTCAATGGGAGGCTACAATCTTCGCGGGGAGTGGGCGGAAGAAGTATTTCCCAACACCCCACAGCTTATATATTTCTCTGCAACCAAAATTGACTGCGAGGTTCCAGATGAAGCCCATTAGCATCTACGATCTTTCACGACGTCAGGAGGTTGAAGCCGTTGCGACGAAGCAAAAGTCCCAACAACTTCCTCTGCATCTTCAGATTGGAAGTGTGTACGACTTGAATCACACCAAAGCGGCCACTGAGCATTTCCAAACACAGCTTCGAGTACCACAACAAGAAGTTGCGAGCATCTACAATTGCTCGATCAAACATTAAAGCAAAGTGATACCGCAAGGTATCGCTTTTTTCTTTATTCCTCCCTGCTCTTCCCGTGAAACTTCTTGTGTACGTTGCGAAGCTCACTATCCGTAACGTGTGTATATATCTGCGTCGTAGAAATATTTGAGTGGCCGAGCATCATTTGTACCGAGCGAATATCAGCGCCGTTATAAAGAAGGTCGGTTGCAAACGAGTGACGCAAGATGTGGGGTGTCACCTTATCCATGATGCCAGCCTTTGCTGCATAGTGTTTCACCATACGTTCAATCGAGCGGGGAGTGAGACGAAGTGAGCCATCGTCTCGTGCCTTATCGCTCGCAAAAAGCGCATCGTCCATATCTTTTCTCTTTTTCAAATATGCTGCGATTGCAGTCTTTGCCTCATCAGAGAGAAACACCACGCGAACTTTCTCTCCCTTACCACGCACGGATATTTCATCGCGGGTAAGATCAATATCGCGCTGAAGCGCGCAAAGCTCTGAGAGACGAAGGCCGGTCGAGAAAAAGAGCTCGAGAATAGCCTTGTCGCGAAACTCTTTTACCGAGTCACCACTTGGTGCAGCGAGGAGGCGATGGAGGTCTTGAACACTCAGTAGGTCGATAGTGCGCTCTGCAACCTTCGCAAGTTCAATCTTTTCAGGCGAATACGACTCAACACCACGCTTGCGTAAATATTTGAGAAAGCTACGAATAGCAATCAAGTAATAGTTTTGAGTTTTCTTTTTGAGTGTTTCATGACGACCCTCGCGCACACCTGACTCTTGTCTGTTGAGCCAGAGACGGAAAGTACGAATGAGATCATCGGTAACATCGCTTGGCTCCTTCGCCCCACTCGCAGTGAGGAAGCGAGTGAGGTAGCGCTCGTAGTTCTCGATAGTCTTCAAGCTTCGCCCGCGCTCAATCTCCAAGTACTCAAGATACTGTCGTGCGTAGTTGCCGAGGGTGCTTTGAGGAATATTGTGCGACATATATATCATTATAGTACACTCACGCGCGCGAAGTAAGCAAACGTTTTGCAAATATTCTATAATGCGCTAAACTTCTCATATGACCTCACTAAATGACGACCTTCTTATGGATGAATCAGGAGAAATTGACGCAAGCTCATTTTCTACAGACGACGACTTCCGCAAAGAAGACGCAGACGCATCACTCCGCGCGCTCGAAGGAGAGGGGATTTCTATTGTTGAAGAAGAAACATTTTCTACGCTTTCAAGAGGAGAAGAGGGTTCACGCGACAGATTTTCTCAAGATCTCTTCAAAGAGGAGGGGATTGAGATTCTTTCAGACGAAGAGTAGGGGATTCCCGGTGTTTAATGGGGCTTACTCCGTTAGAGATTGCGGTTGTTAAAGCAATATTCATTGCCAACCAGTCAATGACTACTACGGTAATTTAGCAAATTAAGCATTTTTGGGGTGGAACCCCCTATCTCTAACGGGGCTTGCATTATTTGACAAGATATGCTAAAGTGCTAGCAATGATTACGACAAAGCAGAAGCAGACAATTATCAAGAAAGCGCAGATTCACGCGACCGACACTGGTTCTCCAGAGGCTCAGGTTGCTATTCTTTCGAAGAGTATTGATGAACTCGCTCTCCACTTGAAGAAAAACCACAAGGACAATCACTCACGTCGTGGTTTGCTCCAGATGGTTGCGGATCGCCGCACACACTTGAATTACCTCAAGCGTAAGAGCAAGGATCGTTACGAGGCTCTCGTAAAGAAGATCGGCCTCAAGTAAAGCTTAAAAAGTCCCAAATCATAAAGATTGGGGCTTTTTGTTTTTCGCTCGTCATGCGATACTTATTGAGGGCATACAAAACCTCTTTGTAATCATTTTTATAAATTAAGTAAACCAGTTAGGGACATTGGAGCGGCCAGGGCTACCCCCTCGTCGCCAGTGGTCAATCCTTAACAACTTTTAATACAATGGCAATTATCAAACAAAAAGAACAACGCGTTGCGATGTTCATTGATGCACAAAATCTTTATCACAGTGCACGCAATCTCTATGGAGCAAAAGTAAATTTCGGCGCAGTCCTTAAAGAGGCTATTGCAGGGAGACATCTCGTACGCGCAATCGCATACGTTATCACTACAGAAGGGGAGGAGGAGAAAAGTTTCTTTGACGCACTCAATAGTCTCGGTATTGAAACCAAAACAAAAGACCTTCAAATATTCTTTGGCGGGGCAAAAAAGGCAGACTGGGACGTAGGTCTCGCAGTCGACGCTATTCGTCTCGGGTCAAAGGTGGATGCAGTAGTCCTCGCTTCGGGCGATGGCGATTTCGTTCCGCTCGTTGAGTACTTGAAGTTTATGGGCACACAAGTAGAAGTTATTACCTTTGGTCGCTCAGCTTCAGGGAAACTCCGCGAAGCAGCTGATGACTTTATCGACATGTGCGAGGATCAGCACAAATATCTTCTCGGCTCCCGCGGAGGAAGCGCGCGCGGAGGAGCCACACGACGTCCCGTACGCAAACAAACACAAAACCGCCGCAAGGTTGCACCGCCAAAACCCGAACAAGAATAAAACATTCAATGAAAAAACCCGACGAATTTCGTCGGGTTTTTGTTTTGAAGCGATGAGGCTTGGGTCATGTGCGTGCGGCCATGATGACCCGCGCGGCGCGGTTAAGCCACTGAAGGGACTGTTGGTGCGCTTTTTTCTCGGTGTTCACAGGCTTGATCCGCTGATCTTCTGGAACCGTAGCGGTCGGGTGAGTTCCCAGGAACGAATCCTTGTTGTCATCCATTGCGCGCTGCTGCGCTAATCTGCGGCGGATTTCAAACGACGAATGGCCCCCCGTGGGACTATCTTTTCCTTTTCCTTGATCCATCTTGCTTACCTCTTTCTTTTGTTGTTGTACAAAAAACCAGCCCGTACACTAACACGACTCTGAAAAACTTGCAACCCCCCTTAAAAATATCTTTTTGAGGGGGGTGTATAAACAAATCCCCTATACGAAACACGATAGTGAGGGTATACTATACTAATATTATGGAACCATCTCCTCTTTCAAAACTTGAACCTGGCGTCTATCAAGGAATCCCCGACAATCTCAAAGAGAAAAAGTCGGCGGCCCCACGCATTGTCCGCACTATGAAGAGTGACGTAGCAGAAGCAATCAGAGACCAGGAAGAAACAACGGTCAGTATTGCTGTGGCAGAACAAAAAAAGCGTGCGCGCCTTCAATCAGAAGCACAGCAGACCCAACAAGCATCTGGCGAACCAGCCCCCGCACCGAAGCGCATTGGCCGTTTTATTGTAATCATCATTGTTCTTATCCTCCTTGGGCTTCTCGGCGCTGCATACGTATTTGTGTTGCCCAAATTAAGCGCAATCAAACTCCCGAGCGTTTCTCTCCCTTCCTTCGGTAGTCCCGCGAATACAAATGTCGCAACAACAACAGCGCCGACGACCCCCGCACTCGCAAACTCTCTCATCCCCGCACAGAGCGAGAAGCGTTTCGACATTACGAAAGAAGCGCGCGGGCAAATTTCTAAAGACATCGCAAGTGAACTCACCACCGGCGACACAGCAGGAAATATTAAAAATCTTTTCTTTATCGAAGAAAGCGCGGGGATTTTCAGTGAAATATCTGCAAATCGCCTCATTATGTTCTCAGGAGCAAGTGCGCCAGAGATTTTCACCCGATCTCTTGAAAAGGGATTCATGGTGGGACTTTTAGTAGAAAACGTTGGCGCTTCAACACCATTTATAGTTCTTAAGGTTTCCGAGCGAGAACTCGGCTTTGCAGGAATGCTCGAATGGGAAAAATCACTGCCAACATTTTTTGACAATATGTTTGGCACCAACATCGGCACAGGGATTCCCCCAGAAACACGCTTCCGTGATCTCGTTATCTCAGGGAAAGACGCTCGCATGATTGCCGATGGGATAGGTAGTGGTATCGCATATTCATTTGTAAACAACACAACAATCATAATTGCAGGAAGTCGCACTGCGCTTGAGACCCTCATCCCGCTTGCCTCTACAAAGTAAACAAGATAAACTACTTCTATATGACAACAAACAATTCTGAATTAAGAGGAATGCTTCTCGAGGAGAAGGCGCGTATCGAAGGACAGCTCGCAGGGGTAGGACACAAGAATCCCGACATCGCTGGCGACTGGGAGCCATCTGCTCCAGACCTGAACGACATCAACGCTGATGTAAATGATGTTGCAACAGAGATTGAGGCCTTCGAAGGAAATGCGGCAATCGAAGTAGAGCTCGAAGCAAGACTCCTTGAAGTTGACGCCGCGCTCGCACGCATCGAAGTAGGAACCTATGGTATCTGTCGTGTATGTGGAAGCGCCATCGAAGACAATCGTCTTCATGCAAACCCCGCAGCACCAACCTGCATCGCACACCGCGAGGGTTAGAAAAAAGTGGAAAGACCAGTCTCATTGAGGGGCTGGTCTTTCTGTTTAAAATAGATCTTATGCAATTTTCAAAATTATTTTCAGCACAAGTTGTCGGACTCGTCGCACATATTATCGACGTTGAAGTTGATCTTTCAAAAGGACTCAATGCCTTTGCCGTGGTAGGTCTCCCGAGTACCTCGGTCGACGAATCACGCGACCGCGTCAGTGCTGCAATAAAAAATTCAGGATTTGATTCTCCAAAACAGAAAAATCAAAAAGTGGTGATATCTCTCGCCCCCGCAGAACTCAAAAAAGAAGGTGCGCACTATGATCTCCCTATTGCTCTCGCATACCTCATCGCAGCAGGCGAAACTCGCTTTGATCCCGCGGGGAAACTTTTCCTTGGAGAACTCTCTCTTGATGGCGTCCTTCGTCCCGTGCGGGGGACACTCCTTCTTGCGAGCGCTGCGAAAAAGGCTGGCTTCACTGAAATCTTTTTGCCCATTGAGAATGCCGAGGAGGCTGCGCTTGTCGAAGGCATCATGGTGTACGGAGTGCGCAATCTCCGTGAAGCACTCGATCACCTCGATAAAAATAATAAATTTTTGTTGACTCCCTGTCCCCGAGCAGAAGTTTGTGACGTGGGTGCTGTAAGCCGTCAAAACATCGTCGATCTTTCTCATATTAAAGGACAAGAATTTGCAAAGCGCGCACTCGAGATCGCCGCAGCAGGGAACCACAACCTCGCAATGTGGGGACCACCAGGCACTGGAAAGACTATGCTCGCACAAGCGTTTCCACACCTTCTCCCTGATTTACAAAACGATCACGCACTTGAAGTGACTGGTATTCACTCCGTCGCGGGCACGCTCCGCGAAAACATTATGACGCGACCACCACTTCGGGCACCACACCACACTGCTTCATATCCAGCAGTGATCGGCGGAGGCTCCACACCAAAACCCGGCGAGATCACACTCGCACATCGTGGTGTACTTTTCTTAGATGAATTTCCTGAGTTTGATCGTCGCGTGATTGAGTCATTGCGCGAGCCACTCGAAGAAGGACACATCCGCATCACACGATCAAAAGGTCATGACACTTTTCCCGCGCGATTCATCTTGCTCGCTGCGATGAATCCTTGCCCTTGTGGAAAGTACGGGAGCGAGGAGCGTTGTACTTGCATGCCAGGCACTCTCGCGTCATACACGCGCAAGCTCTCGGGTCCCATCGTTGATCGCATCGAACTCTGGGTAAAAGTTTCTCACATGAGTCACGACAAGCTCGCAGAAAAAAGTGTGAGTGAATCAACAGAAGAAGTTCGTAGCCGTATCGCAAACGCGCGCGCCATCCAACAAGCACGCTTCGCAAACCACGCACGCAAGATTACTACCAACAGCGAAATGCGCGCAGATGACATCGAAGCATTTATCGAGCTCACGCCGAAACTCCGCACGCTTTTCAATGCGGCAGCGGAACGTCTCAAGCTTTCTCCACGCGCGCATCACAAGACGATCAAGGTCGCTCGCACGATTGCCGACCTCGACGCATCAGACGAAATTGAGGAGAAACATTTACTCGAGGCACTCGCATATCGACCGACGGAACTTAAGTAGTAAGTAGCCACTAGTTGTTAGCCAATAGAAATACAGAACGCGAGCCTACGGCTCGCGTTCTGTATTTACTAGACCCTAGTGGCTATTGGCTAATTACTGCCCCTAGAACGGATTCTTTGCTCCACGAACTTCGAAGTGAAGGTGTGGCCCTGTTGACTTACCAGTGTTACCAACTTCACCAATCATCTGACCCTTATCAACACGCGCGCCCACAGGAGTAAACACTGAACTCAAGTGACCATATAATGTCTTTGTGCCGTTAGGGTGTTCGATAATGATGTAGTTACCATAACCACTAAACCATGGGTTCGACAATGTTCTGAAGTTACTTACGATCACAACACCAGAAGCTGCTGCATACACAGGAGTCCCGATTGGGGCACCGTAGTCAACACCATTGTTTCCATGAACTCCTTGAGTTTTGTGCCCAGCAGGGACAGGGTGTGTATAGTAGCCTGAATAGACAGGGAGCTTTGAAGAAGAACGAACGGGGCTCGTCAAAACAGGGGCTGAAGACGAAGATTCACGTGCGCCAGGAAGAATGAGGACATCCCCTACAGCAAGCTTCGCACCACTTGTAAGGTCGTTAATTTCGAGAATATCATCGAGCGCACCACCATGTCTCTTAATAATGCTCTGAATAGTGTCGCCCTTTTTCACAGTGTACTGGATACCGTCGACAGGGAGAATAATGAGCGTTTGGCCCTCACGCAAAGCCGCCTTTGGGGCGAGATCGTTTGCCCAAAGAATCGTGTTTACAGAAAGGTCAAACATTTTAGCCACCTGAGCAATGGTGTCCCCCGCGCGAACTACGTAGAGACTTACGTTTGCCTGGCGGTTATTTGATTCAATGTCTACCATGGTTCCCGACGGACCAACCTCGGCAATAAGAGCCTTGTCGTCTACAACAGTGATGTCGCCACCACCCATCGCCTTCTTTGAGTCAAAATTGTTGGCTCCCTCCAAAAAAGAAATCGTCTGAGAATTTTGGGCCTCAGAACGAAAAGCAGTCTCTGTAGACTTGTCAGACTTGCCCCAGAAATAAGAAAAAACGCTCGCTTGTGCTGTGGCAAGAGGAGCGCCGACCCCAGAAGTAACAACAGCCAAAAGAAGCCCGTTGCTCATGAGCTTTGTAAAATATGGGTATTTCGCCCAGCCTGTCTTCTCCCCGCGGCTGAGGTCCTGTAGTTTTGTAGAAATGTTTCTATGAGATAGGTATCGTGCTGGTCGTGCGGTCGTGACGGGAAAATATCTTCTGTTCGGCAAACCTGGGGCCAATCCCCGTGGTTATCTAAATGGTAGCACAAAGAGGTCCTTTCGGGTAGGGGGATGGGGAAATGCTGTGGATAACTCAAAACTGTTGACTTTTCGGTATAATTTTGGTGTAATATTTGTATCGAAGGAACTAATTCATTTGTGCGTAGACACAAAAGTGTGCGATAATTCAAAAAACAATGGAACGTCCAGGAAATCCAAATTCTCATCACGAAAACAGGGGTAACGTAGACTCCTCTCTTGGGGCACAACTCAAGGCAAAAGGCTATGTTATTGAAACCACCAAAATAGATCAAGACGAAAACCAGAAAGAAGAGCTAAAAAAGCTCCTTGAGGCAAAACTACGAGAAAAAACAAAGGGCGAGGATAGAAATCATGAAGGAAATGGCCGTCAGGCAGGACCTGAGCTTACCGCCGCCCTCAAAGAAGCGGGGGTTATTACCGCTGCGGAGCGCGCAAGCACTGTTGCTCAGTTCAATAAAGAAAGAAGTGTTCTTATTAACGAAATCGCTGAGGCAAAAAACAACATAGTAGAAGCCTTAACAAAAAAGGAGGGGAGATTGGCCCACAACTGGGATATTCGCCTTAAAAAATCAAAGGATATTTTACGTATTTACGAAGAAGCAGCTTCGCTTATTGACTCTGATGTGGGGAAACACGCCCTCGAAAGCGTGCGCGGATACGCAAAACTTCGATACAATCAAGCAGCAAAAGAGCTTGTGGCTGATAGTTTCGTGGAAACAGGGAAGTTTGTTGCGCAAAATCCTGCTTGGGTTCCAGCGGAAAAAATAAAGAAGGTTGAGAAGGAGCCCTCTTTTAAGGATGGCGTCCCTGTGCTCACAGGGTTTATTGATCCAAAAGAAATACGAACAGTCACAAAAGAACGAGGGGGTCGCGTTGAAACAAAATACAAAGGCGACAATGAAATAACCCCGCCTGTTTTTGAAGAGGAAAAACTCACACCAAGTGAGCGTGTTTCACACCCTCAGGCTATCCCAACGGAAAGAGTTTCATACCCACGAGTCACACCAACAGAGAGGATTTCACACCCAGAAGAAACCCCATCAAAACTCACGCCGAGCGAAACAATTTCATCCCCAGAGAAAAAACCAAGAGAAATTTCAAGAGTTGCTCCTGGTATCTATGACCTTGCCAAGAAAAACAAAGAGGAGGGCCAACGCGACATGGATGGGCTTTTCAAACTCACCCCAAGTGAAACCATCTCTTACCCAACAGAGGAAAAGCTGGCACCGAGCGAGAGTGTTTCATATCCACAAGAAGAATCTGTGGTAACATTAGTAGATAATCCTAGCGAAGAAACATCTATGAAAGAGAATTTTGAAGCACCAACAGGAGCAACTGCGGACAATTGGCAAGAGAGAGCTCTTGAGGCTTTTGAAAATGAGGGGGGTAAAATTGCTCACGAGAATATTCCTTCCGAGGAATCACCTATTATTAGTGCCTCAAACGAAGCCATCCTTAAGGAGGTTGAGGTTATTGCAAAAAGCGAGGCGGCGCCAGAGCTTAACATTCTTGAAGTTCCATTGTCTCCAGAGCAAGCAACTCTTCGTGAAAAACTTTTGAATAAAATTGGGGCAGCAAACGAAGCTGTAGACAAACGTGCAGAGAAACTCCCTTCATGGGCACTCGAAAAAGTTCGTTCACTTGGCGAAACCTGGAACAAAGTTCCTCTCCGTGAAAAACTTTTGATCTCTACGGGGATGATTATTTCGGGTTCAACGCTTGGACTCGGCGCCGCAGCAACTCCTGCGTTTATCGCCGCAAGCATCGCTCTTCGTAGCCTCGGCGGAGTGGGTATGTTTACAGCAATTGATCAGAAACTCAAAGAGCGATTTGAAACAAAGAACGGCACCGCGCGCTCACAAAAAGAGGAAGCAACTCATCTCGCCATTGCGGGAGGAATCGCAATTATTGTAGCAGGCGTTCTCCCTTCTATTGCGCGTGACTACGCACTCAATCATTGGTTCTCACCAGAGACTCCTGGGGCAGGGGCCACAACAACACCAGAAGGTGGCGCATCTGCTCCCACAAATCATATCGAGATTGCACAACCAGGCGACTCAGTATGGAAGATGGCAGAGCGCGGACTCGCAGCAAGTCTTGGAGAAAAATTCACTGCGCTTTCAGCAGAACAGCAAACATATCTTATCGACGCGGTAAAAGATCAAGTAGTTGGGCACCCTGATCAGTTTGGACTCACTGATGCTAGTGCGCTTCAGGTTGGACAAGGTATCGACTTCGGAATTGTTTTAAACAATGGTGATTTCATAGAGGGAGCGCTCGCGGAAGCAAAAGGACTGAGCGCGGAAGATGTTGCAAACATCAAAGGGGGCGCAGCGGGAGCAGCTGAGACTGTCCCACAAGGAGCACACGCAGGAACACCTGAAGCGATTATTTCACCATCACACCCAACAGCAGAAGCTGCGGGACTCAAAGTAACATTCTCATACAACCCAGATGGAAGCATCAAGGGGTACTCAGCGAGCGAGGTTTCAAACTTTGTACAACACGCAGAAGCGGAGAAGCTTCTCAACGACAACTGGCGTGAGGTTGTACGCAATCACTCGCAAGCAGGGATGATGGGGCTTGATATTAGTTCCGTAAACACAACCGCAAATACTTTGTTCCAATATGATCAAGTATTGAATGCGCTCGAGCAAAAGGGTGCGGGCAATAGTCCTGAAGCAAACTTCCTCCGTGAACAACTTGAGAGACTCGTAGTTGATACAGAAAAAGAATATGGTGATGTGTTTAAGGACACCACAGAACTTTTCAAACCAGAGGCAGTATCTCCCACACTAGAGACACCACCCGTCGCAGCAGCGACCCCAGTACAAGAAGTTCTCTCTACTGATCCTAAAGTTCTCGAAGTTGCGGATAAGCAATTCCATAATCATGTCGACAATGTATTCGGCTCAAAAGGTTTCTTCGGGTTCGGCGCAGTAGACGGCACGACAACTCCAAACTGGAAAGACCCTGAAGTTGGTTTTGCAAACAAGACGATTGAAGAAATAATGGGGGCAAAACCAATCGTTCTCCCCGGAGAGGAGGTAGAGCATTTCGGCATCGAAGACCGCGCGGCGACAGAGAAAATGCAAGACTACCTTATGCGCACGTTCAATGAGACGGGGATCAAGGTGGAAAATGGAGAGACAGCAGAAAAGTATCTCAAGCGTGTATCAATGTTAAGTGTTATGCATAAAGGATAAATTAAAATAATTATGGAAAATCAAGAACTTCGCGAAATAATAATAAAAGAACTTGGCATTGAAATTTTGCCCGAGGCTGCACAAAATGAAATCATCGGGAAACTCGGGGAGGTCATTTTGAAATCTGTCACCATTGCCATCTTTGAAAAACTTTCAGAGGAAGGGCGCGCGGAGTTTGAGCGCATAAGCAAAGAGGACGAACCAGAACTCATTCAGCGCTTCCTTGAAGAGCAGGTCCCTGACATGCAGACACTCATGGAGGAAGAGGTAAAGAGAACACTCAAGAGTCTTGCGGAAAAGGAGTAGGGGGTAGTCAAAAAATCACGGAAAAATGCGCGCGGGCACTAGTGCCCGCGCGCATTTTTCCGTGATTTTTTAATCTATGGTAAAGTACAAACATAAATGATTAAATTCTCCTTACTCGTCATTGCGAGCGAAGCGAAGCAATCCTGGGCCCTGACTTTACAAACTTTCAACTTTTAAGCTTTACAAACTCATTATGACCCACCTCGACCATCTGAACGACAAGCAAAAAGAAGCAGCCACTCACAAGGACGGTCCTATCCTCATCATCGCCGGCGCAGGTACGGGCAAGACCAGCACGCTCACGCATCGCATTCTCAACCTCGTAAAAGAAGGTGTGTCCCCGAGTGAAATCCTTGCGATCACCTTTACCAACAAAGCAGCAAAAGAAATGCAGGAACGCGTGAATCATCTCCTTGAGAAGCATGGGTTTGACGCAGGAATGCGTTACGGCGATGCGCGACCATTCGTCGGGACGTTTCACTCACTCGGTGTGTATATTCTCCGTGCACACGCGCAGGCTTTTGGTCTAAATAAACATTTCACGATTGTTGATAAAAATAGCGCGAGCTCTCTCATTAAAGAAGCAGTGAAGGAACAAGGGATTGATTCAAAACAATTTTCTCCTGACCGTATCGCCGGGGTCATCTCTCGTCAGAAAGGCGCGCTTGTCACACTCGCACAATACAAAGCAGACGTGGGCAACGCATACTTCCCGATGATTGTCGCCGCTGTGTGGGAACGCTACGAACGTTTACTCGCACGCGAAAGTGCGCTCGATTTCGACGACCTCATTTTGAAAACAGTACTCCTTCTTCGTGACCACCCAGAGATTCGACGCGAGTATCAAAATCGTTGGAAGTATATTCACATCGACGAATACCAGGATACCAACGGCGTACAGTACGAAATGGCGCGCTTGCTTGCAGGCGAGACAATGAACATCTGTGCGGTGGGCGATGGTGATCAAAACATTTACAGCTGGCGCGGCGCAAACCTCCAAAACATTTTAAATTTTGAAAAGGACTACAAGGGCGCACAAACGATTCTCCTCGAAGAAAACTATCGCTCAACGCAAACGATTCTCGCCGCAGCAAACGACGTCATAAAAAAGAACACCGTCCGCAAAGAGAAAAATCTTTTTACGCGTAATGGGGAAGGCGATAAAATATCTCTTATCGAAAGTTACGACGAGGGTGGGGAAGCACGCGCTATTGGAGAAAAAATAAAATCACTCATCGACAGTGGCACTGACCCCGAAGACATCGCGGTACTTTATCGTGCCAACTTCCAATCGCGCGCACTCGAAGAGGCATTTCTCATTATGGAGATTCCCTATCAGGTCCTCGGTGTACGATTCTTCGAGCGCAAAGAAGTGAAAGATATTCTTTCTTTTATACGTGCTGGGCTCAACCCCGAGAGTCTCTCTGATATCAAGCGCATCATCGACTCTCCTCCACGCGGCATCGGCAAGGCGACTCTCATGAAGATGTTTGCAAAAGAAGAAGACAGCCTAGCCCCAGCAGCACGAAAACGTGTTGCTGACTTCTGGGCACTCCTCGCATCAATCAAAGAGTATGCCCTCACGGAGAAAACTTCAAAGCTCATCCAGTTTGTTTCTGAAAAATCTGGCATTGAAAACTCGCTCAAGACAGGCAATGACGACGACAGCGAACGCCTCGAAAACATTCACGAGCTCGTAACCCTCGCAACCAAGTACGATTTCCTTCCACCCGAAGAAGCGGTGGAGAAGCTCCTCGGTGACGCAGCGCTCGCAAGCGATCAAGACTCAATGATGAAGAGCGCGAGCGCAGTAAAGATGATGACCGTGCACGCAGCAAAAGGACTCGAGTTCCCCTATGTTTTTGTTACCGGTCTCGAGCAAGATCTTTTCCCTCACAAGAGAATGGGAGCAGGTCCTCAATCAAAAGAGGATAGTGAGGAAGAACGTCGTCTTTTCTACGTGGCTATCACGCGTGCAAAGAAGAAGCTTTTTCTTTCCTACGCATCTGTACGCACCATCTTTGGTCAGCGCCAAGTCAACCTGCCATCAGAATTCCTAAATGACATCGACGATTCACTCACGGAGCACGAGACCGGAGACACCTCAAGCGAGCCTATCATCCGCCTCGACTGGTAAATTATTGTCCGGCAGTTCTATTTGCTATACTGTCACTATGTTAAAAAACCTAGTGAGCAAAATTCTTAAAGGCGATATCCCCAGCCCGAGTATCCCACAGTGGATTGCAGGGTTCACGGTTATTGTAATAATCCGCGCATTTCTTGAGATAAACGCAAACCCCCAAAATGCAGTTATTGGGATTGAAAACAGCAGCCGTGTTCATTTTGTTATTTTCTTTGCGCTCATTACTCTTTTATTTGCTCTTACTGTATCTATTTTTGCAAAACAACGAGGGAACACCGTTATCAACCTCGCCCTCTATGGGCTTCCGATTATCTTCATTGCCCCCATCGCGGACATTATGATTAGTGGGGGAAAAGGAGCTCATATGAGTTTTATTTTTGACACTGGATCAAAGCTTTTTAATGATTTTCTTCTTTTTGGAGGGGTAGGAAATGGGGCAAGCACAGGGATGCAGATTGAGGTGCTCCTGATTTTATCTGCCATTGGGTGGTATGTGTGGGCAAAAACAAAAAAGATTATGCTTGCGATTGGAGCAGTGCTTTCGTCATACACACTTCTTTTTATCGTTGCCGCTCTCCCAAGTGTTCTTTATATGATATCAGCATTAGGACAAGACGGGGCACTTGCGACATACTCATATGATTTTATAGAAAAATCTGTAGTCGCATCAAATATCCCTACAAATATTCTCAATGAGGCACTCTCTTACCCGTCTCCAGCAAGACTTATTACCCTCGGGACAACCGCTCTTTTTTCTCAAACACTTTTTATTCTTCTCTTTGTAGTTGGACTCGCTTGGTTTTGGTATGCACACTCAAGAATAGCAAAAGTTATTTTCAAGAATATCCGCACGTCGCGAATATTACTTGGGCTTGGACTTATCGCCCTCGGGGCATTTACCGCACACAGCGTGTTCTCTGTTGTGTTCACGTGGGTTGATTGGGTTAGTCTCGCTGTTTTGGAAATCTCGTGGTTTGGCGCTTGTATGTATGCAATACACGTAAACGATATTGCCGACATAGAAATCGACAAAATATCAAGCCCCGAAAGACCACTTCCAAAAGGAGATATCTCGATCAAGGAGATGCACGATATCGGTCTTGTGTGGCTTATCCTCTCTCTTGTTGGGGCATATCTTGTGGGATACCACGCATTCTTTATGAGCACTATTTTTACCAGTGCTTACTATCTCTACTCAGCACAGCCTCTTCGTCTCAAGCGCATACCAGTACTTTCTTCATTCCTTATTTCCATTGCGGTCCTCGTAACATTCCTTGCGGGATTCTTCTTTGCGTCTCCCGACAAATCAATCACAGAATTTCCCCTTCTTTACGCCCTT
This sequence comes from Minisyncoccota bacterium, assembly GCA_023229865.1. GTDB lineage: Bacteria > Patescibacteriota > Minisyncoccia > Phycocordibacterales > UBA1550 > UBA1550. The sequence continues at coordinate 56,187 of JALNYL010000002.1, forward strand.
GGGATTATTATTGTTTTCACTCTTGGGGTTAACATCCGTGATATCAAAGACGTCGAGGGTGATCGCGCTGCAGGAATACAGACGCTCCCGGTAATTTTTGGGAAGCATGGGAGGCACATCGTTGGCGCACTTCTTGCTCTTAGTTTTATTTTGGCACCGCTCTTTCTTCCATTTTTCACTTCATACGCAGTGGCTATCCCTACAGCAATTGTCGGCTATTGGTTGTGTATAAAAAATCCATACGAAGAACATTATATTTTTATTCTCTTTTTCGTTTTCTGTGTTGCATCAATTCTTTTCCGTTAACCCTCTATGATTCAAGCAAAAAAATCTCTCGGGCAAAACTTCCTCAACTCTAAAACAGTTGCGCGTGATATCGTGCGCGCAGCATACCTCTCATCGTCTGACACCGTGCTTGAGATTGGTCCAGGGAAGGGGTTCCTCACATCAGAGCTTCTCGCATCGGGAGCGCATGTCATCGCTGTTGAAAAAGATGATCGCATGATTCCGCTTCTCTCGGAAAAATTTGCGGAGGAAATTGTGCAAAAAAAGTTTACTCTCATTCATGGGGATGTTCTCGAGGAGCTTGAGAAAAAAACTATTTCGCTTCCTGCTCAGTACAAACTTGTTGCAAATATTCCTTACTACCTTACCGGGCAAATCATTCGTACATTTCTTGAAGCAAAAAACAAACCAATACAAATGGTTCTTATGGTTCAAAAAGAAGTAGCGACCCGCATCGTCGCACGCGACAAAAAAGAAAGCATTCTCTCAATCGCCGTAAAAGCCTTTGGCGACCCAAAGCTCATCAAAAAAGTTCCTGCGCGTTATTTCACCCCTGCACCAAAAGTAGACTCTGCAGTACTCTCTATTGAAAACATATCTGGGAAAAACTTCCCCACAAAAAAATCAGAGGAAAGATTTTTTGAAATCGTCCGCACTGGATTCGCACACAAAAGAAAAGTTCTCTCAGGAAACCTGAAAGAACTTTTTAGCGATGAAACTATCGAGATTCTTGCTTCTGCAAACATTAAAGACAAGACCCGCGCAGAAAATCTTGTTCTCAAGGACTGGCTCACGCTTTCAAAAAGCTAAATATTTGTGGTAGCAGCCCCAAGAGATGTGCCGTATTGGAGAATGGTACCCATTGCTGGTGGCATTGAATAACAAGGCTCTCCAAGCATCATACATCCAGCGCCAACTCCTGTAGAGTATGAACCCACCAACCATGGACCCGACGGTGTATTTACCCATGTATCTCCCTCAAAAGAGCCATTTGTCCCCCAAATATCATAGTATTGAAAAGGCTCACTCAAAGCTTCCGTAAGAAGAAACTCTCCACCAGTCGGAGGCCCAAGAGAAACATAATAAGTTGGAAGCGTGGAACAAGTGCAGACAGTAACCGAAGCAACGTAACCACCAAAACCAAGCATTCCGAGAGCCTCACTCTTTTTCGCCTGAAATACGAGGGTCCCCACAGTCGCAGCGACGAGGAAAATTGCGATAAGCAAGATTTTATATTTTTTAACAAAACTAAGTGCTTTCATTTCTTTAATTATTTCACACTATAGCACCATTAACAACCATTTTCTCAAAACTACAGTGCGAGATTGAGTTTCCCCATATTACTTACTCCGTTTTCGTTAAGGACACGTATTGATATTGAAAATGACTGCTTCGTTGCTTTTGGAGAAAATTTTACCGGAAAAGCATTTTGGGGGACAACAAACGAAACTGATGTCCCGTCCGCGGATGATACATTTTCAAAAAGCCCAATACCACTTACCATTATCGTGTTATTGTTTTTAAGGAAACCAGAACCATGGATCACTACAGTATCTCCACGAGAAACAGTACCTAGTTCAGTCTTCTCTATTTTGGGCTCTGGAGAAACACCGTCTGTCACGATAAACCATTGTTCTTTATTGCTCTCTCCTCGAGCGTTTTTAACCGAAAGATTATAGAGACCTTTTGGGATTTCGGGGATCTTGAATGTAATTGATTGCCCGCTCTGCGAAGACGCTTTTATCACTGCGTGCTTGGTCCCAAAATATATAGTATTGTCATTCGTCGTAAAGCCGGCCCCCAAAACAGTAATCATCGTTCCCGCCTTCCCTGAGTACTGAGAGGGGAACATTAGATACACTTTTCCTTGTTCTGTCGTAATTTGCGGAATCTCTTTTAGCGCTGTTGCGTCCGTCTTTTGAGAAGAAGTCAGCAATGCGCTTATTTTCTCTCGTGTTTTTGGGCCAAAAACTCCCGTACCTGATGTCAGCCCCACTGGGATAAGCACCTCATTGCGATATTTTTCTTGGAATTTTATAAGTGCGCGCTTTGTGGCTGATCCAAAATAATCAGTTTCGTTCCCCAAGGAGCCTGCCCCTGTCTCGGCAACCCGTGTTTGTGCATCAGAATTCAAAAATTTTTGAAGCGCGCGCACATCTTCTCCGTGCGTCCCCACAAAAAGCGTGCGCGTAAAATCATTAGTTGCGCCCAGGGCAGCAAAAGGGAAACACAAAATCGCAAGAAAAACTACATATCGTTTCATTCTTAAAGAATACCACAGGAAGATAATTTTGTACTTGTGCAAAACTTCACTAGGCAAAAAGTTGGCAGGGGAGTATACTTTTGGGTATGGACTTACAAAATTTTTTACAAGATGAAAGAAAGAAGAAGATTTTAATTATTAGCGGAATTGTATTGTTTGTTGTTTTAGGTTCAATTTTTATTTTTAGTCGAAATAATCCTGCCCCCGTGGACACGACAGGAGATGGACAAACTCAGCTTTTGGACGACCTCGCAGGGATTGCACCAAGAGATGGGGTTGCTCAGGACCAAAATCGTCTCGTCGCACCACTTGTTAAGGTTTCAGCGGATGTCCCCGTCGTTGCCCCAGGACAGCCTTCTGTGATTTCTTGGAATGCAACCAACGCGACAAGCTGTGTCGACGGCAGTGGTAATGCTATCCGCACAAGTGGTAGTCTCTCTATCACTCCTACAGAAAACTACACCATGGATGTGGTTTGCACCAACCCAAAGGGTACAACCATTGAGTCTATTACGGTTGCTGTTACAACGACACCCATCATTACCCTCAGCGCATCTCCCGAATCAGTTCTTGCAGGAGAGCAATCTTTCATCTCGTGGAACACCGTCAACACCACTCGCTGCACCGACAGTGCAGGAAAAACACTTCGTTTGAGCGGCGGTATGCCCGTTGTGATTTCAAAGCCTTACACCTTTGAAATTAACTGTTCTGGCCCAAATGGCACCGACAAGAAATCGATAACGGTGGGAATTTCTACGGTAAAGACCACTGAAAGCGAGCTTAAATATGTCTGGGTATTTAAATCAAAAGCAACGGCGACAAGCGCCTCAAAAACGTCCACGTTCCAGACAAGCGCTGGCTGCCAATCTGCATATGAAAATTCGACCGCATACTCAAAAACAGCTTGTACAAAGGTTCCCGTTGGCACAGCTGGGTCGACCACAGTAAACGATAGCAACTCCGGAGGAACAGTAGGAGGAGAAGAGATTCTTGTCTGTATCACCCTCAACCAAACCCTTGAGCTAAACTCAACGGACGCCAACGCAAACGGCGAAGTAACGGTTCTCCAGAAATTCCTTAATCGCAAAGGGTTCTTGAGTGCCGCACCATCAGGAAATTTTGGAAGTCTCACCGAAGACGCGGTTAAGCAATTCCAGATTTCTGAGGGGATCCCTGCAACTGGCAAAGTTGACGCAGAAACAAAAGTTAAAATCAAAAGCGTAAGCTGTGCAGACGCCGAAGCCGCGGCAAAAAAACTCGCGGACGAAATTAACGCAGGGAAAAAAGAAAATGAAACTACAACCGTAGGAGAAGGAACTCTTGGCCCAAAAATTAAACTCACAATGTCTCCTGACACCATTGGTTTTGGACAGACAGCAGTGCTCACCTGGGAAATTGCTGACGCAGTGAGCTGTATTGTAAAACCGCTAGGAGGCAGCGCAATTGCTGTTGTCGCCGGGAAAACGAGAGTTCTCGAAGAAGGGAAAGCATTTGCGATTCCTGACGACACAGGATTTTCTGGATCATATAGCCTGAAATTGAACGGGGCAGATCTTAGTGTTAAGTTTGAATTTAAATGTAGTGGAGCTGGAATCACCGCAACCAACCAGAAAACTCTTTATTGGGATACGGCATCTGCTTCTTTTACAGAAGCAGCAACAATAGACGATCTTGAAGCAAGTCCTACAGCCATCGCAGAAGCTGCAATAGGAGCAGAATCCGAAGTAAGTTGGACCGCCTACAACGCAACGAGTTGTAAAGTTAGTGGCGATGCTTACACAAGAATCCTCACCGATAGTGGCGAGTGGAAATCTCTTAAGGGCCTTGCTTCAGCAGCACCAACAACAGGAGTAGTGCGTATTAAGCCAGGATTTGAAGGTTCTCAGGTGCCATACCACTCAGAGCAGGTCACTACAACATGTCCACCATATAGTGGTGACGGAGGAGATTACTGTATTCCAACAACAAGCACCGTGACATCAGGTGACGGCGCGCGTAAGGGCAACGAGACAGCAGTGGTTACGGTCTCATGTACGGGACCTATTAAACCAGATCCAAAACCAAAGTCTGTGGCGATAACCATTACTCCAACCCCTCCTCCTTCTGGCGGTGGTGGAGGTTGGTAAAATATTAGTTTCCTAAAGGTCCCCTCGGTATATACCGAGGGGACCTTTATTTTCACTCATAACAATGTGGTAAACTGAAACAATATGAAGAGAAAAATTCTATTCATGAGTTTCATGATTTTTGCACTGCTCGTAATCGCAAGCACTCTCTTCGTGTTGCCATCTCGCAACAAAATTAATGTTGTCGAACAAGGAATAAATTATATCGACAGACACCAACTAGAAAACGGGCTTATTCCTTACACTTTTTGTTTTGATAAAAAACTCAATGAAAATTGTAAGCAAGGGAGAAATTATTATATAACCGCGTCCACTGTTTATTCTTTGGATAAAATTAGAAAAAATTATTCAAACGACAAACTAGACGACATCGTTGCAAAAAGTATAGGGTTACTAGGGGTTAATATGCCTCAAAATGGTCTCTGGAAGTATGTTCCCATTGATGAGGATGCTGATATTTCAAAAATAGATCCCGACATAGACGACACCGTCTTGATTTCTTTTGTCTTAAACAAACACGGATACACAACCAATAATCGTGCCGCCATCAGAAACAATAGGGATGGCAATGGATTATTTTACGAGTGGATCAGAGCCAGCAAAATTAACAATGAAGTAGACCCCATCGTTAACACAAATGCGGCATTGTACCTAAACGACAAAGAAATAAATCGGGTGATTTGTTCCGCCCTCTCAGGTGCCATAAAGAAAAATGAGGAATTATCAACTCAATCATATTCTGACAATAATTATGCTTTATATTATGCAATTTCAAGAGCTTACACAGAGGGGATTGACTGTTTTGGTACCGAAAAAGATTTAATTATCAAAAAAATAACCGCTGATCAACAAAAAACGGGACAGATTGGAGAAAACGAATTTACCACAGCCTTGGCCCTCAACACCCTTCTTCGCTTTGGACATGGCGACAAAGATTTCTACAACAAATCTTTTAACTACCTATTTAAAGGACAGCAGGAAGACGGAGGATGGGAACTGTATCCCTTTTATTGCGAAACAAGAGCGATGGTGTGGTGCTCGGGAAGTCGCTCTTACGCAACTGCCGTCGCCCTCGAAGCAATCACTCATTATTATTTCAAAAAATAGTAATGCCCTGTGCAAAAAAGCCCTCTATTTACTGTATTTTAAATATATTCTCTGGTACAATAAATACGAGGACTGCATATTATGAACCCACTAGCCTGGCAATTTAAAAAAATTTTTTCTGTTCTGTTTGCAATCCTCGTTGGGCTAGGCATTATTTTCTTTGCGTGGAAAAGCACCGTTGCTCTCCCTGCAGAAAACACCCCAGAAAGTGAGGGGGGTGAGTGGAGAGATTCTCTAAGTGTCGTCCCTCAGGCGAGCTCAACAAAAACACTCGGGGCAGCAACACGGGGGGCTGAAGCAACGACGACAACAGGGATCATCGCCCGCGAGCTCATGACAAACTATCTCGTCGCTCAAGACGGCACACCGTCCACAATGAGCGACGAGGATGCAGAACTTTTTGCACAAAAAGTTCTGGATAAAGGCACGCCAAGTTCTTCAATAAAAGAGTATACTCAAAAAGATTTTGTAGTCGTAGGGGCAAGCACCTCGACAGTTTCGCTTTATCAAAAAGAAATATCTCAAGCGATGAACACTCTTATGAAAGAGAATTCATTCAATGAGCTCCTCGTTGTTTCTAAGGCTATCGAAACAGGGGACCCCTCGGGGCTCAAGTCTTTAGACGGGGCAATCTCTAGCTATCAAAAACTCCTCAGGTCGCTTCTTTCTATAAAAGTTCCTCAAACATCGATTGCGCTTCATGTATACGTCACTCAGAGTTATGCGACGATTCTTTCTGGGGTTATTGATATGCAGAAAATTATTTCTGACCCCGTTATTGGGCTGCAGGGAATCGCAAAATACAACAAAGGAGTAGATATGCTTTCCCAAAGCAAAACACCATCTTCAACTATTAAATAATTGACTTGTATGAACTATCACAAAAAAAACAAAGCGCTCGCATTTCTCCTCCTTTTTTCACTTTTAAGTAGCTCTCTTTTTGTTCCTCAAGGTACCCGCGCAGCGACAACCTCTGGTTCTGCTTCGATTGACTGTGCAGAAGTAACAACACTTGGGACAGAGATTCAAACAGTCGTCCAGGAGTGGGTAGCAGCAGCAGCGACAGAGATGGGAGCAAACGTAACATCTGTTCCTGTCCAAAACCCAGGGGCTGATACTTCAACAGCAGAAACCGCAGGGCAGACGACAGGCGAAACGACATGGCAGACGACAATAAAGGGCTTTTTAGATTGTGTTGTTTATAAAGCTGGGCAAATTGCTCTCGACAAACTCACCGATCAAACTATTACTTGGATCAAGGGGGGGATGAACGGGTCTCCTTATTACGCAATCGACCCTGCCCAATTTGAGCAAGACCTTATTGGTGCAGTTGCAGGCAATCTCTCTGCTCAAATCCGAGGACTTGAGCTTTGCGAATTCGACACAATGTTCAAAAACGACCTTGCCAACTGGCTCGTCGTAGGGTCAACGGGGAACGCTGATTTAAAGTTTCAAAAAACCGTTGCCTGCCCATTTAAACAAATTAATGCTTCAGAGTTTTATAGTGGAGCGCAGGCCTTTACTTGGCAATACTTCGAGACGGCTCTCAATGATAGTGGTAATCCATTTGGAGTTTCCGTAGTTGCACAAAATGAATACACCAAGCAACAAGCAGCGGAAGCAGCAAGGGCAAAACAACAACTTGATTGGGGCCAGGGATTCTTGAGTGTTGTAGACACAAGCGACTGTCAGTGGCCAGACGACATGACAGAACAAGCGGTGGTGAATGGCGCCTCGTACAACGACGAGGGGGCAACACTTTCTGAGACAGAAATCGCCGCATATCAGCGAGCGTACTGCAAAAAAGTCACCCCCGCACAACTCATCCAGAGCCAACTCACCAAATCAACAGAGAGTGAGTGGGATCGCCTTGGTTTTGCTGACAACCTCAACAAGATCATTAGTGCCTTTGTTACAAAAGTTTCTAATGACGCCGTAAAAGGTATTTTCAAAAAGTAATCACATAAATGCATAATCTCTTCCCAAAACTTACAGCAATTCTCTTCGGGGCTGTTTTCTTGCTGGGAGGGGCGTCGATGGCGGGAGCTCAAGAGGCTTCCGTTATCTACTTTTATAAATTCAAAACAAACTCCGCAGAGAGCACTCCTTTCCAGTTTAAAGATTTTTCCACAGCAGCAGATTGTAATACCTCTCGAAGCACTGCCCCAACCTACGGACTATCCCCTTGTGTAGGGACCACAGTCGCGGGACTTAACGCATTAAAACAAGCCGAGCAACAAAGAATGTCGTCTCTTGAAGCACGCGCTCGAAGTGCTGAAGAGAACGCTCTTTTTAAGAAGCTCAATTGTAACCCTGTTGGATCAATCATTGGGGGAGTTTTTGGTGGCGAAGGAACTCTTGCTGAGTGTGTCCCTGTTGTTACTTATTATGTAATCTACAAACCTGCCTCATGGCTCCTTATAGGTTCTGGTTTTATTTTTGACGCGATGCTTACATTGAGTATCGATAGCTCGTTTGTTAATCAAGAGTTTGTAGTAAGCACATGGAGTGTGGTGCGTGATTTCTCAAACATGCTCTTCATCTTCATCCTCCTTTATACAGGAGTGCAAACAGTCCTGGGAATAGGGAATTGGAGAAAGACAGTGCTTATGGTCATCGTGATGGCACTCCTTATCAACTTCAGCCTCTTCTTTACTAAGGTTGTTATCGATGCGGGTAATGTGCTTGCGGTGGGAATATACAACAGCATGGGAACTGAAAAGCCAACTGAGTTTCAGAGCTTTCAGAGCCCAGGGAAGGTCCACGAGCGTGACATTTCAGGTAGCCTTGCGGGGGCATTCCACCCAGAAAAATTCTTAAAGGTCTCAGGTGATGTCGATGCTCTTGATGCCACTATCGTATTCCTCATCGCAGCAATCGTCAGCGGTTACGCAGGATACATCTTTTTTAAAGCAGCACTCCTTTTTATTGGGCGTCTCGTAGCCTTTTGGTTCTTAATGATTGTCTCTCCGTTTGCATTTATTTCTATTGCCCTCCCCGCGGGAGCAAACAAGTTCCAATCATGGCTTGACGAGCTGATTAGCCAAGCATTTATGGCGCCCGTATTCCTCTTCCTTATTTACCTCATTATGAAAGTCATTAGTGCGGGAGACGGCATCCTTGGGGCTCTTGTAAAACAGTCTGGCTCGAGCGTGGGAGCGTTTACTTTTGACAAAGTTCTTGCGCCCGTGATTATCGCCGCGATTCTTATGTTCGCCCTTGAGCAAGCTTTTGGGTTTGCTAAAAAAATGTCAGGTGCCTTTGGTGAGTTTGGCTCAAGTCTCGGCGGGGCAGTAATGGGAATTGCAGGAGCAGGTCTTGTAGGGGGAGCAGCACGAGCTGGTCGCGTAGCTATTGGGGGGACAGCGCAGAGAATTTTGGATAGTGATAGACTTCAGGGCTTAGCGGCAAGTAAAAACACTTGGGCGCGCGCAACAGGAATCACCACCCTCGCACAAGGAGGAGTTCTTGCTGCAAACAAAGCAAAAGATGCTACTTACGATGTTCGCAATATCGGCGGAGCTATTGGAAAGGGAATCGGGACACTTGGAATGGGTAAGGGCGGGAAACTAAACTACGAAAAAGAAGAGGAGGCTTTTGTAAAAGAGCAGAAAAAACGCGCCGCAATGTTTGAGGTTGGTTCAGGGGCTGCACAAAAGGTCACCGTAGAAAAAACAAAAGAAACAGTCAAAGAAACTAAAGAGACTGTTAAAGAGCTCAAGGAGGTGAGAACGAAGGCGTCCGAAGAACTCAAGAAGGCAACCACAAAAGACACTGAGATGCGTAGCTCGGGGACATTTGACGAGGGGGTAAAGAGGGTTCTCGACGAGGCGAAGAGAAAGGACAAAGAAGCACAAGAGAGGCTTGAAGAGGCAGAGAAGAAAGCAGTTGAGGCAGAGCTTGCCGAAAAAGAAGCTTCCAAGGTTCTCAACACTGAGGATGAGCGCCGTCGAGGAGTACAGGGGAAGCAGGCTGCATTCTTCCATAAGCCATTCTCATCAGAAGAGAGAAAGAAGATTCGCGCAAAGATTCGCGAAGGAAAAACTTCAAAAGAAAAGGATGATGAAGACATAGCAAAAACACTCAAAAAGCTTGCGGAAAAGCTTCCAAAGGACGAAAAGGAGAAGGAAGAAAAGAAGGAAACTAGCGGACACTAATTAAAAAATGAACGAAGAAATTCAAAAAATCATTGAGGAACAACTCCCGAAACTCCCAAAAGAAGTTGTGACTTTTTTGTCGTCAGCAAGTTGGGACGAGCACATACTGGAGATCAGCACGCTTTATAATCTCCCTGAAGATGAAGTAGCGAGTCTTAAAAATGAAGTAATTTTTGTTCTTATTGGACTAACGCCCCCTGATGAATTCAAAGAGATTCTTAGTGAGGAGACAGCTCTTCGAGGCTCTGTCCTTGATGCAGTCGTTTCTGCGGTGGAGAATAAAATCTTTGCTCCCGTTCGCCCCGCTCTTGCTGTGTTTTTTGAACAAGAAGCAGCACTTGCTACTGAATTCCCAGAAGAAGTATCTTTGGGGGTCGCAAAGGAGGCGACAGGAGAGGAGCCCCTTGCGGCACAAGGAGAGATAGTAGAAACACCGCAGGAAGCAGGGACTCTTCAGCTCGCGCCAACAACGGAGGAGATTATTCCTGCTCCATCAGTAGAAAAATTTACTTCACCCTTCTCCGCCATTATCCAACCAACACAAGTAAGAACATGGGAGAAAACCCCTGAGGTCGTCCCTGACAATCTTCCTACTGAGGACGCCGCGGAATCATTCTTGCCAAACCTTACCCCAAAAACTGTTGCGCAAACAGAAACTACTACAACCGCAGAACCAGAAGGGCACCCCTTTGAAGAAAAGATGAAGAAAGTATTTACCGCAGGACAGCAGTCGATGGGAGAGCTCGCTATTGAGCAAACAGTGCCGGCCACAAGCACCCCAGAGCGAAATGCTCCCCCCATTTATCACACAGACCCCTACCGCGAACCAATCGAATAGAACATTAAAAAGAAAAGGCCCTCATCACTGAGGGCCTTTGAGTTGTGTTTCGTTTCGATTACTTCGCCGGAGATACAGCCGGAACGCCAGAAGCGGCGGCTGCATTCAGCTTGTCCATTGCGGGCACGAGCTTATTGAAGCCATCGGCGAACTCGGTTGCAATCACTTGCATGGAGATGTTTTTGCTGATCTCCCCCGACAAAACGTCAGGGGTATCCACCGCCATGAGTGCAACGCCGAGATTGGTGTCGTCGCTCTTGGCCTGTCCGAGGACAGAAGCAATGGACTCGCCGGTCTCCATATCAACAACAGACAGCGTAACCATAGCCTCAGTGAAACGCAGGTCATGCATCCCCCTCGACATTTCTTTTTGGGCGAGGAGTCCACCGAAAAGTGGGATTCGGCGGACGGCGCCAGCGGTTACAGCATTGTAGCTGTTCCCGATGACGGGTTGTGCCATTTCCATTTTCAGCTTGAATTTAACGCCGGCAGTGCCCGGTTCAACGAGAGTAAAGCAACCAGCCTGTTTTACCGCGTGACGGACAGTCACATCCACCATCGGGAAAGGGAGGCCGACACGGTTGAACATGAACGACAGCGATTTCGAAGAATTGTCCTCGAGAACCGCGCGGCCGTAGTTCTTGGCGCACTTGGAGAGCGCCGAAGCTGCTGGCTTCGCTGCTTCGGGAGCGGATGCCGCCGAAGGTGTTGCCGAGGTGCTGTTCACCAGATCGGTGATGTCAGCAGATGCGGAACCAACGAACAGAACGAACAGAAACAGGATCGAAACGAGATTTTGAATGAACTTCATGATTGCTCTCCTTGTCTACGGTTGAGTTTCAAATGAGAAGAATAATGCTTTTCCCAAGTAACAGCATAGCAGATATTAAAATTTTGTCAACCCCCTAAATTAGTTCAATATTTTAAACAATAGAGTATAATACTCATACAGAAGGACGTATTTCCCAATATTCTACCCTCATGCAATTTCACATCCCCCAGTACATCGATATCGAGGACAAGCTCTTTGGTCCACTTACTCTTAAGCAGGCGATTTATTTAGCTGGTGGCGCAGGTGGTATTTATTTGTTCTACCGCATTATCCCCTATATGTTTATCAAAGCGCCAATTATTTTGGCGATTGCGGTCCTCACGTGGGCACTCGCATTTTTCCCAAAAGAAAAACTAGGGAAACCATTTATCGATGTTCTTGAAGCAGCCTTTGCTTATATGCTCAAGGACAAGCTCTACACGTGGAAAAAAACAACGAAAGAGGCTGGTGCAAAAAAAGAAGAAGACTTTTTACCTTCTGTTCCAATAGCGACCCCTTCGGTCTCTGTGGGGAAACTCTCTAGCGCTTCGTTTGATCTCGACGTTCGCGGAGCCCAAAAAGGAGTGGAGGAACAAGACAAAACGGGGAAAGATAGTGATATACTAAAGTAATACCATGGCAGTTAAATCAAAAGCAGCACAAGATTTTGTTCCCATTAAAGAAATCCGCGACGGTGTCGTGATTTTAAAAGACGGAACCATCCGTATGCTTCTTATGGCATCTTCGGTCAACCTCGCCCTCAAGTCTTCAGATGAGCAACAGGCGGTTTTGATGCAGTTCCAAAGTTTTTTGAACTCCCTAGAATTTTCAACTCAGGTATTTATCCAATCACGCCGTCTCGACATTCGCCCCTACCTTATTCTTCTTGAAGAGCGCCTCCATGAGGAAGTCAACGATCTTCTTAAAATTCAGATTCGCGAATATATGGGCTTCGTAAAAACCATTGCTCAGTCCACCAATATTATGAGCAAGCTCTTTATTATTGTTGTTCCTTACGCGCCACCAAAATCAGTTACGAGCTCTTCGTCATCAAGTGGGGGATTTAGCCTCTTTGGAGGGAAGAAGGACACAAGCAGCACTCCATCGCAAAGCGCCGTCGAGGCTTTTGAGGAGGCACGCACACAGCTCGAGCAGCGCGCAGGTATTATCAGTCAAGGGCTCGCGCGCACGGGGGTTCGCGTGGTTCCCCTTGGTACTGAGGAGCTCACCGAGCTTTACTATCGCCTATTCAACCCAGGAGAGGTAGAGAAGAAGGTCGACGTAAGATAACAAAACTATTTTTATGATTAATTTTTTTGGAAACAAACAACCAACAACTACAGAGGCAGAAAAAAATTCTGTCCCCGTACTCCCTCAAGACCTTTACGCTGATACAGGCCTCAACCTCGCTGATGTTATTGCTCCTTCTGCCGTAAAAATAGAATCCAAAGAACTCATCCTGGGAGAAAAGGTTGTGCGCTCATTTTTCATCACCTCATATCCAAGCGTTGTCACCGACAACTGGCTTTCTCCGCTCATCAACCTCGACAAAGTTTTTGATATTGCGATTTATATCCACCCTGTCGACACAGCAGACATAATGAAGAAGTTTGAAAAGAAGGTTGCTGAGGTTCAAAGCCAGATCAATGTCCGCGAAAGTAAGGGTTTTGTCCGTGACCCAATGCTCGAGTCAGCATATCGCGATCTCGAAGAGCTTCGTGATCGTCTCCAGCAAGCGCAGGAAAAAATGTTTGACGTAGGACTTTATATAACCCTTTACGCTGACAGTGAGGAGGAGCTCAATCATGCCGAAGCAGAGATCAAGTCAATGCTCGAGTCACGTCTTATCTACATTCGCCCAGCACTCTTTCAACAAGAAGAAGCTTTTCAAAGTATTATTCCGGTCAACAGTGACAAGATCGCGGTCACAAAAAAGATTAACTCGGAGCCACTCTCGAGCTTCTTCCCGTTTGTGTCATTCGACCTCACATCAGACAAAGGGATTCTCTATGGTATCAACCGTCACAACTCTTCGCTTGTTCTCTTCGACCGCTTCTCTCTCGAGAACTACAATTCGGTTACTTTTGCGAAGTCTGGTTCTGGTAAATCATTTGCAACAAAGCTCGAAATTTTGCGTAGTTTGATGTTTGATATCGATGTCATCGTTATCGACCCAGAGCGTGAATATGAGTCAATGGCCGAAGCAGTGGGTGGCCGTTATTTCAATATTTCTCTCAACTCCGAACACCACATCAACCCATTTGACCTTCCTGTTCCTCGCGAAGATGAATCTCCTGCGGATGTTCTTCGTGCAAACATCATTTCTCTTGTTGGACTCTTCCGTATCATGCTTTCAGGACTCAGCCCGGAGGAGGATGCTATCGTCGACCGCGCGATCTCAGAAACATACGCACTTAAAGACATTACTCCTGACTCAGACTTCTCTGCGATAGAGCCACCACTTCTCTCTGACTTTGAAATGGTGCTTTCAGGAATGGAGGGAGCAGAAGGTATTCTTACTAAGCTCACCAAATACACCCGCGGATCATGGGCAGGATTCATCAATAATCCTTCAAACGTCGACATCAACCGTAAATTCATCGTCTTCTCAGTGCGCGACATGGAAGACGACTTGAAGCCTGTGGCAATGTACCTCGTGACACACTTTATTTGGAACGCAGTGCGTCGCACACTCAGAAAGCGTCTCCTTGTGGTGGATGAGGCTTGGTGGATGATGAAGTCCGAAGACACGGCCGCCTTCCTCTATGCGCTCGCAAAACGTGGCCGTAAATACTACCTCGGAATCGCGACGATCACCCAGGACGTAAACGACTTCTTGAAATCCCCATACGGCTTGCCAATTATGACCAACTCGTCAATTCAGATTCTTCTTAAGCAGTCGCCGACATCAATCGATGCCGTCCAAAAAGCTTTCAACCTTACTGACGAGGAGAAATTCTTGCTTCTTGAGTCAGGAGTAGGGGAGGGCATCTTCTTTGCCGGAATGAAGCACGTGGCTATCCGTTCTATTGCTTCCTACACCGAGGAACAAATCATCACCTCAGACCCAGGGCAGATCCTCGCTATCAAAAAAGCAAAGCGCGAACTCGCGGAAGCAGAAGCATCAGGAGGGGGAAGTATCTAAAAACAAAAGTCCACAAAAAGATCCTTCTTTTTGTGGACTTTTGCTGAATATTCGCGGTATAATAAAATATATGTATCAAAGGCAGACACTACTCCTTGGTGCTCTTGTAAGCATTTTTTGTGTGCCTCTTTTTGTTTTTGCACAGACATCAACGACAACAGCGGAACAACCAAACGCAAGTGATGCATTTCAACAAAAAATCAACGAGCTTATTCAGCGACAACTCGACGCTGCTCCAACAGCAGAAGAAATTCTCATAAAAGCAGTTGCCGACAACCTTGAAGTAAAAACGGTTCCATCAAAACCAAGCCCCAACGAATCTGTAAAAGTGTCTATCCAAAGCTATCTCATTGATCTCAATAAAGCATCAATTGTGTGGACCCTCAATGGGAAAGTGGCACTAAGTGGTGTCGGAGAAAAAGTATTTACATTCACCACGGGGAACAGTGGAGAAACAACGACACTTCTTGTTTCCATGACGGCGAACACAGGGGAGGTAATAACTAAAGAATTTTCTTGGACCCCTGTTGGGGTTACTCTCTTTTGGGAAGCGGACACATACACCCCTCCTTTTTATAAAGGGAAGCCACTTCTTTCCTACGAGGCAAAAGTAACGGTTATAGCAACCCCCGACAACACAGACTCAAAAAATGCACTCAGTGCAGGAAATCTTGTTTACACTTGGAAGAAAAAAGGGATGACAGACGCCAGTGTTTCTGGGTATGGGAAAAATTCATTTTCTTTTACAGGACCAAGACCATTCAGCACAACCAATGCTAGTGTCTTGGTATCCTCTGTTGATGATGCAATTAATTCTGAAGCAAAGGTTAATCTTTCTCTTTCAACCCCCTTTATTCTTTTTTACGAAAATCATCCACTCTTAGGGACTCTTTACAATAAACCATTTGGAAAAGGAATGAGTCTCTCAAGTAAGGAGCTTTCGATAAGCGCTGCTCCTTACTTCTTCTCAAAAGAGCCGGCAACAACACAAACAATGCAATATAACTGGACAACAAACGGAAGACCTGTTCAGAACGAAGGAAAAAACATTACGCTTCGTAACGAAAAAGGAGAGGTTGGGTCTGCCGAAGTTTCTCTGTCAGTAAGGGGTCTCCGCCAAACTTTCCAAACAGCTAGTCAAAACCTTCGCATTGATTTTACAGAAGACACGTCAAATAAGCCTTTATTTTAAATTATGAAAAAATACTTTTTACCAGCGGTCGTCTCTTTCTTTCTCCTCTTTTCAGTAGGGGTGCTCTCTGCGTACGCTCAAGTAGAGGCAAACTACACCCCCCTCGCCCCCCTGCCAGGAACAACAATTCAGAGTGGTGACGGAGCTGGCACAACAAACATCTCAACGTACGTTGCAGGAATGATCAAGCTCCTTGTTGCTCTCGGAGCGGCGCTTGCCGTCCTCTTTGCGATTATTGGTGGGACGCAGTATGTCGCCGCAAGTATCAACCCCGCAGCAAAGGCTGGAGCACTTGAGCGCATCCAAAACTCTCTTGTTGGCTTGGCAATTATTCTCTCTTCGTATCTTGTTTTAAACTCTATCAACCCAGACTTAGTAAACTTTAAACTTGAACTTCCCCCTGTTACGGTACGACATGAGGTAAATGTTACCGCAGGAGGTTCAACAATAGATGATGCTGGGTGCCCCACCATCACCACCCCTTCTGTTCTTTTAAATTCGACAGAGTCTCAACAACTAGAATCTGGAGCAACGGTTGTTTTCACGGCAAGCGATGCAACTGCAGACGTACAGGCCAACCTACAAACACTGCAAGGGGAATCAAATAAACTAATCCTTGCCCTCCCACAACTTAACTCTGGGATAAAGGCCACCGTTACCTCTGCATACCGCCCATATGTATATCAAAAACATTTGTATGAAATATATGACACATGGGTCAAAAAAGATCTAAAAAACAACACCAACCCGGCCTGCGCCGCAAACAAAACCTTCGTTGGGGCCGAATCAACAAAACACTTTGGCCCTAATGGTCCCGGACTCGTTGCGAACCCAGACGGACAAATCGCTCCTCACACAAAAGGCACAGGGATCGATATTAAATTAGAGGGGATTGAGTATGGGAATTTTACGGCTTATGGGTACGCTGATATTAACGATTTTATGGTCCACAACGGTATTTATCTCAGCTGGCAAGGTCTCCAGAATGACAAGGTTCACTTTAACTTGAGAAGTAGGCCATAACCAAAAACAATGAGCAAACGAAATTTAATAATTATCACAGTTGTCATTCTCTCTCTTCTTGGAGGAGGAGCTTACTGGTACTACTCTCAAAAAGGCGCTCTTCCTGGAGGTGATATATTATTTCCAGGAGGAAGTGGTACCCGAACGGATGGGGGAGGTACGACCACAGAGCAGCCAACAGACGAAGATACCTTTACTCCAGGAGTAGACACGAGACTTCCTCGCCTCTACCAGCTCCACATCACTCCCACTTCTGGTGTTGGCTTTTTTGAAGCAAAAGACAAAAAGGGTGTCGTAACCAACAGAACCGTGCGCTATGTCGAACGTGGACTTGGACACATTTTTGAAACACAGCTTTCTACTTATGTTGAATCACGTATTGTAAACGAAACTCGCCCTCGCATTTCAGAAGCACTCTGGGGAAACAGTGGAAACAGTGTGGTTTTTCGATTCCTTGATACAACGGAAGGGGCGACAATAAAGACACGCATCATAAACCTTTCGTCTCCTTTTGCAACTTCTTCGTCAGAATTTTTAACAACGGAAGAGCTTTACCTTCCTGACTCGATTCCTTTTATGGCGACAGCAGAGGATGGAACCAACGGATTGTTCTACCTCGCTGAAAAAGACGGGACTTTCACAACGTTCCAAAACCTTAACGCCTCAAAAATATTTAACTCTGTATTTACTGAGTGGCTCCCCCAGTTCCCAAGCCAAAAACTTGTAACGCTCACTTCACGACCATCTGAAAAAGTTCCTGGGCACATGTTCTTCCTTGACCCAAAAACAAAAGCGGTGACAAAGATTCTTGGCAACATTAACGGCCTCACCACGCTCACAAGCCACGATGGAAAATTTGTTCTTGCTTCCGAATCAAGAAATGGGGCACCAGAACTTTCAGTGTACGACGTTACCAAGAAAACAATGCTTCCTATTTATTTGCGCGGTCTCCCTGAGAAGTGCGTATGGGGGACAAAGAACCCAACATTAGTGTACTGCGGGGTCCCCGAGGCGCTTACAAACGCTAGTTACCCAGATCAGTGGTACCAAGGGGTTGTCTCTTTTTCTGACTCACTCTGGGAGATCAACGCGGAAACTCTTGCTGTTCGCAAAGTTTTCACTCCAAAAGATTTCAAAGCCCCTGCTCTTGATATGACCAATCTCTCCCTTTCTTCGGATGATGCGTATCTTGTGTTTATCAACAAACTAACGAGCACGCCATGGGTGTACAGTATCGTTGAACCACTTCCACCACCTACTCCTATCACTGTTCCCGTGGCGGGAACAAGCACTCCAGTAGGGAGCACCTCGACATTGACAGGAACAACCACAAGGGCTGCAGTTCCTCCTTCAGTAGTAACCTCCGACATGCAGAAGCTCAAGTAGCCACATTATAAAAACCGCCGAGCACCTGTCTGGTGCTCGGCGGTTTTTATAATGTGGCTACTTAATAGCCTCTTTCGCCATCTTCTTTACATAGAGCTCATGAGCAATCGAGAACATGTTGCTTGTTGCCCAATAAAGCGCGATTGCCGCTGAAATAGAGTACGAGATACCAAACACGATCACGGGAAGCACGTAGCGCATCTGAACATTCATGCTGCGCGCAAAGTCATCCTTGAATGATGGTTTCGCATCCTTGTCGGCCGGAGCCATTGGAGGAATAGAGAGTTTGATTTGATAATACTGCGTAACGGCTGCGAGAAGAGCAAGGACGCCACTCTTTGCCGAAAGCAAAACCCCCAAGAACATCATGCTTATTGCCTCAGGAAGGTGAATGAATGAGTAAAGATGTTCCGCGTTAAGATTGGGGAGTCCTTTAAAGAACACAAAGTAGAGCGCAAAGATAATAGGGAGCTGTACCACGATGAGAAGACAGCCGGAAAGGGGATTAACTCCATGTTCCTTGTAAAACTCCATCATCTTGCGCGCCTGTTCTTGCTTGTCGTCCTTGTGCTTTTCCTTGATCTTCTCAAGGTGTGGCGCGAGTTCGCGCATCTTTGCCTGAGAAACAACTTGCTTGTGTGAAAGAGGGAGGAGTGCTCCGCGGACTACAATTGTTAATAAAATAATCGCAACACCAACGTTTGCTCCCGGGACGGTCGAGATAATAAAAACGAGGGTGTTATAAAGTGGCTGATATAAAAATGTTGAAAAAATTCCTGGTTCCATTCGAGTATCTTACCGCGAATAACCCCTCTTTGCTAGGGGAGTGGATCTATGTGATTCTTTTGCCAAGGGTGACAGCGGAGGATACGACGCGCCCCCAGGAAAACGCCCTTAAAAACACCGTATTTCAAAACCGCCTGCTTGGTATACTCAGAGCACGTAGGATAAAAAACGCAGGTCGTTCCTTTTTTAAGAGAAAACATCCCCGTATCGAGGGATAGATATTTTTGGTAGAAATTAATGAGAAAAACGACAAAATTACGCATAAAATGAGGTCTATTTGAGCAGATTGGCTGTTTTAAACGCTTTTTCCATCTCTGCTTTAAGGTTTTGGAAGGTTTCTTTCTTTGCTTCTATTTTTGGATAGATAACAACAGTTGTGGAACCTTCAATTTGCTTTAAAATAGGGGCTACGAGGTCATAAAAGCGCCTGCGGAGAGTATTTCTGTCTACTGCTGTCTTGGCTGTCTTTTTTGAAACAACAACAGAAACACGGCTTATTTCTGACTCTTTTCCTCCCTTTTTATAGAAAACAGCGGTAAAAAGCTTTTTGTCTACGTCCGAAACGCGCTTCTGGGAAAGCGGAAATCCCTTCACGTTCTGTGAAGGGAATTCTTTTCTAGATATACGGTTCTTACGGGGAAGCATAGTGTTACCCCAAAAAGGGACTAAACTGTTGTGAGACGCTTGCGACCCTTTTGGCGGCGAGCTTTCAAAACATCACGTCCACTTTTGGTTTCTGAACGAACGAGAAAACCATGCGTTGTTGCGCGCTTTTTCTTCTTTGGCTGATATGTTTGAGACATAGTAGAGATACCATACACCATATCTCAAAAAAAATCCAGCCCACCATTCAAAAACACCAAATTATCAAGAATTTCTTAAACTGGAGCCTTTGTCGTATAATGCGCTAACTGAGGAGCGTAAATTCTCTGTAAACATTGAGGGGAAACGCTGTCCACAAGTTATCCACACCCTATTAACCAACTCATCCACCTCAACCCTTTCTGTATTTCTTTAACTCAGAATATAATGGAGGAACGAATTTAAATAACCGTATGCAAAACAACGCACAACTCTGGGAAAAAGCTCTTTTTGCACTCGAAGGTGAGCTTTCTCGCGCAAACTTCAGCACGTGGTTCAAAAACACCGCCATCATCAAGCAAGATGATGGGACGATCGTTATTGGTGTTCCTAATGAGTTTGTAAAGGACTGGCTCCAGAACAAATTTCACAAAACAATTCTTCATTCTCTTCGCAATCTTTCGGAGAACGTGCGTGCGGTTGAATATTCTGTGTGCAAAATAGAGGAACCAAAAACAGAAAAGAAGTCTGTTGAAGCTCCAAAGTCCGCTCCTGTAGCAGAGCTTCCTCTTTCAAATCTTTATGTAAACAGAGAGGACGGATTAAATCCTCGCTATACTTTTGATGATTTTATTATTGGTGCGTTTAACGAACTCGCCTACGCAGCATCTCAGGCTATTCTTAAAAAAGTGGGGACCAACGTTTACAACCCTCTCTTTATCTATGGAAATACCGGGCTCGGCAAAACACACCTCATTCAAGCAATCGGTAATGAGGTAAAGAAACACTATCCTAATAAACGCGTGTTTTACACGACGTCTGAAAAATTTTCTGTTGACTACATCAACTCAGTAGGGCAGGGGTCAAAAGCTATGGCGGCATTTAAAAACAAGTACCGCGTGTATGATCTTTTGATTATGGATGACATTCAATTTTTGTCGAACAAAGAAAAAACTCAGGAAGAGCTTTTCCATATTTTTAATGAGCTCTATCACAACAATAAGCAGATTATTTTCTCATCTGATAAACACCCTAATTACATCCCAGCTCTTGAGTCACGTCTCAAGTCTCGTTTTAGTGCGGGAATGATTGTTGATGTTCAGGAACCAGAATATGAATCACGCCTCGCTATTCTTCGTGCGAAAGCAGAGACACAAAAGTTTTTCCCTCCTCAAGAAATTATTGAGTATCTCGCTTCTTCCGTTCAGGGAAACATTCGTGAACTCGAAGGACTTTTGAATGGCATCGTTTGTCAGTCAGAACTTAAAAACAGAAATCTCACCCTTAATGAGATAAAACCTTTTATCAAAAATACCTCAAAGCCTAAAAAACTCTTGTCAGTAAAGGAGATTGTAAAGGTTATTTCTGATTTCTATAACATTGAAGAATCTTTCGTCTATGATAAAACGAGACGAAAGGAGGTTTTGAAGCCTCGACAAATTGCGATGTTTATTCTTCGCGAAGACTTCAATATCTCATACCCAACAATAGGACAGAAGCTCGGTGGGCGAGATCATACCACCGTGATGCACTCCTGTGAGAAAGTGAAAGAGGATATTAAAAATGATCTCTCTCTTATGCAGGAAGTGGATCAGATACGCGCAATGTTTTAATTTATTATTTTAAACCCTGTGTACTACTTGTGGATAAATTTAAAAACGAGTGTGAATAAATCCTCATAACATTTATAAAAAACATTATGAAAAAAGTTTATAAACAATTCCAAAAAAGTTATCCACAGAAATTGATAATGGATGTAGTTAAAATAAGTAGTAAACAAAAGGAAATTAAAGAGTTATCCACTTATCCACATCTATAGTATTAAAAATAAGTATTTATATAAATAATAATAAACACCTTTAAAAGAATATGAACTTCACTTGTAATAGAGAAACTCTTCAAAAATATATAACCAACGCCGAGAGGGTTACAGGGAAGAATTCATCACTTCCTATTCTCAGTTCTGTTTTGATTGCTACAAATGGGAAGTCTTTAGTTATTCGTTCAACCAATCTCGAAGTAGGAGTTGAGTTTCAAATTCCTGCTGAAATAAAAGAAGAAGGAAGTGTTGCTGTTTCAGGATCTCTTTTTTCAAATATTCTTATGAGTATTCCTGATGAAGAATCAGTTACCGTTTCTGTAAAAGATAGTGTTTGTAAAATAATAACCAAAACAAAAAATATCACGGTCAAAGGACTTCTTCCTGATGATTTTCCTACTATCCCGGTGATTAATGAAGGAGAAAGTTTTACGATTCAATCACAGGTTTTTATTCAAGGAGTTAAATCAGTTCTTATGAGTGCTGCTATTTCTGATATTAAACCAGAGATTTCAAGCGTATATGTGTATCAAAAAGAGAAGAGCTTGGTATTTGTCGCTACGGACTCTTTCCGTCTCGCTGAGAAGAAAATAGACTACAACGGAGAGGAACTTTCTCAAGGAGTTATTATTCCTGTAAAAAATATTATGGAAATAGTAAAACTTTTTGATGGAGTTATGGAAAACATACTCTTTAAAATAACAAAAACACAGATTTCTTGTGTTAGTAAATCGGTATATGTAACATCACGCGTTATTCAAGGGGTTTATCCAGACTATGAACAGATTCTTCCTAAAAATAACACTACGGAAATAGTGATGTTAAAACAAGATCTTATTAATACTCTTAAACTCTCAACTCTTTTTTCGGATAAATTTAATAAAATTCAGTTTATTGTTGAACCATCTCAGAAAAAATGTTTAGTTTTTACAAAAAATTCTGATATTGGAGAAACAGAGTCAAATCTTACAGTGACGATGTCGGGAGAACCAATAGAAATATCATTAAATGGGAAACATCTCTTTGATTGTCTCAGTGTTATCGCGGAAGATAGTATTGTAATGCAGTGTAATGGTTCAAATAAACCAGCAGTGATTCGTGGTCTTGGAGATAACTCATTTGTGTATCTCACTATGCCACTTACTAAATAAACATTATGATTCCTTTAAACCAACTTCTTAATCGGTTTAAAAACCTCACTAATAGCGAAAAGGTTAAAAAACAACTTGTGGTAGAAATTTTAACAAACAAAAAAATTCCTATTACGATTGATCAAATTTCTATTTCAAAAACCACCGTTTTTACAAAAGTTCCTCCTATTATAAAAACAGAACTTCTTTTCCAGAAAGAAGAAATATTAAAAGAAATACAAAAAATTTCCGGACTTACTACGATATCAAATATTCAGTAATCCATTAAAAAAGCGCGCGGCACAAAGTGCCGCGCGCTTTTTTAATGGATTACTCTTCAGAGATAAGAAGTTGTGCAGACCCGGTCCCCTTATTAAGAATAGAATCATACACCACCGCAGTAAGAGAATTGTACGTAGTAAGAGAACCAAAATCTTGCGGTGTAAAAGAGAAAACAAAAGGTTCTGCAGTTTTTTTGCCGACAAGCTCGCCATTCAAAAATAATTCAACACGAGAAACAGGGTAGCGACTCATTGTTGATACGGAAAGCGTTATAACCTCGTCAGGTTTATGAGAAAGGGTAATATCTGTGCCGCTTAAGGTAACAGAAGAGACTGCATCACTACTGTGATTGTTGTCATACTCCGTCGGAATGCCACTACGGTCGCCCTCAGCGATATTTTTTGAGGCAACCCAAGCGCGGACAGGAATTTCCCAAAGAGAGTACTGAGAGTCATTCTGAGGGTTTATAGGAGGGGTCCCTCGTGGTTCAGTTTTGTTTACCCAATGGAGAATAGTATGAACCTCAGGAACAACAATCGTTCCTTTCATTTCAGCTGGAGTCAGCGCCGTTGCGAGCTTCCCCGAAGAACGATCTATTACATATCTATCACCTCCTTGCCAAATCCCCTGAAGAGGAGCAGGAAGAATGGTTAAATCTTCTTTTTCTGGAGCAATAAATTTTTCATTTGGGGAAACCTTCATTGCTTCAGCCATAAATGCGTGCCAAATCGGCGTAATAATAAATCCCGCAATATTTTTTTGGAGAGGAGTGTTGTCGTTGTTTCCTGCCCACATACCAACAGCGATGTTTGGAGTGTATCCTACTGTCCATACATCACGGAAGTCGTTGGTGGTACCTGTTTTAACCGCGACGTCTTTGCCGGGGAAATACAGTGCTGAGTTTGCACCGAACTCTGGAGTACGCGCGACGTTGTCGGCGAGAATATTAGTAACCTTGCGCGCAATTTCAGAAGGGAAGACTTGCTCACTTGTTTGTTTAAATTCTTCTACAACAGTTCCATCTTTCGCTTCTATGCGAAGAATGGCGGTGTTGGGATTTCTTGTACCGTCGTTTGCAAAAACACCATAGGCCCCCGTGAGATCAAGGAGAGAAACTTCGCCGCCTCCAAGCACAAGGGTAAGTCCATACTGATTTGCACTACCAAGACTTTCTATCCCCATACGGCGCGCGGTTGTGAGAGAATCGTTGATCCCTGCAAGATACAATGTTTTTACTGCGGGGATGTTGAGAGATTGTGCGAGTGCATCACGCATCGAAATAGGGCCACGATATTTCCCATCGTAGTTTTCTGGCATATAACAATCCTCGGGTTTAATTTTTGGAGAGTAGGGAACACCCTGTGCATCACAGTTGGTACTGAAATTTGTCTTGAGGTCAAAGAGTACTGTCTCGGGTGTATATCCCTTCATAAACGCCGTCCCGTAAACGAACGGCTTAAAAGTAGAACCTGGCTGACGATGCGCGAGCGCAACGTTGAAGTTACCTTCTTTTTTAACATCAAAATAATCACGCGACCCCACCATCGAGAGAACCTGGCCATTTGTAGGATCTACGGCAACGAGCGCCATGTTTGAAGCGTTGAAGTTTTTCTCGAGGTCAGGAGCGGCGTTTGTAATGATTTCCTCAGCTTTCTTTTGAAGGTCGTAATTCAATGTCGTGATGACGCGGTAACCATTTTCTTGTACCGCAAGTTCTCCATATTTATTGGCGAGATATTCTTTTACCCACTCAACAAAGTGAGGGGCTTTGATTCCCGTCGGCTCCTTAGGAAGAAACTCAATTTTTTCTGCGCGCGCAGCCACGAGCTCCTCGCTCGTAATATAGCCGAGCTCGTTCATGCGACGAAGTACGAGATTTTTGCGTTCGTCGAGTTTATCGCGATGATTGCCGTACGGAGAGTAGTATGTGGGAGCGTTGGGGATAGCGGCGAGATATGCAGACTCTGCGAGGGTAAGATCCTTCGCCTCTTTTCCAAAAAATGTTTTGGTTGCCTCCCCGATGCCGTAGATGCTGCCACCGTAAGGAATCTCATTTAAATAAAGAGCAAGAATCTCGTCTTTTTCAAAAGCCCCCTCAAGGCGGAAGGAAAGAAGAATCTCTTTTAGTTTGCGTGTGATGAGCTTTTCATCGGTGAGCATGGTCTTCTTGATCACCTGCTGAGTAATTGTTGAGCCACCACCACGTGTTCCTCCGTAAATAATCGCGCGAGCGACCCCACGGAAACTAACTCCGTGATGTTCGTAAAAAGCCGAGTCCTCAATAGAGATAACCGCCTTTTTTACCCAAGGAGAAATATCAGCAAAGGGAACAATCGTGCGCTTTACATTTTGGTGCACATCATAGAGAAGGATTTTCCCCGTGCGGTCGTAGATTTTTGTGGATTGCGCAACCTTGCGGTCGTGGAATTCAGTAAAATCAGGAAGCTTCATAAAAGAAGTCCAAAGAATGAGCACTCCCGCAAAAAGAAAAGCACCACCGACAAAGAAAAGAGCCACCGCTTTCCAGTGGTTTAAAATGTAACGCAATTTTGATTTGTGTGAGCGGGCGCGTCGCACCATAGAGTACTTATATCATACAATAAAAAGAGTGGGTAGGCGAGCGCGGTGTCCTGTGATAAAATAGTTTTAATATGACAAACGAAGAGAAAATCGATGAAATATTGACGCGTGGTGTTGCAGAAGTTATCCACAAGGATGACCTGCGCGCAAAACTCCTCAAAGGGGAACCCCTTCGTATTAAATTTGGGACTGATCCTACAAGCCCCAATATTCACCTCGGTCGCGCAACGTCGATTTGGAAACTCCGCGAACTCCAAGACCTCGGACACACCATTGTTTTTATTATTGGCGATTTTACGGGGGTTATCGGTGATACTTCCGACAAAGACAGCGAGCGCCCAATGCTTTCTCGTGAGGCAGTAGAAAAGAACCTCGAAACTTACTTTGAGCAGGTTGGGAAAATCCTCGATATGAGTAAGGTGGAAAAACACCGAAATACCGAGTGGCTCGAAAAACTTAATTACCGAGAAATCACCGAACACGCAGACGTTTTTTCTCTTTCTGATTTTATTTCTCGCGAAAACATCAAAAAGCGCCTCGATGAAGGAAAGCGCGTTTCGCTTCGCGAACTTTTGTACCCACTTATGCAGGGGTATGACAGTGTTGCTATTGATGCAGATCTCGAAATCGGCGGGACCGATCAAAAGTTTAATCTCCTTGCCGGACGTAAACTTCAGGAGCGTTTCAATAAGGAGCCACAGAACATCATGATGCTTAATATCATCGAAGGCCTCGATGGTCGCAAGATGAGTTCAAGTTGGGGAAACACTATTAATCTCACTGACACCGCAAACGATATATTTGGAAAGGTGATGAGTTTGCGCGATGAGCTCATCGTGAAATATTTTGAACACGCAACACGTGTGCCGATGGAGCGCGTACAAGAAGCAGAAGCAGCGCTCGGTCGCGGAGAGAATCCTCGCGATGTGAAACTCGACCTCGCAGAAGAAATCGTCGCAATGTATTACGGACGTGACGAAGCGCTTCGCGCACGTGAATCATTTCTCGCGACGTTTCAGAAAAAAGAAATTCCTGACGACATCGAAGAAATAAAAGGAGAAGGAAAACTCGGAGAACTTTTAAAAGCAAAAGAAATTGTTTCGTCGATGACTGACTGGCGTCGTCTTGTGGGAGAAGGTGCGGTAAAGATTCTTAAAGAAGGTGGTGTTGAAGAAAAAATCACCGACGATACCGTTCTCGCAACTCCTGGTGTATACAAAATAGGGAAGCGAAGATTTGTGAAGATTGTTGAGTAATTAAAAAGAAAAAGCGCGCGACCAAAATTGGTCGCGCGCTTTTTCTTTTTAATTACTCAATCTCGCTTGAAGCAAATTCTTCCCCCATACCCATTTCCTCGTCTTCAACCAAAAGGTCGTCATCAAGGTCAAGATCGAGAGCATCATCGCCGAAATCGAGATCATCGTCACCGAGATCGATCATTGCATCATCAAGTACTTCTTCTTCGTCGGACATAGTTTGTATTTAAATTAAGAGCCCGAGCCCTCTTAAATCCAGGAACGGGTACCCATAGTTGTAACAAAAAGTTTTTTTCTGTGCAACCCTATTTTTTTGAATATGTGGATAACTTGTGGAAAGAGAAAAACTCCCAAAATACCATTGCAAAACATAGACATTTTCAGTCTCTTTGTTTGGAGCTAGTGAGTATTTGTTGGGCGTGAGTACGCAAAGTGGGTTAGTCCAATAGCAATCGCGTCCATTTCGTCGTCTTGTTTGATGTTTTCAGCCCCCATAACGAGTTTTTTGACCATTGTCATTACCTGAATCTTTGTTGCTTTACCATACCCCGTTGTGGCCACTTTGATTTGGAGGGGGGTATATTCATAAATTTCAAGACCAGACTTTTTTGCTTGATAGAGAATCGCTCCGCGCGCCTCCGCAACGCGCATCGCTGTCTTTTGATTGGTTTCAATAAAAAGATTTTCAATAGCAAGAGCCTTTGGCTCGTACTCATTAATGACACGCTCAACCTCGCCGCCTAAAAGTAGAAGACGCTCAAAAAAAGAAAGAGATGCTTTTGTTTTAAAACATTCAGAAAAAAGTAAAATTTCTTTACCGTTTATTTTTTCGAGAACAGCGATACCAATACGCTCGTATCCTGGGTCAATAGAAATGATTCTCATGGTTTAATTTTAACATAAAACAAAAAATCCGAGCGTGTCTCGGATTTTTTATATTACTTAGTCTGCGTTTGTGTACACCTCTTGGATGTCATCATGATCGTCAAGTTCCTCAAGGAGGCTGCCGAGAGATTCACCGTCTTCGTCAGAGAGAGGAGTGATTGTGTTTGGCTCATACCCTTCAGCTGTTTTGGTAAATGCCCACACCGCAGCCCCTTGTCCTGCGAGGGCGAGTCCGCGTTTTGAGAAAATGTGTTTCACTTCAGCGACGGTGCGATTTTTGTTGTCAGTGAGACCTTCCATTACGATTGCGCATCCACCGGGACCATATGCTTCAAAAAGTACTGGCTCCATGTTTCCCGCATCACCACCCGCTCCTTTTTTAACAGCGCGCTCAATGAGCTCTTTTTGCATGTTTTCTTTCTTTGCACGCTCAATGACCGCGGCAAGCCCAGGAGAACTAAGGTTCCCCTCAGCCTTCTTTGACTCGAGTGCAATAAGTTTTGAGTACTTTCCAAAGATTTTACTGCGCTTTCCGTCGGTTACCGCCTTTTTATTCTTGATCTGTGACCACTTATTATGTCCTGACATGTTATTTTTCGAATTATTCCCCTAGCATACCCGAAACTAAAAAAAATAAAACCCCTGCATTATACACACCGTTATGTCACAAGACTCTT
Organism: Minisyncoccota bacterium; assembly: GCA_023229865.1. GTDB lineage: Bacteria > Patescibacteriota > Minisyncoccia > Phycocordibacterales > UBA1550 > UBA1550. Next base: position 84,736 of record JALNYL010000002.1, read on the forward strand.
GCAGGGGGAGGTAATCAAAGGTAAACTAATCTTGTGGAACCAGAACAAACAAGTAAGAAGTTTTTAGTAATTCCCCTTGGCGTGGTCGTGCTCATTGTTGCAGCATTGGTGGTTCTTTGGACCAACAGCGCAGATGCTCCTCTTAATACAGAAACCAAGGAAGAAGTAGTCATTCCTAAAGTAGAAAGAATCTACACCGAAGCAGAAAAGCTACAAATCCTCGCCGACATCGCATCTTCATCACAAAAAGACACAACCACCACAGCACAAGACCTCAAAACACTTCAAAATCTTTCAAAAACAGCCCCTCCTGACAAAACGTCAACCGAGGAAAAGCTCCGCATCCTCGAGTCCCTTAGTTCTGGTTCAAACTAATTAATTAATTCAACAATCATGAAACATCAAATTGCCACCGTCCTCAAAATCTCATCACTTGCGCTCGTTCTTTCCCTTGGTCTTTCCTACGCTCTCGCCTGGACTCCACCTACTTCAAACCCACCAAGTGGCAACGTTGCTGCCCCTATCAACGCAAGTGCAACCGCACAAGAAAAGCTTGGTGACCTTACCCTCAGCAGACTCTTCACAACCGCTTCTTCAAGTATTGGTACTACGGCACAGACACAGACACTCACGGTTGCAGGAACCATTGGTGCGACAGGAGATATTTGTACGGCGGTGGGCGGAGGATCGTGTTTGAGTACGGCGGGAGGAGGGCTTATTGACCCAACACCAATCGGCTCCGTGGCTTCATTCGCAGGCTCAGTTGCTCCAAGTGGCTACCTCATCTGTGATGGTACTGCAGTATCTCGTACTACCTACGCGTCACTCTTTGCGGTGATTGGTACAACATATGGTGCAGGCAACGGCTCAACCACTTTCAACCTCCCTGATCTTCGAGGAGAGTTTATTCGTGGGCTTGATAAAGGTCGTGGAATTGATGCGGGGCGTGCGCTCGGTAGCTGGCAGGCTGATTTACTCAAGAGTCATACCCATACCGCATACGTTATTGCGCCAGGAGGTGGTTATGGTCCGTATTCTAACATTATGGGGCCTCAAACAATCACCACTTCTGCTACGGGGGGAGCTGAAACTCGCCCTCGCAACGTTGCGATGAACTATGTGATTAAGGCCCTCAACAACAGTGAGATGGTGCTCATGGCTACATCAACGGTCGCTTCACTTATTCCTGCAGGTGCGGTTATGCATTTCGACCTTGCAACGTGTCCTACTGGGTGGTTGCCCGCAAACGGAACAGGAGGAACGGTAGATCTCCGTGGAGAGTTCATCCGCGGTCTCGATAGTGGGCGTGGGGTGGATGCTGGGCGTACCCTTGCGAGTGCACAAGGACAAGCTATTCAGAGTCACACCCACACATTTACAGCACAGATTTCTGGTATCTATACATACTCAAATGTTGGAGGAACGCAGGGGACCCAACAAGGAGGCACGACTGCGGCTACTGGCGGCACGGAAACTCGCCCTCGCAACGTTGCACTCCTTGCGTGTGTGAAGTCGTAGTTAAAATCTAAGTAAATACAAAAAGAGGGGGCGGTCGCATAGCGACCGCCCCCTCTTTTTGTATTTACTTAGATTACCTGAATCTTTGTGTGCTTTCCTACCTTCATGCACTTGGTGCAGATCTTGATACGTGAGCCATCAGCGAGAGGTGCCCACTGAAGATTAGGGTACTTACGCTTGTTTCCCGTAGGATTGAATTTTGTTGCGCGGACGCGATTTGAGTAGTGACCTACAATGATCGTACCCTTTCCGCAAGTTGGACAGACTTTTGCCATAAATGTATTTATTAACTAGTCGGCTTATGCTATCATATATTTTACATTATGCAAGTCGAAACACTCTTTTTTCTCATAATCCTCATATTTTCTATTATTATCCACGAGATTGCTCACGGATATATGGCCGAATGGTTTGGGGATCCGACGGCTCGTCTTGCGGGACGCCTCACGCTCAACCCAGTTCCCCACATTGATCCTTTAGGCTCGATAATCCTCCCAGCCCTCATGCTTCTTGGCTCGGGTGGCTCTTTTGCCTTTGGTTGGGCGAAACCAGTGCCCTACAACCCTTATAACTTAAGGAATTTTAAGTGGGGGACGATTTTTGTGGGAGTTGCGGGGGTTCTTGCGAATCTCCTCCTTGCCCTCATTTTTGGCTTGATGCTCCGCTACAACGTTGAGCTCGGAATCGAAGTGGGGCCATTTACGCAAATGCTTGGCACTATTGTGTATCTCAATATTGTCCTCGCGGTCTTTAATATGATTCCATTCCCGCCACTCGACGGAGCGAAGGTGCTTTTTACCCTTCTTCCTTATCGTTTTCAGAAAATCCACGATTACTTGGAAGCAAATTGGCTCATTTTCATTGTTTTTGTAGTATTTTTTGCCTCAACGATAATTTCCCCCATCTCAAGTCTACTTTTTAGAGTGATTACGGGAGTGGGTTTGTTCTAGAGTTTTTGCTTTTGACTTGCAATTTTTCCAGCGCCATAGTAGAGTAGTCAGCACATGAGCCGTCTGATAGGCGGTTCCTTAATTTAACATATGCCAACAGTAAATCAGCTCGTAAAGAACCCTCGCAAGACACTTCGCAAGAAGAGTCGTTCTATTGCGCTTGGAAAAAGCTTCAACAGCATTTTGAACAAGCCAGTTTTCCACAACTCACCATTTAAGCGTGGTGTTTGCACAAAGGTAACAACCACAACCCCAAAGAAGCCTAACTCAGCGCTTCGTAAGATTGCCCGCGTTCGCCTTACCAACGGTATGGAAGTAACCGCGTACATTCCAGGTATGGGTCACAAGCTCCAGGAACACTCAGTGGTTATGATCCGTGGAGGTCGCGTAAAGGACCTTGGTGGAGTTCGTTACCACATCGTTCGTGGTGTCCTCGACGCAACACCAGTTGAAAAGCGTATGAAGGGACGCAGCCAGTACGGTGCAAAGCGCCCAAAGGCAGGAGCAGCAGCAAAGAAGTAAATCTCAGGTAAAAGTAAAGAGCGGCCGCAAGGCCGCTCTTTACTTTTTGGGGCTTCTGAGGTAGTATCTCCTTACTCTTTAGTTTAGAGTATGCAGGCACTTACTGGAATAAACATTTTGTGGAGTACCCTTGCTTGCGGGAATAGCACACAAAAGTAGTCACTAGAAGTTAGGTCTTAGTAAATAGAGAAAATTCGTTAAGCGGATTTTTCGGTATTAACTATTTGCTATCTACTATTGGCTAATAACTAATTAAACATGCGAAGAAAAGTAAAAAATCGAAATATTCCTGGCGAGGACCTCGTGTACAAGTCAGAGAAAGTTTCAAAGCTCATCAACTATGTGATGGAGCGTGGAAAGAAGAACACCGCACGTACTATTGTGTACAGTGCTTTTGATATCCTTAAGGCAAAGAAGCCAGAGCTCGAACCACTTGAGGTTTTTGAACTCGCGCTCAAGAACACAGGTCCTCTTATGGAGATTCGTTCACGCCGTGTGGGTGGAGCAAACTATCAGGTGCCTCACGAGGTTCGCCCAGAGCGCCGCTTCGCACTCTCAATGCGATGGGTTCTTGCTGCTGCAAAGGCAAAGAAGGGTCGCCCAATGCACGAGAAGCTCGCAGATGAGATTCTCGCAGCAAGTAACAACGAAGGCGAGGCAGTGAAGAAGAAGGACAACGTGCACAAGATGGCAGAGGCTAACAAGGCCTTCGCTCACTTCGCTTGGTAGTCAGCTTTTAATTTTGACGCATTGCTTTGTTGCCTGCGCATGCGAACTCACTCGTAGTACTGATGTACAACTCGCGAGTATCACACGCTAGGCGCCTCGCACTGTATTCAAAATAAAAAGCTTTGAATTTTTGTGTCGACAATTAATATTTGTCATTCAAACTTAAAAATTAATTAAAAGATAATACCTATTATTATGGACAGAGAGTACTCATTAAATAAACTTCGCAATTTTGGAATCATTGCACACATCGATGCAGGTAAAACAACCACATCTGAGCGTATTTTGTTTTACACTGGTATGACCCACAAGATCGGTGAGGTGCACGAAGGTGCTACGACAACCGACTGGATGGAGCAGGAGCGTGAGCGTGGTATTACCATTACTGCAGCGGCAATCAGCTGTGCATGGAACAAAACTGATGAACCAAAAGTAAAAGAAAATCTTTGGCACTTCAACATCATCGACACCCCGGGGCACATCGACTTTACCGTTGAGGTGAAGCGTTCACTCCGCGTGCTCGACGGCGCAGTAGTGGTATTCGACGGTGTGGCAGGAGTAGAGCCACAGTCAGAGACCAACTGGCGTTATGCAGACGAAGCACAGGTTCCTCGTATTTGTTTCATCAACAAGCTTGATCGTACTGGCGCATCATTTGAAAAATCATACGCGTCTATTCTCGACCGATTGAACACAAAGGCAGTTCGTATGCAGATTCCTGTTGGACTCGAGGATCAGTTTGAAGGAGTTGTTGATCTTCTCAAGATGAAGATGTTCAAGTTCGAAGGAAATATGGGTATCGATGTTATTGAAGCTGAAATCCCTGAGAAGTATCTTGAAGAGGCAAAGAAGTATCGCAGTGAGCTCATTGAGCGCATTGTTGAAAACGACGACAAGCTCATGAACGACTATCTCGAAGGAAAAGAAATTCCTCTTGATGTTCTCAAGGTAACACTTCGTAAGGCAGTTATTGCAAATGAGATCTTCCCTGTGTACGCAGGCTCAGCACTCAAGAACAAAGGTGTTCAGCTCGTGCTCGACGCGGTGGTTGACTATCTTCCATCTCCTCTCGACATGCCCGCCATCACCGGCCTCGACCCAAAGACAGGTGCAGTGATTGAGCGTCATCCAGATGACAAAGAGCCATTTGCAGCGCTCGCGTTCAAGCTTCAGGCAGACCCATTCGTGGGACAGCTCGCATTCTTCCGTGTGTACTCAGGTACTATCGAAGCAGGTTCGTATGTATACAATGCAACGACAGGTGAGAAAGAGCGCGTAGGACGTATGGTTAAACTTCAGGCGGATTCACGTCAGGAAATTAAAAAAGTTTACGCAGGCGACATTGCAGCTATGGTAGGTCTCAAGGACACAAGAACCTCTCATACGCTTTGTGATGAAACAAACCCTATTATTCTTGAGGAAATTAAATTCCCTGAGCCAGTTATTTCTCTCCGTATCGAGCCAAAGACAAAGGCTGACCAAGAGAAGATGGGTATGGCACTTCGCAAGCTTGCAGATGAAGATCCAACATTCCGTATCAAGACTGATGAGGAAACAATGGAAACCATTATTTCTGGTATGGGTGAACTTCACCTCGAAATTCTCGTTGACCGTATGAAGCGTGAGTTTAATGTTGAGGCAAACGTAGGCAAGCCACAGGTTGCATACAAAGAAACCATTACGCGTGAAGCAGACGCTGAATGTAAGTACGTCAAGCAGTCAGGTGGTAAGGGTCAGTACGGTCACGTCAAGATTCGCATCAAGCCTATCGACAAGACTATTGCCATTGAAGATCTTCCAAAGCAGACCAAGCGTCGCAATGATCACTTTGAATTTACCAACTCTATCAAGGGAGGTGTTATTCCACAGGAATTTATTGCACCAGTTGAGAAGGGTATTCTCGAAGCGATGGATCGTGGTGTGCAGGCAGGTTACAAGGTGGTAGATATTTCGGCAGAGCTCTACGATGGTTCGTTCCACGAAGTGGACTCTTCAGAAATCGCCTTCAAGATTGCTGGTTCACAGGCATTCCAGGATGCAGTTCGTAAGGCAGGACCAGTTATCCTCGAGCCTATTATGAAAGTTGAAATCGTTATGCCAGAGCAGTTCATGGGAGACGTTGCTGGTAACCTCTCGTCGAAGCGTGCACAGATCGAAGGTATGGGTGAGCGTGGCATGATGAAGGTGTTGAACGCACTCGTTCCACTTTCAGAAATGTTCGGTTACACAACCTCACTCCGCTCATTGACTGAAGGACGCGCATCTTCAACGATGGAATTCCATCACTACGATATCGTTCCTGCAAACGTTGCAGCAACAATCATTGAAGCACGTAAGTAATCTCAATTTACACAAAAAAACCGCCATCGAAAGATGGCGGTTTTTTTTGTTGGTTATCCACAGGAGTTTTGCTTCCTCGCTTTATTTTTTACCCACTGTGCTACAATAAGATTATTATATAATCAAAATACCGATATGACTGAACTAAACAAAAAATTGCTGATTGTTGAAGATGACGAGCATGTAGCAAAGGTCTACGATGTAAAATTCTCTAAAGAAGGATATCAGACAGTTTTTGCTACCAACGGCGAAGACGCAATCGCAAAAATAACTACCGAAAAGCCCGACCTCATTATTCTCGACCTTATGATGCCCCTAAAGGATGGTTTTGGCGTTCTTGAAGAAATCAAGAAAAACCCAGACCTTGCAAGGATTCCTGTCATTGTTCTCTCAAATCTTGGACAGCCGTCTGATCAAGAGCGAGCTCTCGCACTAGGAGCGAATGAATATTTGGTAAAAGTAAATTATTCAATGCAGGAAGTGGTAGACAAGGTAAAAAGTTATTTATAGAGATATTATTAACAACAACGAATATGAAAATATTGGCATCAACTATTGAAAAATTATTCACACCGTACGTGCTTATTGCGCTTAACGTTGCAATAATTCTCCTTGCTGAATTTGCTGGTGGAGGCACATTTTTTGCGGCGACAGGACTCGCATATCTTATCGCCGTTCTTTTTGTTGGGCTCATTATTGTTCGTATTTTTTCGGACTACGCCTTTAGTGACTATATTCTTAAGGGGTTTTTAAAGATTCAGCTCACATTCCTCCTCTTTTTAGGGCTTGTTCAGTTTTATGAGTATTTTGCTCTCAATATTTTTTCAATTCGGCCCGATGTCGTCCAGCTTACCGTGGTTGCAAGTTATTTTATGTGGATTCTTAGTTTGTTTTTGGCTCTTGGTTTTGTTTTCCGTATCTATTACAAGCAGTCGTCCATTATCATGGCTACGCTTTGGGGTCTGTTTCTCCTTTGTTTTGCTGGTCTCATTGCCCCAAATGTATCCACCACTGTTGTTTCCTGGTTCCCCGTTTGGTTTCCAAAGCTGATTCTTATGGGGATTGTTGTATCGGCTACCGCTGGTATTTTTGCTGTTAAAAAACTTAGCGAGATAATGCCAGTATTTGTTGAATATTCACATTATGCTATTCCTGCTACAATCCTCCTTGTACTTACGGGCTTTTCTGAGTATTTTGAGGCGACGGGGGGGCTCCAGAGTTTTGGCATCTCTGCTGTTCAAAATGTGTACATTTCGCATTTCCTCGTTTATGCAGCTTTGAGCCTCCTCTTGATTGGTTTCGGGAAACTCAAGCGCCCACAGGGGATTTACGCGGATATGTAGAGCTGGGTGAATTCTTGGTTGATAGAGGATATAATTGAAAATCATATGGACCAAAATAAAAAAAAGATACTGATTGTAGAAGATGACGAGCATATTTCAAAAGTGTATCAGGTCCGTTTGGACAGAGAGGGATTTCAGACAGTTCTTTCCACTAATGGCGAGGAGGCAATCGCAAAAATAACCGTTGAAAAGCCTGACCTCATCATTCTCGACCTCATGGTCCCCAAGAAAGACGGCTTCGTGGTCCTCGAAGAAATCAAGAAAAACCCTGATTTTGCAAAAACTCCCGTTGTTGTCCTCTCAAATCTTGGACAACCATCTGACCAAGAGCGCGCTCTTGCGCTTGGGGCGAGTGAATATTTGGTAAAAATCGATAATTCAATGCAGGAAGTTATTGATCGGGTTAAGAGTTATTTAAATTAAAACAAATATGAAATTATTGGCACCTTTTGAAAAATTAATTAACCCCCTCCCGTTGATCGTTATTAACCTCGCAGTAATTCTTTTAGCGGAATTTGCTGGTGGCGGAACCTTTTTTGCTGAAACAGGGCTCGTTCATGCGATTGCGTTTCTTTTCGTGGCACTCATCCTTGTTCGTATTTTCTCAGACTATGCCTTTAGTGACTATATTCTTAAAGGCTTTTTGAAGATTCAGCTCGCATTCTTCCTTTTCCTTGGGCTCGTGCATGTGTACGAATATGTCGGCCTCCATGTTTTTATGATCGAAGATGAGGTAATCGAGTTTTCTGCCACGATCAGTTACTTTTTGTGGATTTTGGGTATGCTTTTGGCGATTGAGTTTGTTTCGCGCATTTATTACAAAAAATCAGCGATTTTTACCGCAATTCTTGGGGCGGTGGTTGCTTTGGGGGCTGGTGTTATCGTTGCCCTTAATATTGAAGACGAATTTGTTCACAATCTCCCTGCGTGGTCGACCTTCCTGATGCTCCTCGCGATTGTTGGTGTTGGGGGCGCTGGGATTGCCTCACTCCTTAGGATTCGTAAAATCATGCCTATTTTTAAGGAGTTTTCCTATTACGCAATCCCATCCATTGTCCTCCTTCTCTTGACTTCTATTGCTGAATACTTTGAAGCAACGCATACTTTGACAGATTTTGGTGTTTCCGAGGTTCAAAATCTCTACATTGCTCATTTCTTTATTTATGCAGCCTTGAGCCTCCTCTTGGTTGGGTTCGGGAAGCTCAAGAAACCACAGGGGATTTACGCGGATATGTAGGATTTTTATGAAAATACGCCCGTTTGGCCGATGCCAAACGGGCGTATTTTCATAAAAATCTGCGCCACTTCGTGTATTTTAAGTTCCCCTTATATTTTGTACGGCAAGCTACTTGACTATTCCCCCCGATTTGGTAGTATGACCTTTGTATCGCGCATGCGGTATTTTTTATCAATTATCATTTAATTTTTCTCTTGTAACCAAAGATTCGTAAGGGTTTCTCGTGTATGAATCTTTAGTTACAAGAACACAAAACATATGGCAGAAATGTTCGATCGTTCAAAGCCTCACGTAAACGTAGGTACTATTGGTCACGTTGACCACGGCAAGACAACTCTTACCGCGGCAATCCTTAACTGTCTTCACCTTGCAGGTAAGACCGTTAAGATGAAGTCAGTTGATGAAATTGACGCATCTCCAGAAGAAAAGGCGCGCGGTATTACAATTGCGCTCTCACACCAGGAGTACTCATCAGACGCACGTCACTACGCGCACATCGACGCGCCAGGTCACGCTGACTACATTAAGAACATGATCACCGGTGCCGCACAGATGGACGGTGCTATCTTGGTGGTTGCTGCAACAGACGGTGTGATGCCCCAGACACGAGAGCACATCCTCCTCGCTAAGCAGATTGGTGTACCAAAGATCGTTGTATTCCTCAACAAGTGCGATATGGTTGATGATGCAGAGATGATCGACATGGTTGAAGAGGAAGTTCGCGACCTCCTTACCAAGTACGAGTTCGACGGAAAGGGAGCTCCTGTTATCCGTGGTTCAGCACTCAAGGGTCTTGAGGCTACAGATGTAAACGATGAGTGGGCAAAGAAGATTCTTAGTCTTATTGACGCTCTCGACACATACGTACCAATTCCAGAGCGTGATGTTGCAAAGCCATTCCTCATGCCTGTTGAAGACGTATTCTCAATCGAAGGCCGTGGAACTGTTGTTACCGGACGTATTGAGCGTGGTGTAGTTAAGGTAGGTGAGGAAGTTGAAATCGTTGGTCTCAAGGACACTGTTAAGACAACAGTTACGGGTATCGAAATGTTCAACAAGTCACTCCAGGAGGGTATGGCAGGCGACAACGCCGGCATCCTTATCCGTGGTATCAAGAAGGAAGATATTACTCGTGGTCAGGTTCTTTGTAAGACTGGCTCAGTAACTCCTCACACAGAGTTCGAGGCAAATATCTACGTTCTTACCAAGGAGGAAGGTGGACGTCACACTCCATTCTTCAATGGTTACAAGCCACAGTTCTACATCCGTACAACGGACGTTACTGGTGACTCAACACTTCCAGAAGGAACAGAAATGGTTATGCCAGGAGACCAGGTGGTTCTCAAGGTTAAGCTCATTGCACCTGTTGCGCTTGAAGTAGAGCAGCACTTCGCTATTCGTGAAGGTGGCCGTACTGTTGGCGCGGGCGTGGTAACAAAGATTATTGCGTAAGCCCAAAAGGTTCTAGTTCTCTTAAAAACCCATTATGACAACAGCAACAAAAAAACCAGCTAAGAAAGCTGCAGACAAGGAAGTGACGCACAAGCTCCGTATTCGCGTACGCGCTTACGAAAACAAAGTGCTCGACAACTCTGTAAAGCAGATCGTTGACACCGCACTTCGTTATGATGCTGAGGTCATTGGGCCAATGCCACTTCCAACTGAAATCAAGAAGTACACCGTACTTCGCTCAGCATTCATTTATAAGAATGCACGTGAGCAGTTCGAAATGCGTGTTCACAAGCGTTTGATTGACATCTTGAATCCGAATGCAAAAGTTGTTGAGGCTCTCACCAACCTTTCACTCCCTTCAGGCGTCAACATCGACGTGAAGATGATGTAAGCCTAACGGCTTATAGTCAGAATTTGCTAAAACCATCTTCTGTCTTAATTATTTAAGTACGCAAGTATTTAAATAATTAAGACAGAAGATGGGCGATGCAAAAGAAGTTTATTCGTTTTTAAAATACCAACAACCCCTCCTTCGAGAGAAAGGTTGCAATGGTTCCCGATATGAAATTTATTCTAGGAAAAAAAGAAAGCATGTTTTCGTTCGTCGGCAATGACGGGCGTGCAGTTGCTGCAACTCTCCTTTCGGTTGGACCTGTATCAATTACACAGGTAAAGTCAAAAGAGAAAGATGGGTACGAAGCCGTTCAGGTTGGCTTCGGTGCTCGTGCCGCAAAAAATATCTCAAAGGCAGTTCAGGGTCACACCAAGGACCTCGGACTCTTTGCGGCTATTCGTGAGTTTCGTCTTGATGATGCAAGCACCTTCAAAAAGGGTGACACTGTTGACGCTGGAACTTTTGAAGTTGGTGACATCGTTACTGTTTCAGGTACTTCAAAGGGTAAAGGTTTCCAGGGTGTAGTTAAGCGTCATGGATTCCGTGGAGGTCAGCGTACTCACGGTCAGAAGCACTCAGAGCGTGAGCCAGGTTCTATCGGCTCAACCGGTCAGCAGAAGATCTCAAAGGGTCGTCGCATGGGCGGACGTATGGGTAGCGATCGTGTAAGCGTAAAAGGTTTGCGTGTGCTTGGGGTCGATACTACTAATGGCAAGATTCTCGTGACTGGCTGTGTGCCAGGCGTAAAAGGCGCACTTCTCGAGATTAAGTCAACGGCTAAATAATCTGTACTACTATGGAAGCAATAATTTACAATACAAAGGGTAAGGAAGCAGGAAAGCTCGCTTTGAACGAAAAAGTTTGGGGCCTTTCTTGGAACGCTGACTTGGTACACCAGGTTGTTGAGTCAATGCGCGCAAATGCACGTATGTCGACTGCACAGGCAAAGGACCGCAGTGATGTGTCAGGAGGTGGAAAGAAGCCTTGGGCTCAGAAGGGAACTGGTCGTGCTCGTCACGGATCATCACGTTCACCTATTTGGCGTCATGGTGGAGTTACACACGGTCCAATGACAGTGAAGGATTACTCGAAGAAGATCAACAAGAAAGTTCGCGCAAAGGCACTCTACACAGTCCTTTCAGAGAAGCTTCGCAAGGGTGAAGTACTCTTTATTGATGCTATCGAAATGAAGGCACCAAAGACTACTGAGGCAAAGGGAATCCTCTCTGCTCTCTCGGGAGTAAAGGGCTTTGAAAAGATGCTCACCAAGAAGAAGAATGCAGCGTACTTTGCAACAGGCGAGAAGTCTGATGCAGTTTCACGTAGCTTCGCAAACTTCGGTAACATCGAATTCGATGCGGTCGAGAACATGAACCCAATCGATCTCTTGAACCACAAATACGTCGTGATTGTGAGCCCAGAGAAAGCTATTAGTTTTATCGAAGGTAAGCTTGCAACTCCCGTTGCGGCTGCTAAGTAACCCTTACTATCATGGCTATTTTCAAGAAAACAACAAAAGAAGAGAAGGCACCAAAAGCTACTAAGGCAAAGAAGGCTGAGGGAACTACTGGTCTTGGTGAGCGCGTGAACGCTATTGTTCGCCCACACATCACCGAGAAGGCAGCTATTCTCGCAGAGAAGGGAACCTACGTATTTGAGGTTGCAAAGAATACCAACAAGATTGAAATTGCAAAGGCTATCAAGGCTCTTTACAACGTAACTCCTGTTCGTGTAAACATTGTAAACCTTCCTGCTACGCGCGTATTTGTACGTGGTAAGAACGGTGTTAAGTCTGGTGTTCGCAAGGCGTTGGTCACGCTTAAGTCTGGCGATAAAATTGAAATCGTATAATTATAAATAATATGAAAAAGTTTAAACCAACAACACCATCAAATCGCCAGACCGCCATCGTTTCATATCGTGGCGTGCTCACTGCAAAGAAACCTCTCAAGGCTCTTACAACAGGCTTTAGCCGCGGCGTCGGACGTAACGCATTTGGTCGCATCACCACACAGCATAAGGGAGGTGGGCACAAGCGTTCATTCCGCGAAATCGATTTCCGTTTTGAGAAGATCAACATTCCTTCAAAGGTTGAGACCGTTGAATACGATCCAAACCGTTCAGGATTCATTGGCGTAGTATGTTATGCAGACGGTGAGCGCCGTTACAACCTTCTTCCTCAGGGAATCAAGGTTGGTGATACGCTTATTGTTGCAGAAGATGCACCTTTGAAGCCGGGCAATCGTACTGTTTTGCGCAAGGTTCCTGTTGGAACATTCGTGTACAACATCGAGCTCCAGCCAAATGGTGGCGCACGTATCGCTCGTTCAGCAGGTAACTACGCAGAAGTAGTTGCAAACGACCGCGGTCAGACACACTTGAAGATGCCTTCAGGAGAAATCCGTAAGGTTTCAGAAAATGTGTGGGCATCGATCGGAGCTGTTTCAAACGAAGAATACAAGCACCGCAATCTCGGTAAGGCAGGACGTAATCGTTGGCTCGGTATTCGCCCAACAGTTCGTGGATCTGCAAAGAACCCAGTAGATCACCCATACGGTGGAGGTGAAGGACGTCAGGGTCGTGGTACAAAGCGCCCAAAGACAAAGTACGGAAAGGTAACCGGAGGTCGCAAGACACGTTCACCAAAGAAGTACTCAAACAATCTCATCGTCGCACGTCGCAAGACAAAGCGCTCGAAGTAAAACAAACAAAAGCCCCGCGCTGTGCATACAGCGCGGGGCTTTTGTTAATTGTTTGGTAAGATATGTTACAATATTAGCTATATGAATCCCGAATACGGCTCTATTGGTAAGCAGTTTAGGTCACCCGAAGAAGAGGTGGCGTATCTTCGCGCTCAGATCGCAGAGAAGGAGCATGCACTCGGTGCTGCTTCGGGGGCCCAGGGTAACACTCTCGAACTCCGCGAGGAGATCGCTCGTGAAAAAGTTGCTGAATATCGCAAGGCTCCCGTTGAGACAGTTCTCGACAAAAGCTATCAGATGAAAGTCGATGACCTTGAGAACAACGTGGTCAAGCTTGGTGTCGAGCACAAGGAGGCGATTGATCAACTTATGAATATTGTCGAGACACGTGGCATTCGAAATGCACTCGCGCTTTTGGAGAAACTTGGCAATCCACACATTGAAGACGATTTTCATCGCATGCTCGTGCAGCTCCTTATTGAAACAGGGGACTTTGCAGGTATTTCGCGCGAAAAAGAAATCGCCCGCGCGCTCAAGATGCGCCTTTATGAGGTGACGTTGCCACCCATTGACCCTACGGGAGAGAAGCGTGAGTTTGCGCAGCTTGTCTCAGGGATGGAGCATCTCTATGCCGGTATGCTCTCTATTGAAAAAAGGAGTGCGGAGTATGGTAGTGTGAGAAATTATTTCACGCTTGAGCTCGCACTCTCAAACTTTAGTGAGCACATTGTGTTCTACTCTGCGGTGCCCCTTGAGCACGCAGACCTTTTTGAAAAGCAGGTACTCGCGGTGTACCCCGATGCAAAGCTTCGCGAACATCGTGAAGACTACAATCCCTTCAACGAAGGTGGGGCGACGGTTGTTTCGTGTGCACAGGCGGCGAGCGATGCAGCATTTCCACTCCGTACATTTGAAGCATTTACGCAGGATCCTCTCAATGTCCTCCTTTCAACATTTTCAAAAATTAATAAAGACGGGGAGGGTGTCGCGGTGCAGTTTGTGATTCGTCCAATGGGGGAGTCGCTCAATAGTCGTTACAAGTTTGCTTTGGACCAGGTCAAAAAAGGCGTAAAGGCAAAGGACGCACTCAAAGGCACAGGCGCACAAATTGTGGGTGAGTTTGCAAAGGCTGCAAAAGGAATTCTTTTTGGAGAAAGCAAAAAAGAAGAGAAGCCGATAGACGACCTCGCGGTAAAAAATATTACTGAAAAAATCGCGTCACCTATTGTTGATACCAATATTCGTATCGTTGCTTCTGCGCAGACAGCAGTGCGTGCGGAGGCGATGCTCAATGAGGTCGAGAGTTCGTTCAATCAATTTGGTAGCCCGCAGTCAAACGCCATCAAGTGGAAGCGCGAAGCAAAGGGCAACACACTCGCGGGGGCGGTTTCTCGTTATACATTCCGTATGTTTAGCGATGAAGAAAGTTTCCCTTTGAATCTCAAAGAGCTCGCGACAATGTTCCACTTCCCGGTTACTGCGGTTTCGTCAGCTGAACTCAAAGAGGCAAAGGCGGGAGTTGCACCAGCCCCAGCGGGGATGTCGGAAGACGGTATCGTCCTTGGTAAAAACACGTACCACAACAAGGAAACCACGGTGCGTATGGGCCGCGAAGATCGCGTGCGTCACATGTATGTGATCGGTCAGACGGGTACTGGTAAGACAAGTATCTTGAAAAATATGATTATTCAGGATATTAAAAACGGTGACGGCGTATGCTTCATCGATCCGCACGGTTCTGATGTGCAGGATATTCTTTCACTCATTCCGCCTGAGCGTATGGACGATGTGATTTACTTCGACCCTTCATATACTGCGCGCCCTATGGGTCTCAACATGCTCGAGTACGATGAGCGCTACCCAGAGCAGAAGACATTTGTCGTCAACGAAATGATGAACATCTTTAACCAACTCTTCGATATGAAGGTTGGTGGCGGTGCAATGTTTGAACTCTATTTCCGCAACGCAGCCGCGCTCGTGATGGAAGACACATCATCAGGAAGCACGCTTCTCGAAATCACTCGCGTGCTTTCGGATAAGGCATTTCGTGATTTGAAACTCTCGAAGTGTAAGAACCCTATCATTTTGCAATTCTGGCAGAGCGCCGAGAAGACGACAGGGGATCAAGGTCTCGCCAACTTCGTGCCTTATATTTCAAGTAAGTTCGACCCATTTATTTCCAACGAAATTATGCGCCCGGTAGTGCTTCAGCAAAAGTCGGTGCTTAACTTCCGAAAGATTATGGATGAGAAAAAGATTCTCTTGGTGAATCTTTCAAAAGGTCGTCTCGGTGATATCAACGCAAACCTCATCGGTCTCGTGCTCGTGGGCAAGATTACGATGGCAGCGCTTTCGCGTGTGGATATGTTTGGCTCAAACCAAAAGCCAAATGATTTTTATTTGTATATCGATGAATTCCAAAACGTAACTACGCCATCTATTGCGACGATTCTCTCGGAGGCGCGCAAGTATCGTTTGAGTTTGAATGTTGCGCATCAGTACATCTCGCAGCTTTCAGAAGAAATTAAAAATGCGGTCTTCGGCAACGTGGGCTCAATGGCGGTCTTCCGTGTGGGACCAGAGGATGCAGAATTTTTGGAAAAGAAATTTGCGCCGACATTTAGCGCCTCAGATATCACCCGTCTCGACAACTACAATGCGTATGTAAATATGTTGGTCGGTGGACAACCAACGAAGCCGTTTAATCTCGTCACGCTCCCTCCTGAGCAGGGGAACCCAGCACTCGCAGAGGAGCTCAAGCAGCGTTCGTATGAGAAATATGGAAAGCCTCGCGAGGAGGTGGAAGCGGAGATCATGGGGAGGTATCGAGCGTAGTCATTAGTCAAAAGCGCTTAGCAAAAAAGGAGCGGGCGGGCAATCCCATTTGGGATTGCCCGCCCGCTCCTTTTTTGCTAAGATACCTCAATCTTAATAGTTAATTTAAATCCATCATGGCACATCCAAAGGAAGAACAGGTACTTATTATTGTGAAGCCAGACGCAATCCAGCGCGGGCTTTTGGGCGAAATCACCACTCGTTTTGAGCGTAAGGGCTTGAATATTGTGGGAATGAAGATGATTCAGCTTGAGGATGCGCTCCTTGAGGCTCACTATTCACACATTGCTGACAAGCCTTTCTTTGCGGGGATTAAGTCATTTATGAAGGCATCTCCTGTTGTGGTTATGGTTCTTTCAGGCATCAATGCAGTTTCAGCAACACGTATTATTGTTGGCCCAACCAAGGGTTTTGACGCAGATGCAGGAAGTATCCGTGGCGACCTTTCGCTCTCAATTCAGTCAAACGTTGTACACTCGTCAGACTCAGTAGAAAATGGTAAGGCAGAAGTTGCTCGCTTCTTCAAGCCAGAAGAAATCTTTGACTACAAGAAGTCAAACTTTGATTATGTGTATGCAGATGAGTCGTTTTAATCTCTAGAAGTATCCTTGTGTGTTTAACAATGACCTTGCACTATGCAAGGTTTTTGTTTTGTAATGATTTTGCAATATTGCAAAAGAATGTGCGTGCGGTATATTTGATGTAGGGTCATTGTAGGTATTGTCTCCTAAGTTATTGACAAGGGAGCCCTATATTTTCACGCGCCTTGGCGCATGAGTGCGGGCACCCACCTAGATTTATTCTAGGGTCAATGCCTCCAGTAACCCTAAGTAAAGGCCACTGCACCCCTGTGCAGGGGCCTTTTCAATTATAGCTTCCAGAATTTGCGCATTTTGTCGTTGCTCTTTAAATTTCCTTCCGCGCAGTATTTTTATACAGCTTGGTCGTAAATTTAAAGAGCACCTCAAACTGCATCAAATTCTGAAAGCTCTATGGTGGGATTAATTTGCCTCGAAATTCATCCAGCCGCACCTGCCAAATACTAAAGTCCAGTATGCTATAATATTTTTAATGAAATCATACCCGCAAATCCCTACGTCGCTCCTCTTCCTCCTTATTGTGATTGCGGTAGTAAATGGAATAGCCGAAACGTACCATTGGTACTGGGTTTATCGTTGGTTTGATATTCCAATGCATTTTTCAGGCGGGATGTGGCTCGCAGGTATGGGGCTCTGGTGGGCTTATTTTAGAAAAGGTACTGCCCCACAAAGCTTTTTGGCTACTTGGGCGACAGCAATCCTTTTTGCGTTTAGTATTGGTTTTCTTTGGGAAGTTTATGAAGCGGTCATTAGTTTTGCTACGGTTGGACACATGAATGATATTCTCGATACCCTAGGCGACCTTTTATTTGATATACTAGGAGGAACAGCGGTCGCTGTGTTGGTGCAGTTTAGGGCGAAATTAAAAGTATAAATCAATCACAAATGAAACTTAAATTTTACGGAGCAGCGCAGGAAGTAACAGGTTCAAATCATATT
Organism: Minisyncoccota bacterium; assembly: GCA_023229865.1. Classification (GTDB taxonomy): domain Bacteria; phylum Patescibacteriota; class Minisyncoccia; order Phycocordibacterales; family UBA1550; genus UBA1550. Next base: position 102,296 of record JALNYL010000002.1, read on the forward strand.
CTTGAAGGAGATGGAGTAACCATCATGGTTGACTGCGGATTTTTCCAAGGAGTGAAAGTTTGTGATGATAAAAACAATGATCCGTTTCCGTATGATGTTTCAAAAGTTGATGCGCTCTTTGTGACACACGCACACCTTGATCATGTCGGTCGTATCCCAAAGCTCATGAACGAAGGCTTCAAGGGCCGAATCTATTCGACTCCACCAACACGCGAGATCGCAAAGCTTATGCTCGAAGACACGCTCAATGTTATTGCGCGCGAGGCAAAGGCTGATGAGCACGAGCCACTCTATGGTGAGGACGCGGTAAAGAAAGCGTTTGAACATTGGGAGGCCGTACCCTACGACCAGGATGTTACTTTCAAAGATGATCTCCGCGTGCGTTTCCGTGATGCGGGTCATATTCTTGGTTCGGCGATGATTGAAATGGTACACAATGGCAAGAAGCTTATTTTCTCAGGCGACCTCGGAAGTTCTTCGGTGCTTATGCCAGAATCTGCGCTTCTCTCAGGTGTTGATTATATGGTGATGGAGGCTGTGTATGGAGATCGTGTCCACACGGATCTTGCTGAGCGCGCAAATCGCCTTCGAGACATAGTTTTGGATACAATTAAGCACGACGGAGTACTCGTTATCCCTGCGTTTTCAATCGAGCGAACACAAGATATTCTTTTCGACCTAAACAAAATGGTTGAAGCAAATGAAATCCCTGAAATCCCTGTTTTTGTTGATTCACCCCTCGCAATCAAGGTTACAAAAGTATTTAGCGAAAATCCTAGCTATTTTAATGCGAATATTCAGAATGCAATAAAAGGCGGTGATGACATCTTCAAGTTTCCCAAGCTTCGTTTTACTGAGCGCTCACAAGAGTCTATCGCCATCAAGGATGTTCCCAGTCCTAAAATTATTATTGCCGGCTCGGGTATGTCGAACGGTGGTCGCGTGATGCATCATGAACGCAATTATCTTCCCGACCCCAACAGCACACTTCTTCTGGTGGGCTACCAGGCTGTCGGTACTATGGGGCGCGCGCTTCAAGAGGGGGCAAAGAGTGTGAGAATTTTTGATGAGGATATTCCTGTCAATGCAAAAGTAGTAACACTCCAGGGCTACTCGGCGCACAAAGATATGAACGCACTTGTTGAGTTTGTAAGCGAGATGCAGGATTCCATTAAGAAACTTTTTGTGGTGCACGCAGAGCTTGGTGCAGGTCTCTTCTTCGCGCAGCGCGTGCGTGATTACTTGGGTGTCGATGCTCGCCTTCCAAAACCAGGGGAGGAAGTGGAAATCGATTTCTAGGGGTAGTTCATTGCTTTTTGCCTTGTTTGTGAAAGTGGTTCAAAAAGCATATAATATAAGCATTAATACAGAATAACCGGAGAAAAAACCGTATGGGAAATGAAAAACATCAACATTTTAAAATAAAGATTTGCGTATCAGGAGCAGCCGACACTACCTACTGTGGTGATGGTGCAATTGAAAACGCAAAGGAGCTCGGCCGTGAGATTATTCGCCAGGGCGGTATCCTTGTGACGGGGGCGACAACAGGTTTTCCTCTTTGGGCGGCAATGGGCGCAAAAGAAGTAGGTGGAGTTTCTATTGGACTCTCTCCTGCATCAACCGAAAAAGAACACGTTGAGACCTATGGCCTCCCACTCGATTATTTGGACATTATTGTTTACACCGGGTTTGGTTATTCTGGACGCAACCTCCTCCTCACGCGTGCATCAGATGCGGTCGTTGTAGGTTGTGGACGTATTGGTACGGTAAATGAATTCACGATTGCCTTCGAAGATCACAAGCCAATCGGCGTTCTCCGTGGCCCATGGGAGATGGATGAGGTGCTCGAGGATATGCTTGAAAAGAGCCATCGCAAAGAAGAGGGGAAGGTGGTTTTTGCCGAGAGCCCAAAGGAGCTCGTGGCACGTATGATCGAAAGCGTGCAGGCAGGGAAGACTTGCGATATTGGCGACAAGTGTCCTCAGTATGTATATGAAAATTATGATGGGGCAGGTGGCCCTAGTCAGGGGATTGGGGGAGAGCGTGTGATGTAGTCACCTCTCAAAAAGAAAAAGCCGGCAATCACATGTGATTGTCGGCTTTTTCTTTTTGAGAGATGGTTTATTTTACTTCGTTTACGAGATTTGTGAACGTATCTGGATTGTGCTCTGCGAGGTCTGCCATAATCTTGCGATCAATGATGATGTTCTTCTTCTTGAGAGCATCGATGAACTTGCTGTATGAAAATCCAAGAGGGCGGAGGGCTGCATTGATTTTCACTGTCCAAAGGCGACGGAAGGTATTCTTCTTGTCCTTTCGGTGAGCAAAAGCGTATGCACCTGCGTGTGCGATAGCGTCATTTGCCTGAATCTCTTTTGTGCTGCGACCAAAACGGTAGCCCTTTACTTGGGCGAGCACATTGCGGCGGCGTTTTGCTGAAGTTGTTCCTCGTTTTACTCTTGTCATGTTAGTTTATCTTATTAATAGCTCCCTCGTTTGATAATTAAAGAAGTCCTGGAAGGAAACGTGCCTTCTCCTTACTGGTCATTGGGAATTCACTCGTACGCTTTCCTGCGAGCTGCTTTGAGCGGCTTGCCTTTGCGTTGAAGTGGTTCTGACCTGGCTTGCGACCAAGGATTTTCCCTGTCTTTGTCACCTTAAGTCTTTTGGTAAATGATTTGTTTGATTTCATAATATTATGTTACTTCTTGGATGCGCGTTCGAGGGTGACAGAGAGTCCTTTCGGGCTCTTAAGTGGCTCGCCAGCCAACTTGTATTCCTCGGAGATGAGGGTCAAGATTCGATCGAGTCGCTCCTTCTTGAATCCCATCTCTGCGTATTTTGATCGCCCTACAAGGAAAAGGTCGATTTTCACACGGTGTCCTTCCTTGAGCCATTTTGAGGCGTTTTTCGCCTTGAGCTCGAGGTCGTGTTCCGAGGTACCGATCTTTACCTGCAGTGTTTTGGTTTCTGTAACGTGCGCGCGAGCTTTGGCTTCTTTTTGCTTTTTGCTCTGCTGGTACTGAAATTTACCATAATCCATTATTTTCGCAACGGGCGGTTCAGCATTTGGTGAGATCTCAATGAGGTCAAGCTTGAGCTCTGCCGCTTTTGCGAGAGCATCCGAGAGGGAAAGTACCCCAAGAACGTCGCCAGTATCCGTAATAACACGGAGTTCTTTGGCGCGAATTTGATGGTTGATTTTCGTCTTTGGATTCAATGTATTTAAGAGCTTTTTAGGGCCCCTGGGGTAAATTAGCAACACCGCAAACACGTTGCGGAGTCAAAGGGAATAATACACAAAAGAGCGAGGGAAGTCAACCGGGCGGCATTTATTTTGCTCAGTGCGATTTTGAAGGGAAAAGTTTGGTTGCCCGTAGTACAACTCAGCCCTTTGGTGGGAGTTTTCCACCGACTCTTTGTGAAAAAGGCTATCTTTTATAAATGGCAGGTATATAATGTATACATTATTAGCGACACAGGACGAGTGGAATGAAAAAGTAATTCTTTGTTCCCGAGTTAGGAGCTGATATGGGTCAACATAGCGTGGTCTCTATCGCAAAGGGACCTATATTATTGGTAATTAAAATTTTTATATGGAGTCAGTATTAATGCTTTCGCGTATTCAGTTTGGCGCTACAGCTGCGTTCCACATCTTGTTCCCTATGATGTCGATCGGTCTCGCGCTTTACTTGTTTATTATGGAGGTGATGTGGTTGCGCACGGGGAACGTGTCGTACTACCACCAGTTGCGTTTCTGGTTGAAGATCTTTGTGCTCACGTTTGCGCTCGGCGTTGCCAGCGGGTTCCCTATGGCGTTCCAGTTTGGTATGAACTGGGCGGCATTTTCTGCGTTTGCGGGAAGTTTTTTTGGTAACATTCTTGGTTTCGAAACAACCATTGCGTTTACTTTGGAAACAGCATCGCTCGGTATTCTCCTCTTCGGATGGAAATACGTATCACGCACGGTGCACCTTATTGCAAACTTCCTCGTGTTTTTTGCTGCTTCACTTTCGGGTTTCTGGATTATTGCAGCAAACTCATGGATGCAGACACCTATGGGTGTTCATGCAGAGAATGGGAAGGTGGTCATCGACAACTATTTCCAGGCAATTTTTAATCCTGCGACTGTTGTTACGTATACCCACACTCTTTTTGCGGCAATCATTTCGACACTCTTTTTGATTGCAGGTATTGCAGCGTGGGCACTCTTGAAGAAAGAGAAGACGGTAGAAAAGACTACGTTCTTCCTCAACTCATTCAAGTATGCTATTGCGATTATGCTTATCGCTGCGCCACTTCAGGTTATCGTTGGTGACCTCATTGGTGTAATGGTTTCAAAGTACCAGCCTGAGAAGTTTGCGGCTATGGAGCTTCATTATAATACCAATAAGGCAGGGGAGGGTGCGCCTTGGTCAATTGTTGCTATTCCAAACGCGGAGAACACAGGTACTGCGTTCGAGATTTCTGTGCCAAATGCACTTTCTCTCATCACTACCAAGTCTCTTACAGGCGAGGTGAAGGGTCTCAATGACTACGCTCCTGAAAACAAGCCTAGCCGAATGGAGTCAATCCTTACGTACTACAGTGCGCGTATCATGATTTTGATCGGCTTCCTTATGGTGGCTGTTTCGCTCTGGGCATTGTGGTACTGGCGTCGTGGCAAGCTCTCGGTGGAGAGTATTGACATGCACCCAGCGTTCCTTCGTTTCTGGGTTCTCTCGATTCCACTCGGTCTCCTTGCTATGGAAATGGGATGGATGGCTCGTGAGATTGGACGTCAGCCTTGGATGATTTACGGAATGCTTCGTACTTCAAACTCGCTCTCATCAGGACTTGTAGACTACATTCTTGTTACGGTGATCGGTGCGATTGTCGCAATCTACGTAGCACTTCTTGTTCTCTTCATTTACTTCGTCCGCCGAATCGTCGAAAAAGGCCCTGACTTTAATCAAACAATCTAACTATCATGACTGAAACAATTCTTCCAATCCTTCCTATCGTTTGGTTTGTGATCATCGGTCTTGAGCTCGCACTCTATGTGCTCTTGGACGGAAGCAACCTCGGTATTGGACTTCTCTCGCTCCTTCCTCAGAAGGAAGAGAATCGTTCTATGATGCTCCACGTAATGGGGCCTATCTGGAACGCCAATGAAACATGGCTTCTTGTGGCTGCGGGTTCACTCTTTGGAGCATTCCCCCTTGTGTACTCTATTGGACTCAATGCGCTCTTTGTTCCTGCGGTGGTTATCGCGGTAGGACTCATTTTCCGCGCAGCATCGTTTGCATTCTATGATGTTTCTGAATACGGAGCATTTTGGACACGTGCGTTCGGTGTAGGGAGTCTCCTTGTAGCAGTTGGTCACGGTCTCCTCTTTGGTGGACTTTTGAGTGGTATTACTATCGCTGATGGACACTTTGCTGGTGGGCCGTTTGATTTCATCACCCCATTCTCCCTCTTGTTTACGATCGGACTTCTCTCTGCGTATGTAGTGCTCGGTTACTCAGCGCTTATCACTAAGCTTGATTACGCACTTCAGGTGGAGACATTCCCTCGTATTCTTGGAGCCGCAGCAGTAACATTCTTTGCACTCCTTGGTGCAACACTCGTTCTCCCTCGTATGGATTACATCTTTATGGAGCGCTGGACACAAGCCCCTACGAGCTACATTCTCTACCTTATTGCAGGCGCAATCGCAGCAGTAAGTATCGTACTTGCATACAACGCGATTACAAAAAAGAATCCAGAACAGATGCACTTCTTCTCGATGCTCATCTTCGTTCTTGGTTTTGCGGGGATGGTAGTGGGAATCTTCCCTTACATCGTACCGCCAGCAGTATCAATCTTTGACGTTGCGTCACCTGATGCGACCCTCAAGTTTATGCTCTACGGTATCGGGCCTATTCTCCCAATCGTTCTTGCTTATAACTGGTACCTTCACAAAGTGTTTGGTTCAAAGTTTAATCGCGAGGATGCAGGATACTAGGACAGCTTTTAGCTAATAGGTTTTAGCTTTTAGAAAAGAAACTAGGCGCGACCCCTTTGGGGTCGCGCCTAGTTTCTTTTAATGAAAAAACCACCACCTTGCGGTAGTGGTCAAAGTGGCTGGTTTGCTCTCTTCATCATGTCGAGCATATCGCCTTGCCAGTAGTTTTTCCAGTTGGTCCCCACGGCATCATTGATGAGACTTGCGTGATGCTTAGGAAGACATCCCTCTATGTTTTTCCCGGACAGTACTTCGCGCAGCCTTGCAACAAAGAGCGCTCTTGCTTCAGGGGAGAGAAGCTTGGGTGGGAAGTCGTAAAAAAAGTGTTTCTCGAGGTCGTACAGATCTTCGTAGTAAATCAGAACAACGGGTTCCGAAACGACAAAAATCTCACGGCCAGCACCTTTTGCCGTTATGTATTTTTGATACACCGAACGATGCAAAGAAGAACTGCATATCGGTTTTGTGGCAGCACAGGGGGTCAGGAATACTTTGTCGACGCCCTTGAGAAAGTCTCTGATTTGCTCAAAGTACCAGTCGTAGGCGTGGAACGCAGCTTCTCCCTGCTCTTTTCTCTTCACAGTGGGTGGATTGAAAACCACAGGGGCTTTTATCGTTCTTTTATTAGCACACATCGGCTTCTCCTCAAAAAAGTCTGGTTCTGGGAATGTACAGCTTTACTATCGAAAGACTAGCAAATGGAGTTGTTTTTGCAAGAAGAAAAGAGAAGGGATGGAGCTACTTCTTTGCTCCTCCGTGAACGCTTTTTTCGATAGCGGCAATCTTTGTTACCTCAGCAACCTCTGCTTCGCGCGCTTCGTCTTGAGCAGCTGCGATAGCCTCTGCTTCTGCGCGCGCTTGTTTTTGGAGCATCGCAACTTCTTTTGCGGCTGCGTCGACAGCGATTTGTACCTGCTTGTCTGCGGCAAAAATTTCTTTCGCTTCGATCGCTACTGCTTCCTTGGCAGCCGTGCGTGCCTTTGTGGCTACAATTTCGGCTTCCTTTGCCTCTGCGCGCTCTTTTGCGGCGACGATTTCTGCTGCTTCTGCTTCGCTCTTTTCTTTTACGAGTGCTGCCTCAGCTTCTTTTGCTGCTCGCTCAGCTTGTGATCTCTTCTCTGTTGCCTCAGCTTTTATTTTTTCAGCTTTTGCCTCCTCTTCTTCTTCGACAAACTTCGTCACTTCAGCGAGTCCACGCTCTTCGTCTTCGATGATTTTTGCAATCGTTGCGCGTACACGCTCTTTCTTTTCTACGATTTCAGTAGCTTCAGCGACCGTCTCCGCGAGGGCCTTTGATTGCGCCTCGATAATCTCAGCAGCCTTTGCTGACACTGATGATACGGCACGAGTTTTTGTAGCAGTAGCCTCAGGAGAAGCAGCAATCTTCGCTCCTTCGCGCGCTATTTCTTTTTGTACAACAATAGCAGCTTCTGTCTCCTTGCGCGCATTTTCTGCGGCGAGTTTTGCCTCTTCGGCTTCTTTCATTGCTTTAACGCGCGCCTCCTCAGCCTCCTTCTTTGCTTGTTCTTCGTCGGCGATAGCTTTTACCTTTGCGAGTTCTTCTGCTTGGATTTTTTCTTCTGCAGCTTTTTTCTCAGCTTCTGCCTTAAGGCGCTCCTCTTCTTTTTTTGCACGCGCGGCCGCTTCTGATTGTTCACGTTTTGTTACCAGAGATATTCCC
>JALNYL010000030.1 GCA_023229865.1 Minisyncoccota bacterium
CAGTATTGCGGTTTTGTACAGAAAAATAGCCGCCATTAGACCTATAACGGATTGCCAGGAATATTTGGCTTTAGCCGACAAACCGTCACTGTTGCCCTTGATGACTTTTCTATAATCATCGACAAAACCGATAATGCCGTACCCCATAGTCACCAGCAAAATAACCCATATATAGCGATTGCCCAGATCGGCCCACAACAGCGTACTGATCGCAATTGCAACCAATATCAAGGCTCCGCCCATGGTAGGCGTACCGGCTTTCTCGTAATGCGATTGAGGGCCCAACTCGCGGATGCTTTGCCCGATCTTGTTGCGGCTTAGCTTCCTGATCATTACCGGCCCGATAATAAAAGAGATGACCAGCGAAGTTAAGGCACCAAGAATGGCGCGAAAGGTCAGGTAATGAAATACCCTGAACCCCCCATCAAAGGTCATCAAATAATCTGCAAAATAAAGTAACATTATTTATTTCCTGAAGTTTTCAACCAATGCGGCCACTACATTCTCCATGCGCTGAGCCCTTGACCCCTTGATCAAAATCGCTTCATCACCTTTGAGTTCTTGCTTTAACATTTCAATTAAATCATTTTGGGTGTCAAAAAAAGTGGCTCCTTCGCCAAAAATTTTTACCGTATTTCCGGCATCGGAACCTACAGCCAGAAGACGCACGACACCGCTTGATTTAATGAGTTCACCCATTTGTTCATGTATTTTCGGGCTATCCGGCCCCAATTCGCCAAAAGCCCCTAAAACCAGCCAGCGTTTCCCGTCACAGTTAGCCAACACATCCAGACCCGCTTTCAGTGAGGCCGAATTGGCGTTGTAGGTATCATCGATAACGATATTGCCTAAGCGACTTACCAGTGGCTGCAATCGCCCTGTGACCGGCTTTACACTTTCCAGCCCCTGTTTAATCTGTTGCAGATCCGTGTCCAGCGCCAGGCATGCCGCAGCGGCCGCCAATGCGTTGACGACATTATGCCGTCCTGCGAGCTTTAGTTTTACCGTCAACTCGCCCTTTGCCGTCACCAATTCAAAGGTAGTGGCGAATGCATGATTTATAATTTCCGTTTTAACGGAATGCGCCGTCACGTTAGCCTGTTCATCTATCCCAAACGAAATGACCTTTCTTGTTCCGGCTATCGATTTCCAGTAGTCGAAATAGACATCATCGCGATTAAGCACCGCCACGCCGTCCTGCTTAAGCGTCTGGATTATTTCCCCTTTCGCTTTGGCGACACCGTCAACGCTGCCGAAACCTTCTATATGCGCGGCTCCCACATTGGTAATAATGGCAACATCAGCCTGTGCATATTGACTGGTGTATTCAATTTCGCCGGGATGGTTTGCGCCCATCTCGATGACTGCATACCGGTGTTGTTCGTTCAAGCGCAACAAGGTTAAGGGCACCCCAATATCGTTATTCAGGTTGCCTTGTGTAAACAGCGTGTCAGCATTCACACTCAATATTGCCGCCACCATTTCCTTGACGGTGGTTTTGCCGTTGCTGCCGGTAATGCCGACGACAGACACTGCCGCTTTTTTCCGCCAAACGCCTGCCAATTCAGCCAAGGCCAACCGCGTATCGTCAACAACAATGTGCGGTATCGTTGGTCGCATCAGCTCCCTCGGCAACTGCTCCATGCGTTGCTCTACCTCGGCAACCGCTCCTTGCGTTGCTCTACCTCCTGCATCCTTGCAGTCGTCCTGCTTCCATGCAGTCGTACTGATTGCGACACTTCTGACCTCCATGGATGGAGGAAATGCCGACGCCTGCCGGGAGCAGTCGTGGCCACCATCGATGGCGGTCGCGGTAATGCCTTGATGTACGATGGCCGCCACAGCCCCTGCTTGCTCAGCTTCGGCCACAAACTCATTGCCGTCGAAATTATGGCCTTTAATCGCCACATAAAGCTGTCCCGGCTTTATCGCTCTTGTATCGATACTGACCGATGAGATGGCAACATCCTCCCCGACCAATTTTCCCTGCACACATGCCGCAATCTCACTCAGCATCATATTCATCGTTCGCCTTCGACTGCATGGATGCAGGAGCAATTGCCGAGAACCTTGCGCCTATCCAACGCATCGATCACAACCTGTCTGTCGCTAAAAGGTACGCACACGCCATTGCTGTCCTGGTATTGCTCATGGCCTTTACCCGCAATCACTATGCAATCGTTTTTAGCCGCGCTTGCCACCACTTTTTGTATCGCCTGTTCTCTGTTTTGAATAACTTCAACCTTAGCTGGTCGCACCGGTTCCATATCGGTTGCGACACTCCCGCCATCCTTGGCAGTCGAACTGCAACCGGCCAAAATATCATTGACTATATCCAGTCCGTTTTCGTAACGCGGGTTGTCATCGGTAATCACCACATGATCCGCCCATTGTTCGGCAATTTTTCCCATTTGCGGACGTTTACCCGTATCCCTGTTTCCGCCACAACCGAAAACCACCCATAAAGCCTGTTTGCAATGCTTGCGCAAACTGGATAAAACCTTGTCCAAGGCATCGGGGGTATGGGCGTAATCCACAAAAATCATTGGATCGGTCTCCGCGCCAAATCGCTCCATGCGGCCATCAACCGGCTTTATACCGGCAAGTTTTTTAACGGCCTCCTGCAACGAAACCTCCATGGCCAGCATGACGGTCAAAACGGCCAGGACGTTCTCTACATTAAAGTCGCCGAACAGAGGCACTTGCACCCGCTGAAGTTCATCCCGGAAACGCACGTCAAATTCGATGCCGTCCGTTTTGTGCCGGATATTTTCCGCACTAACACACTCGCCTGAATCCGCTGTTTTTCCCTTAGCGCTAAATTGCCATAGCTGCACCGATTCGGGTACGGCGGCGATAATCCGCTCGCTGTAATCGTCATCCAAATTCACCGCCGCGAAAGCCAAGCCCGGCTGTTTTAACAACTCCAACTTGGCCTGTACATAAGCGTCCATCGTGCCGTGATAATCCAGATGATCGCGGCTGATATTGGTAAATACCGCGCCCTTAAATGTCACGCCGTTGACCCGGCCTTGCTCCAAACCATGCGAAGATACTTCCATCGCCACGGTGCGCTTTTTATCCTTTAATAATTCAGCCAGTATTTTCTGAATTGCCAAGGCGTCGGGCGTGGTATTCAGCGTCTTGTTAAGCTTGCCCCACTCGCCCCAGCCG
>JALNYL010000031.1 GCA_023229865.1 Minisyncoccota bacterium
CCTAGCCGATTCATCGACCGCTTTGCCCGCGCCGATAGATTTTAAAAACGCAGTGGATGAGTTTCAGCGCCAACTCATCCGGCAACAACTAGCGGCCCAACAGGGCAATATGGCCGCTACGGCGCGGGTTCTGGGGCTGGATCGGGGGAACTTTCATCGTCTGCTGAAACGATTGGCGGTTAAAGCCGAAGCCTGACTGTCTTGTGGATATGGGCGGTAATAACTTCCCGAAACATAAACTCATGGTTCCCTCGCTCTGCACCCAGGCGGGACGGGGTTTGCAACCCCGTTCCTAACGTTTCTGCGACGTCTAAGCTAAGCGATTATATTTAACTACCGCAAAACGTTTCGGGCGGGGCAACATGCCCAGCCCGGCTGTTCGTTGACACTTGTGTATAACGATGAGCGCTCTGCGTGGGAATGCAGCATGAACCGCTCTGCGGTTTGGGACGCTACAGCGCCATACCTATCCTGAATGTAGCCTAAAGGGGCACAAGTATCTACATAAGTAAAGTTGGCAATATATGACTATGGATTCATGACACACCGTAGGGGCAATCCCTTGTGGTTGCCCTGATACACAGCGAACCTTGGGCACAACCACAAGGGATTGCCCCTACGAAAATATAGGGTCTTATGCATAAAAAATTGTGTAGATACCTATGCTAAAGGGGCGGGGAACTTTCGAATCAAGCAGGATCGGGCATGTTACTCCATTCGAAACGTCCCACCTGTTCAGAACGTTGCAAGTTAGACCTTCCAGGTTTTTAAAACCTGGAAGGTCTGCATATCGGCATGTTTCTCTCATGACGACAGCCCACAGATACTTGTGTATAACGATGAGCACAGAGCGAGGGAACCCTAAGCGGAAGTTATTATTGTTGAAGTCCTTATCGCGGGTATTGATAGAGATACTTCTGAAAACCGGCAAACACCTTGCCGATTTCCTCCGGCCTGCCCAAATCGGCCACGGCATCGGCAATCGCGCCGTGATACTTGATGCGCAGCAACGGCGTCAGCTTTTCCCTGTCCAATTCTTCGACGCCGACCTGAACATAATGCGCCAGCACAAAATCGAGAAAGGCCTGCTGCTTGCTGTTGAAATGCGCATGGATTTCAACCTTCGCCCTGGCGGCCCTTTGTTCGCGGCTCAGTGGCGGCAAGGCATAAGCCACATGCGCCAGCACATCGAACAGATCGCTGTTTTCGGCGTCGATGATTTTTTGCATTTCCAGCAACTGCTCTTTGCCGAAGCCTTTCTCGGCAAGCCCGAACAGCAGTTTGGCCCGTGTATCCGGCAAACTCCACAACTCGCGCAACTCGGCTTCGTTTTTAAAAAACTCCGGCAACCGGCCGAACAACAGCTCCATAAACTGCTGCGCCGACATCGGTGTACCGTCGGGATGCCAGAAACTGGTCACCGTCATGTACTGAATGCTTCGCACCTTGCCATCGGCAAGCGTCACTTTCGCCTTCTTCTTGCATGCACATGGATGCCGGCCGCATTTTGGGCAAGGCTCTTGCTCGCATACGCAAGGCCGCTGGCCGCAGACCGGGCAAGGTTGCGGCAACGGCTTTTCGCATTGACAGGGGTAGCCGCCGCATTTGGGGCAGGTTTCCGGCTCAACCGGTTCGCCGTCCCAATCCGGGTCGCAAAAGTGATGGTGCGCCTTCACGAAATCGTAGATCGTGAAGTAGTCCTTGCCGTCGTAGAGCCGCGTACCGCGCCCGATGATCTGCTTGAACTCGATCATGTTGGTCACAGGCCGCATCAATACGATGTTGCGGATATTTCTGGCATCCACGCCGGTCGAGAGCTTCTTCGAGGTGGTCAGGATGGTCGGAATGGTTTTCTCGTTGTCCTGGAAATCGCGCAGATACTGCTCGCCCAATGCGCCGTCGTTGGCCGTCACCCGTTGGCAATAGTTCGGGTCGCTGCTCGTTGTCATCTGGTTGATCAGGTCGCGCATCGCCAAGGCATGATCCTGGGTGGCGCAAAACACCAGCGTCTTCTGCCGCTGGTCGATCTGCGACATGAAAATTTCGACACGCTTCTTTTCCCGCTCCTTAATCTCGATGATCTTGTTGAAATCGGCTTCCTTATAAAGTTTGCCGTATTCAATCTCGCCTTCCATGACGCAGTCATCAGCGGTGTAGATGTATTCGTCCAGCGTCGTGGAAATCTGCCTTACCCGGAACGGTGTTAGAAAGCCGTCGTTGATACCGTCTTTTAGCGAGTAGACAAACACCGGCTCGCCGAAGTAGGCGTAGGTGTCCACGTTGTCTTTGCGCTTGGGCGTGGCGGTCAGGCCGAGCTGCACGGCGGGAGTAAAGTGGTTGAGGATGCCGCGCCAGTTGCCTTCGTCATTTGCGCCGCCGCGGTGGCATTCGTCGATGACGATGAAGTCGAAAAAATCCGGCGGATATTCGCCGAAATAAAAACTGCGTTCGCCTTGAGCCTGAACGGTATCGGCAACCGGCCCGCTCATAAAAGTCTGGAAGATCGTAAAGAAAATGCTGCCGTTCTTAGGCACCTTGCCCTTCTTGCGGATGTCCGCAGGATCAATGCGCACCAGTGCATCTTCGGAAAACGCGGCAAACGAAGAGAAATCGTTGTAGGCCTGATCAGCGAGGGTATTGCGATCGGCCAGAAACAGGATGCGCGGCCGCCGTGTTGATTCCCCCTCGGTCTTCCTGTCACTCAGATTCCAGCGGGTTTGAAACAGCTTCCAAGCGATTTGAAAGGCAATCGACGTTTTGCCGGTGCCGGTAGCCAGCGTCAACAAGATTCGATCGCTGCCTTCGGTGATGGCTTCCAAGACACGGTTAACCGCGATTTCCTGATAGAAGCGAATCGCCCAGCTGCCGCCCTTATCCGGATAAGGTACAGCAGCGAAGCGGTCGCGCACTCTATTCAGCACGGCAAAGGTGCGGCTCCACAGTTCATCGGGCGTCGGATATTGCGCCAGCTCACCCTCGACACCGGTATGCATGTCGATGCCGTAAATACCCTGGCCGTTGGTCGCATAGGTGAATCGAACGGCCAACTTGCCTGCATAATCCTTAGCCTGACCAACGCCCTCGGTAAGCAGCTTGTCC
>JALNYL010000032.1 GCA_023229865.1 Minisyncoccota bacterium
GGCATTAAGCCTTTTGACCATTTGACACGTTCGTAGTTCAGCGCGAGCCGGTCTTTTGCATCATTGCTGGAATCATCGTAATACGCGTCGGTTAAGGTCTTTTCTCTGAATTTAATCGTGCATGATGGATCATGCACGATCCTCAAGGCTAAGGTTCTATCCCTTTGAACCTAAGCGCAATTATCTTCACAAAGTTTTCAGGTACTCGATAATCGCCATTGCTCCTGCCTTGTCATCCGACCAATCCAGTTTGAAGGTCTTATCGCCATCCTGGATGTTCTTGTCATGGCCGGTATTGCTGAGGGCGGGGGACAAGGCGGTGTTTAACAGGTAGCCCTCTTTTCGGGCGGGGTTGGGCGGGATGTTGGGATCCCAGGAAAATCCGACTTTTTCCTTGTCGAAATCCAGGCGGCTCTTGACGAAATGAGTGGGGCGCTCACTGGGCATCAGCACATGGTATAGGGTCGGTATGGACCCGTTATGCAAATAAGGCCCCTGCGCCCATATACCGATTAACGGCAGGGCGTTGTAGCCGTCGTGCAGCCCGGGGGAGGTCATGGATAATTCCTTTTTGCCTGCCAGGGAAACTCCCTTGTAGTCGGCGCAAGGCTGTCCGGGCGTGCCATTCATGTCCACTGTCAGGGCAGGGGAGCAAACCTTGGTAAAGCTGCTCCGGGCGCCCAGGGTGATCAGGGTGCCGGCTATCTTGGCGCGGCCTAAATGGGTGCCGATATTTCTATACACTTTGCCGTTGTTAGGCTGGTGACAGGCGGCGCAGTTATCGGCAAACAGCGCCTTGCCTTTGTTGGCCAATTCCACATCAACGGCAAACGGGTACGCGGGAGAGGGGAGTTTGTCCAGCAACTGGTCGGCAAAGGCGGAAACTCGAACATCGATATTCTCGAAACCGATGGTCAGTTGCGCCGCAATGTTTTTATATATGGGCAAAGGGATATGCCCGTTCCACTGGCCGCCGCCGTTGATCAAGTCGGTCTTGTCCTGGTTCCAGCGAGGATTGCGGGTATCCTGATTCCATACCGCCATAATGTCGGTTACACCCGCATGGGAGGGTAATGCGAGGGGGGCAAACAGGCCGGTCAACGGATTATTCTTCAGGGAAAAATAGGCGTTCGCTGCGTTGAAGGCAATGGCATCTTCGGTGCCGGGATAGCCTTGCATGATTTCCTGTTTAATTTCCGGATAGATTTTGTTAACGACTATGCCCCAGCCGCGGTAGACCTGTTCGGCGGTGTGGATGAATTTGGGGATGACGGTAGCGGCTTGCTTTTTGAACAGGTCGATCTGGGCTTGTTCGTAGGCGGCATCAAATTTCCGGTTTTCGTAGCTGTAATTATGATAAAAAAAGTTTGCGTCTTTTTGGTGGGCGGCATCCAAAGCGGTAAGGAAGGCATCGATGACCAATTTTTGTTGCTTGGCCGGGTCTGTTTCGCCGCGGTAGATTTTTGCCAAGGTTTGGGTGACTCTCAGGCGGAAGCCGATGACATTGAATTCCGCATTGATGCCGCCATCCAGGTACTTCATGCTGCCGTCATCCAACCGCACCCGGCCTATGTGGCAACCGCCGCAGGTAAAAGAGGCAAAGTCGATATTGCCTTGCGCCTCTTTCCTTGATAAACCGCTAAATCCTATCCCTCGTGGCGCGGGATAGCCTGCTAGGCGCTCATCATTGAATAAGCCGATCACCTCCAGGAAGTTTTCTTTGCCGCCCCAAAATTCCGGAGCTACCGTTGGGAACAGCTTGAGAATAATAAAGGGAATGCCGTCGGTTTCACTGACGGGGAAATTGGCAAACCGATCATAGGCTACCCGGTGCTGTTGAATGTGTGCATCAATGGCTTTGGTTCTTTCCTGTTGCGCCGATTGCCAATTGGTCGGCACGTCATGAACGAGGGCAGGGGGCTTGGGCGCTTCCAGTTCGGTACCGTCGCAAGCTGCGAGCAAACCGGCCAGAGTAAGAATATATAGGTATCTCATATGCACTCTCTTTTGTAATCTATGAAGGATTGTGGTGTCTTGGGTTTGGGTCGTCTACTCGGATTTATGGATTTGTCTCGCCTATGTGTCAGTGATTAAACTCAAGGTTATTTATAATCTTTCTGTCTGGAAGGCATCGTTTCAGCAATGTAGGTTGGTGTAGCTAACCGTGCAAAGCCGGTATTCATTTTGGGGCTGACTTAAAGTCTGCAAGCCTTGCTTTTATGCGTGGACTTTTTATGGTTCAGGGTCCGCGATGCGCTAGGCTATCCATGCATTCGGGATATTTGATTCAGCACAAACCATGATGCGGATTGGGTGATCTTTGTTTAAGTTTACCCTTCCTTTTTACTCGAAAGCAAATGAGGGTCGTTAAATTTGGTGTTTATGATCTACAAGCCAAACTCAGTGCATAAGCTAAATGTGATTCGTACCGCGTACCTTTACTAAGCTTGGGGGTGTTTTAGAAATGCGCGCTACGTGATTTGTCGTTAAAGCATCCTTCCATTATTCTCAGTTTTTCATCATCCCCAGAACCATTGCAATATGCGCCAACTCGGCGACAGTTGAAACTTTAAGTTTGCTTCTTATTTGCGTGCCGTAATTGGCTACGGTTTTATAGCCTAGACAAAGTTCGTCGGCAATTTTATGAGCGGTCAAGCCTTTTGCCAGCAGCAGGAATACGTCGAATTCTCTGGGAGATAGGGTGTCGACAATGGTTTGGTAGTCGGTCTCGCTATTTTGCAGGGGCATGTTTTTCGTCAAGCCGTGCTCTATATAAATCTCGCCCCCGGCTATTTTCTGTATCGCTGTTACCAGAATGTCGGGGGCGCTGTTTTTAGTGATGTAGCCTTTTGCTCCGGCATTCATGGCTCTATCGACATAAACCATTTCATTGTGAACGCTAAATACCAGTATCTTGGCGTTACTGTCTCGGTTGCAAATGCGACGTATGCTTTCCAGTCCGCCAATGCCGGGCATGGATAAGTCCAGCACCATCACATCCGGTTGCTGTTCCAGATATAGCTGGCAGGCCGCCTCACCTCGCTCGGCTTCGGCGATCACGTCAATATCGGCTTCGGTTGATAACAGCA
>JALNYL010000033.1 GCA_023229865.1 Minisyncoccota bacterium
GGGCGGCATTGCTGCCCTTTACAAAGCTAATGTGACCAACGACTAGGGGCGCTGCATAGACGGGCAAGGCAGCCGCTAATAAGCATAGCCACAAGCCATAACGTTTAACAAGTTGAGTTATTTGAATAGGCATAGTGATTTTAATGGGGGAGGACGAATGAATTATTATTTAGTGCACTGTTTAGAAGTTTTGCCTTTATCTGCAGTGGAGCCTGTAGATCCTCCTGTACTGCTAGCACTAGCACTAGCGTCGCTATTTTCTAATGCACTGATTAATGGTCCTGATTGGATGGTTGCCACCACCACGGCGGTAACCTGCTTTAAGGAATTATCTAAGGCAATTTCAACAGGTGTTAGCGGTTTCTGATCCTGCAAATTCGGCACCGCATCGGCTGCCACTTTCGCTGCGGCCTCATCGGCGGCTGCTTTCGCTGCGGCTTCATCGGCGGCTGCTTTCGCTGCGGCTTCATCGGCGGCTGCTTTCGCTGCGGCTTCATCGGCGGCTGCTTTCGCTACGGCCTCATCGGCGGCTGCTTTCGCTGCGGCTTCATCGGCGGCTGCTTTCGCTACGGCTGCATCGGTAGCTGCTTGTGCAGCTGCCGAAGCGGCAGCATCTGACGCAGCTTGCTCTGTTGAAGAGAGAATTTTTGTAAATGTGAATGCGGTTGTAGAATCAGCAAATGTGGCTGTCGTGCTGGTTTCGACTGCCGTATTAAGTTGAGTTCCAGTGACCGAACTGCCCATCAGGGAAATGCTGCCTGAAGTAGTAATGGGGGCATTAACGGTAAGACTGTAACCGGTACTATTAACATTACTAGCTGTAAGTTTTATATCATTGTTGCTAGTCGAGCTAATGCCCACCGATGCTACCGTAATAGGTGAATATGCGCTAATGTCAATAGTCGTTGCGGCGCTGGTATTTTGAAGTTCGAGAGCTGTTGTGTTAAAACTCCGAACATCAATAAAGCCGGTAGTTGCAATTAGCCGGCTAATCAGGGGAGCATTGATTTGCAGTCCGCTCACGCCATAAATATTGTTAAATGCGCTAATATCCAGCACACCAGCAATAATGTTCGGACTTATATAGGAACCGTAAACCGAGCCGGCAGTCGCGGTCAAATTAACGCTACCTGTACCCGCATTGATCTGTCCAGATATATTCAAGTCGCCTGAAGTAGTAGTTAATGAAACATTCCCGTTGTTGGTATCAATGCCGTTCATACTGTAACTGTAAGACGCAGTACTATCACTCATTTGTTTGACTGAGAACCCCGACCCGTTACTAAAGGTAAAGTTTTGTCCCATGGTTTTCGCGGCAAGATTGGTGATGTTATTGGCTGCGCTGAGTATCACTGTACCGTTTGCATTGATGCCAAGATCCTGCACGGTAATCGTACCGCCTTGCGTGATTCCCGCTCCCGACAACAAACCGATACGCGTGGTGCTGGTATCGATATCTGTAATCAGATTGCTGCCTGAGTTGGTGGTGACGCCATCCACATAGATGGCGCCCGGCGCGTTGGCTACGTTATTGGTGCCGATACCGATAGTGGGGGCGGTAATTTTCCACAGCTCGGTTATGCTCAGACAAGTCCCAAGACCACCAGTACATGCTGCACCCACTGTGATAGGACGGGCCGCAGTATAGGGTCGGACGACCACTTCATTGCCAACAACCCTACCACTGCTAACGTTACCGACCGCATCCCATGCCAGCGCATCCGCTTCCAATGCTACTTTTGCGGTACCGGCTGCAACCGGGCTACTGATTGTTAAGGTGGAGCCGGTACCGGTGGTTATTCCGATATCCTGATTATTGGTGCTGATCCCGCTAATTCCAAAAAATAGTTCGCCCACGTTCATATTAGATACGCTATAAACAAAAAATGCACCGGTTCCGCTTGTGCCGAGTTTGAGATCGGCGGCGAGCTTGCTTATGCTATTGGCAGTGTTAGATAACTTAACCGAACCGATGGTTTTCAATGCCAGTGCGCCGGTAGTCGAAATCGGGCTCGATTGATTGATACCGGAAGCATGATCCGATTCGAGCAGGATGTTGTGGCCGCCGCTGACGTTAAGGCCGACCTGGCTATCTACTGTCGACACCGTCAATAGGTTGGAGGAGCGGTATTGAAAATCGCCGGCTGTCGTCGAACCGGAAATTACTCCTTCGGGATTGGCCTCTGTTAATGCCACTGAAGCCCCTGATAAATTCAGGCCTGGTAAGGCGGCGATTGTTGCGCCGGCCTGCTGGGTGATGGCGCCGCCGGAAGTCAGGTTCAATGCACTTGTAATATTCGCTAATGTCAGTGCCGATTTGATGTCAATGGCGCCGCTGCCGGTATCGCCTATACGCAAAATGGGGGTCGTGATGGTATTTAACTCGGCGTTGCTGAGTTCAAGTGTGCTCAACACGTCGGTGGAGCCTGCGCCAAGGTCAATGGCGTTACTGCTTAAGAGACTGACAGAGCTGCTGCCATTGATTGTGCCGCCGGTCAGCGCCATTTTACCGGCCTTGAAAATAACGTTGGCGGCACTTAAGGCGGCGCTATTGGTGATCATGCCGGTCGATGTGCTCGCAGGCGTGGCAATGTTGGCGTTCCATCCTGCGCCCAATGTCATATTGCCGGCAGTGCTCAGATTACTGTTCAGCGTAATGTTACCCTTGGCCCACCATTCCGTATTGCCCGTGTAGGTTGCAGTGGGTATTATCCAATCGGTGTTGCTGGTTCCATTAGCGAAGAATTTAGTATTGGCAAATGTATTCGTGCCGGAAAATGCCAATGAGCCTTTTTCTTCTCTTAATAGGGTAAGTCCGCTGGTACTAACATTATTGAAATTCACGGTAGGCGAGTAGCTTGAAACCGCATAACCAATCTGGAGTCGTCCCGGTCCATTGATGGATGTACCGTCAAATTTGTTTAAGCCTGAGTGATTCTCCGGAATCCACAG
>JALNYL010000034.1 GCA_023229865.1 Minisyncoccota bacterium
TACGCAATTTTTCAAACTTATTGATGGTGCGGCACGGTGTTATATCGGCGGAACCGGGTTGCTGGAGGGGAGTATTTCTTTACGGCGACGTTGCAGTCCGGGCGATGTTTGCAGAAAACGCCAGTTTTTGCCGTCGCTCGAAGCAGCTTTTTCCTGCCTACAAGATTAATGTCCATCTATGCCCAAAGCGGTATAATCCAAAGCGACAGGAAACAGGCAGGAGCCAAGACAATGAGCGCACAACCACAATACATAACCGATTCAAATGGCCACAAGTTGTCAGTCATTTTGCCAATGGCAGACTATCTGGAGCTGTTAGAAGACCTTGAAGACCTGGCAACCATTGCTGAACGTAAAGACGAAGGCACTATTCCGCTTGAGGACGTTTTAAAAGAACTTAATCTATGACCCGTACCGGATTGAGTTTAAACAGACCGCCAAAAAAGAATTGGCGCAGCTGCCGCGACCGATAGCCGAGAAAGTGGCGGAACGGATTAAGGCGCTAGCCGAAAACCCAAGGCCGGATGGATGTAAAAAGCTGACCGGATCAGCATACTCATATCGAATTCGAATAAACGATTACCGCGTAGTGTATTCAATAGCCGACCAGTACCTGATTATTCAGGTTATTAAAATAGGTCACCGCAAAGACATTTATCAATAATCAGCTTGTTAAGCTTGGTTCAATACGAGTTATAGTGTTCGCATATTAAAATTCGGTTTTTAAAATCTCCTCACCCTATCCAGCAGGAGAGGGAACAAAGGTGCCGAATTTTGATGTGCGATGGGTATAAAAGCTCCAATCGGCTGGACTTGGTGACTAACCGGTATTTCGTTTGGGTACTGCGAAACGCATTTCGCACTATGCGGGCGGAACGGCCTTTCACCATCGACACCATTGTTATTCTGCCGGATCACTTGCATGTTGTTTAGACGTTACCTGACGGCGATGCCGATTACTCGGGACGCTGGCGGGCGACAAAATCTAACCTTACTCGTCAGGAATTTCGGCGCAAATCTCTAATGGATTGACATACCGTACGTTAAAGCGTACTTTTTATTTCCTATTTCAGAGGAAACAGTCATGCAAACACTTAACGCTAGCGAAGCTCGGGCAAATCTCTACCGGCTTATCGATGAAGCAACAGAATCTCATGAACCTATCCTCATTTCAGGCAAACGCGGTAGTGCTGTCCTGATTTCCTCGGAAGATTGGAGTGCCATTCAAGAAACGCTTTACCTCCTAGCCGTGCCGGGTATGCGGGAGTCCATTAAAGAAGGTATGGCTGAACCCCTGACGGAAAGCGCTAAGGAACTTGATTGGTGAACTGGGAGATCGTTTATGCCAAGCAAGCAGTTAAAGATGCGAAGAAACTGGCGGCAAGCGGGCTAAAGCAGAAGGCTCAAGCGATATTGGCAATTCTTGCCAATGACCCCTTACAGAATCCGCCTCCATACGAAAAGCTGGTCGGAGATCTTACCGGCGCCTATTCACGACGAATCAATATTCAACACCGTCTCGTCTATGAAGTACACGCAAAGGAAAAAATCGTCCGTGTGCTGCGAATGTGGACGCATTATGAATAAACTCCCGTAGGCCGGAATAAGTCGATTCGAGCGCTAGCGAGAATTGGCGTTTCCGGCAAGCACCACACGAATCCGCCGGAAACGCCACCTCGCGCTACGCGCTTCGATGGTCTTATTCCGGCCTACGATTTACCAGCTTGAGACGGTTAAGCCGCTCATGGTTCGACAAGCTCACCACGAACGGCTTAACCTCAGACCGTGTCCCAGCTTAAGTTAGTAGTAGAAACTTTACACCGCTCGCCAGACGTAAGTAGCCACCGCACTTGCAGGCATTGTGGCTACGGCATTTTTCCCTTGAAATCGGATACTAAAGGATCGTGATTCAGCCCCATTATTGAGCGCAATCAGGACGATGTAGCCCTCAGGCGTAACAAAAGCCACATTGGACAAAGACGCTTGTTGATCGGAATAAATCCTCACCGAACCGGGGCGTACGAATTTCGCGGCATGGGCAATCACATAGTAGGCGACGTTGCGGGTAACCTCTTCGCCTAGGGTCAAAGCGCCGACACAACGGGCCTCGCCTCCTGGGGTATGGGGACAGCAAAACGGGTCGGAGGCCAGGTTCCATTCGAGCACGGTTCGGCTCCAGTTGCGTAGGGAACCGATCAGCACATTTTTCACGTGCCACAGTAAATCCCCACCAAACTGGCCGTCCGAGCCTACCCACTGCTCGGTGAAATACAGTTTCATTTCCGGGTAAGCCTGATGCACTTCGGAAAGAACCGAAATGTCGCCTCCGTAGAGATGCCAAGCCGATCCGGTCAGATAACGGCGCGCTTCGGCATCGGCGAAAACCGCCAAAGGGTACTCAGGGACATCGCAATTGTGATCCCAGCAGAATAGTTCCACATCGGCCAATCCGGCTGCCTGTAAAGCCGGTCCCAGATGGTTTTTGATGAACTCGGCCTGCTCGCCCGCTTCCATGATCATGCTGGGTTCGTTTTTTTGATTCAAGGGTTCGTTTTGCGGGGTGATGGCATGAACGGTAATGCCTCTGTCCCGCATGGCTTGCAGGTATTTAACCAGGTAAGCGGCGTAAGCCGAGTAGCAATCCGGTTTCAGTTTACCGCCGCGAAAACTCCGGTTGGTCTTCATCCAGATTGGCGCCGACCAAGCCGTAGCCATGATTTTGAGCTCGGGATTGATAGCCAAAATTTCCCGTAACAAGGGAATGACTTCAAGGTCCCCGGCTTCGATGTCGAAATGGACCAGCTCGGGGTCCGATTGACCGTCGGGCCTGTCGTTATAGGTAAAGCAGCGCTCGCTCAAATCCGACGCACCGATGCTCAGACGCAGAAAACTAACGCCGATGCCGTCGCCGTCTGGCAAGAACAATTCCCGCA
>JALNYL010000035.1 GCA_023229865.1 Minisyncoccota bacterium
AACAGCAGTCGACCGATCAGGTAAATAAGGCCGCTCAATCCTTGATAACGAAGGAACGAACACAGAAGCTTGATTTATTAATTCACCTGCTTTCAAACCTGACACAAGCCCTTGTTGTCTGCGGTCCGGAAGGCATCGGTAAAACGACGTTGCTTAAGATTTTGCAGGAGCGCAAGACTGAATCATGGCGGTATTGTCTTATACAGGGTAATGCCGACGTAAGTTTTGAGGCGATTCAGGGGCAGCTGTTTAAGGCTCAGTCAAGCAAATCTGTTCACTATGCAGGCCAATATAAACAAGTCGTATTGGTTATTGATAATGCGGGCGAATTAGTTCCCGGCCTGATCGCGGCAATCATTCAATATGCAGCGGCAAATCCCGTTTTAAGAGTGATTTTCGCTTTAACGCATGATGAATTGCAGGTGAAACGAGGCTCGGATCGAGCGATTGATGATTGCCATATCGTTGAAATCCCTCCCTTATCAGAAAAACAGTGCGGCGATTTTTTACAGCATTTGTCAACAAAACCTTACGCAAACTTGTCGTTTAAAGCAATCGGCGACAACATGATAGCGCATATCTACCGGGAGACGCATGGAGTTCCGGGCAGGATTATCGCCGAGATATCCGGTTTATCCTCCGGCGCTAAGCCAGGCGGAAAATTGAAATGGATACTTGTCCTTGCTGTTGCGGCGGCAATTGTTATAGCGTTAGGCGTTCAGTGGTTAATATCATCAAAAAATAATGATAAAAAAGTAACAGCACCTGTTGCTGTCGAACAGAAAGCAGACAATATCGAAGTTGCTCCTCCACGGCCGGAGTCTCAGATAATGCTCGCGCTGCCGCCCGTTCAGCCGGTTATCCCGCAGCAATCAGTACCGGCACATGAAGCGAAAGACGTGTTAGAGTCTTCAGTCGAAGGCAATGTAAGCAAGGACTATCAACAGGCTGTTACTCCCACGGTAAAACCTGAGGCAGCAAGTACGGCTGTTGATAAGCAGCTAACAAGTGAAACCAGCCCTGTAGCGTCTAAACCGTCTACTTTGAGTGCTCTACCTCCTGATTCGACCTCCCGGGATGGAGGAAATGCCGGAGCAGTCGCGGCCATGCCGTCGTCAGCGCATCCTGTACCGCTTGGGGTCGAGCAGGAAAAACCCAAGCAAGCGGAGCTAAGTAAAGCGCCTAATAACGCCGAATCGCCCGTCGCTCAGAATTCGGAAATTAAAGCCCAATCAGAGCCGGTGAAGGCCGTTGAAGTGGACCAGAAGCCGGATAAGAAGCAATCTGATGTCGCGCCGCAGAAAATGGCTGAGCGACTTTGGGCATCGCGAGAAAAATTAAAACAAGCGGAATTGAAGAAAACGGTTAATAGTGCGGAGCCGTTTACGCCCAATAGTCTGGAAACAACCCAGATACCGCCAAAGCCGGTAGACGTTGTGGCAGTTCCTGAACAGCGAGTCATGGAAACTCCCGCACCTCAGCAAGTGGAACCTGGTCGCATCAATTCCCTACCGATTGCGACACTTCCGGCGTCCCCGGCAGTCGGTCGCACGGGTTCCCTACCCGTCGCGACACTTCCGCCATCCCTGGCAGTCGAAGCGCCATCGGCACCGTCAGCAAATAATTTCACGTTGCAGCTTATGGTGTTATCAAAGCAATCGTCTGCGGACGACATGTTCAAAAAATACCCGGCGTTGGCGCCGGATATTAGAGTGATTAGAACGATAGCCAAAGGCAAAGAAAAATTTATTTTAGAGTACGGCTCATATTCCGATACCGAATCAGCCAATAAAGCCAAGCAGTCCTTGCCCTTTGAGTTCCACAGAGCGTTGGTAAGAAAAATAGCTCAATAGAACATAAGTAGCAGCGACCGATTGATCGCTCATACGATAAAACATCCTAATTTTAAACCCGACGAATTAAATCCATGACCGCATTAAAAAACGATACCTTTATTAGAGCGCTGTTAAAACAACCCGTGGACTACACACCGATTTGGATGATGCGCCAAGCGGGGCGTTATCTGCCGGAATACCGGAAAGTCAGGGAGCAGGCCGGCAGTTTTTTGGATCTGTGTACCAATCCTGAGCTGGCTTGTGAAGTCACCTTACAGCCGTTACGACGCTTTGATTTTGATGCGGCCATTCTGTTTTCGGATATATTGACCATTCCCGATGCCATGGGTTTGGGGCTTTATTTTACCGAAGGCGAGGGTCCTAAATTTAGCAACCCGGTCAGGACGGCGGCGGACGTGAATAAACTGCCGATTCCCGACCCGGAAACGGATTTGCGTTACGTGGTTGATGCGGTTCGGCTGATAAGAAAAAACCTGCAAGGCAGCGTCCCGTTAATCGGATTTTCCGGCAGTCCCTGGACGTTGGCGACGTATATGGTTGAGGGTGGCAGCAGCAAGAGCTTTCAAAAAGTTAAAAGCATGATGTACGAGCAGCCCAAATTGATGCATGTCATGCTGGATAAACTGGCGCAATCGGTTGCGCTCTATTTGAATGCCCAAATCGAAGCAGGCGCTCAGGCGGTTATGTTGTTCGATACCTGGGGCGGCATGTTAACGACCGAAGATTATGTCGAGTTTTCCTTATACTACGCCAAGCAAGTCAGAGCATTGCTTAAAACAACTGTAGACGGGCAGCAGATTCCAACCATCCTGTTCACCAAAGGCGGCGGGCTTTGGCTGGAAGCCATGGCCGATTCCGGCTATGATGCGCTGGGGCTGGATTGGCAGACCGATATGCAGCAGGCTCGCGCCAGAGTCGGTCATCAGGTCGCCTTGCAGGGCAATATGGACCCGGTTGCGCTGTATGCCAGTCCTGAAGTCATCACCGAAAAAGTAAAAACCATTTTACATAAATACGGCTCGGGTTCAGGGCATGTGTTCAACCTGGGACACGGAATTTTGCCGGATATGAATCCC
>JALNYL010000036.1 GCA_023229865.1 Minisyncoccota bacterium
GCCAAGAATCTCGGCCTGACAGTCCACGATTTGCTGGCCCTAGGCCGCCAGAACCCGAACGACCCGTCGGAAAGTTTCAATATGGCCTATCTGGCAATCCGCGGCAGCGGGGCGGTAAACGGCGTAAGTCGTTTGCACGGCGAAGTCAGCCGACATCTCTTTGAACCGCTTTTTCCTGGCTGGCCGGTGAACGAAGTGCCTGTCGGACATGTAACCAACGGTGTGCACATGCCGACCTGGGACTCGGCCCCGGCCGATGATCTGTGGACGGAAGCCTGTGGCAAAGAGCGCTGGCTGAGGCCGACGGAAACCTTGGATCAAGACATCCGCCGTATCTCCGACATCAGGCTCTGGCAATTTCGTGCCGATGCCGGCAAGTCTCTGGTTGAATACGCCCGCGAGCGATTATCCCGGCAACTGGCTGTCTCCGACGCGCCTCCCGAAGAGGTGGAGGAAGCGAAACATCTGTTTAATCCCACCGCATTGACCCTGGGTTTTGCGCGCCGCTTTGCGGCCTACAAAAGACCGAACCTGCTGTTGCACGACCCGGATCGGCTGCTTCGTCTTTTATCCAATGCCGAGCGACCGGTGCAACTCATCCTTGCCGGCAAGGCTCATCCGGCAGACTTGGAGGGACAGGCCCTGATCCAGCAATGGACTCATTTCATCCGACGTCCCGAGGCGCGCCCTCATGTGATCTTCCTCAGTGACTACGACATGCATTTGACCGAGCGGTTGGTGCAGGGCGTGGATGTCTGGATCAACACGCCAAGGCGGCCCTGGGAAGCATGCGGAACCAGCGGCATGAAGGTGCTGGTCAATGGCGGCCTCAATCTGTCGGAATTGGACGGCTGGTGGGCGGAAGCCTACTCGCCGGAAGTGGGTTGGGCGTTGGGGGACGGCCAGGAACACGACCACGATCCTGCCTGGGACGCGGTCGAAGCCGACGCGCTCTACAACCTGCTTGAACACGAAGTGATCCCCGAGTTTTACACTGTCGATGAACGGGGCATTCCTACCGGCTGGGTGGCGCGGATGAGGGAAAGCATGGCGCAATTGACCCCGCGTTTCTCAGGCAACCGCACCGTACGCGAATACACCGAGCAACATTACCTCCCGGCGGCGACCGCCTATCAATTGCGCATTGCCAATAAAGGCGCAATCGGCAGGCAAATAATCGAATGGCAGCGGAGTCTGGAACTGAAATGGGCCGCGCTACGCTTCGGAGAAGTTAAGGTAGAAACTGACGGCGAGCAACACCGATTTGAAGTTCAAGTGTATCTCGATGAACTTAATCCGGAGTCAGTGCGAGTCGAACTTTATGCTAACGGCGTTGACGGTAACGCACCCGAGCGAGTGGACATGAAACGCGTGCGGCAGTCGGCCGATGCGTCGGACGGCTCCCTTTACAGCGTGACAGTGGCGGCGACCCGCCCCGCAACGGACTATACGGCGCGAATAATACCGCACTGCGGCGGTGTGGCGATCCCATTGGAAGCTGCCCACATCCTGTGGCAACGATGATTCATTCGCCGGAAGGGCTGGACAATGACCGGCATCCTGATGATCGTGCTGCTGGTCGTCGTTATCATCAGCCTGTCCAAAAATAAACCCAGCGCCCGGCGCTGTTGCGAAGTGAACTGTCAACCATGAGGAAATACCTATGCTGATCAAATTATCAACTGACAAAGCCGTGAGTGCGGCTGCGGCTGCCTTGCAGGTCGCCGTCCAGGCCAATCACTTTGGCGTTATGCAGATACATAACCTCAAAGAAACCATGACCAAAAAAGGCGTGGAATTCATCCCCGAATGCCTTATTTTTGAAGTGTGCCAGCCGCAACAGGCCAAGAAAGTTCTTGAGCAAGACATGAGCCTCTCTACTGTCCTACCCTGCCGTATCAGCATTTACGAGGAGGAAGGTAAAACCGTTCTGGCGACATTGAAACCAACCACTCTTCTGGCAATGTTCAACGTGCCGCAACTGGAAGTGGTGGCGCGGGATGTGGAAAACACCATTGTTAAAATCATGAAAGAGGCGGCATCAAGCTGATATAACGATTGAGCAGATCGGCGACCTGATCAATGTCGACTATCCCACCTTGCTCGACATCCCCAAAGCCGACTGCACATAACCGGCAGCGAAGTCGCTGTGCATTGCTGCTTATGAGCAATTGAAGACAGAAGGAATCAATGCGCGCGTGGTCAGCATGCCGTCGAGGGAACTGTTCGAGAGCCAGAAATACCGCGACAGCGTGCTGCCGCCGAAGATAACCGCACGCGTCGCCGTCGAAGCGGCGTCCAGGCAAAGCGTCTCGTTTGGCACCTCGGGTCATCGTGGTTCCGCATTTGAAAACAGTTTCAACGAATGTCATGCTCGAGGATAAGGAATTTTAGGTCCCCGTAACGCTATGCTCATTAGGATCTTTGAAACGTAGTGGGTCGGAAAACGGAGTTGCGTACGTCAGCGTACAGACAACATTCTTTGTTTAAAGGACAATTTCTTTTCACTCTGTAAGGGCGCTGCGCGAGTCCGAACAGCAACTCTGGAAAGAGTAAGTACAAGACAGGAGACCCAACCATGACGAACTACCCGTATTTGATCATCGGCGGTGGGATGACCGCAGCCGCCGCGGTAGATGGCATCCGCGAAGTCGATGCAACCGGCGGCATCGGGCTGATCAGCGCGGAGCTCGACGCTCCGTACGACCGCCCTCCTCTGTCAAAGGCGCTTTGGAAGGGCAAGCCCATGGACGTCATCTGGCGCAAGACGGAGAACAAAGGCGTTGAGATTTACCTTGGCCGTACCGTCAAAGAAATTTTTCCCCAGCAGAAACGTGTTGTGGACGACAAGGGAGACGTTTTCACCTATCAAAAACTCTTGTTGGCTACGGGCGGCAAGCCGCGACGCCTGCCGTTCG
>JALNYL010000037.1 GCA_023229865.1 Minisyncoccota bacterium
CATTAACGTTAAAGTTGTTCGCACTTATCTCTCGCATACTTCATGACATCCTGAAAATTGGTTATATCGTCGTGATCTATGTGCTGAAACACGCATTCTCTATACGAACAACAACTGAGTTATCAAAGGAGCCTTATCATGAAACATGCGACCACTCGCATAGCCGTCACCTTAGCCGGTAGTGCCTATCTAGCTTCATTGCCGCTAGCTGCTGCGGAGCAAAAACAAGACACTACCATATTGGAAGAAATGATAGTCAAAGGAGACTGGCTTGGACCGCCGACCAAAGACAGCGTTCGTACCTATCCGGGAGGACGCTCCGTGGTCACCGATACCGAATTGCAACAGGCCGGTGCCCGTACTTTGGAAGATGCTTTACGCTTGGTGCCGGGCGTCCGCGCCCAGGATGAAACCGGCACCGGCATTCTGCCGAATATCGGCGTGCGCGGCTTGGACCCCAGGCGCAGCTCACGCACGCTGGTGCTGGTCGATGGCATTCCTATCGCTCTGGCGCCTTACGGACAAACAGGCTTGTCGATGTTTCCGCTGACCATGCAAACCGTAGATAGAGTCGATGTCGCACGCGGCGGGGCAGCCGTGCGTTATGGGCCTAACAATGTCGGCGGCGTGATCAATTTCATCAGCAAACCGATCCAGGATAAGTTCAGCGCCACCATCAGGGAGGCGCTAACCATTTCCACCGAAACCGGCAACGTGCTTACCGACAGCTACCTGCGCGCCGGCGGCTTTGTGAACGACAGGCTGGGCCTGCAATTCCAGGCCAACACCCTGCTTGGCGATTCGTCTCGCGCCCATTCGGGCACGGAAGTGGAAAACCTGGCGTTGGATGCCCACTGGTTCGTTACCGACAACGCCGACATCAAGGCCGGATTGCAGTATTACAATACCGATACCCAACTGCCGGGCAGCCTGTCGCCCCAAGCCTACAATCAGGACCGTTTTCAGTCGCAACGGCCGTACGATAAATTCCAGGGCGATACTGTAAAGGGACATTTGGTCTACAACCAAAACTTCGATCTTTTCGGCAGCCCTGCGGAATTCAACTGGACCAATTTTGCCCACACCAGCGACAGGGAGTTCACCGTCGGCTGTCAGCTCAATGCTGCCGCGACCTCATGTAACCTCGATCCCTCCAAGGTGTCCGACGGCGCGCAAACCAGCCCGCGCACATTCACCGTTTACGGCACCGAACCGCGTCTTACCGTAGGCGCCAAAACCGGCTGGCTGGACCACAAATTCACGCTGGGCGGGCGTTACGTCAGCGAAGCCGTCGAACAGGGCGTTGACCGAACCCGCCTGAGCACCGGCAAGGTCACCAATGCCCAGGACTTTCACTTCGGCACCGACGCCTTTGCACTCTATGGTAGCGACACTTTGAGCGTGTGGAATGAACGGCTTAACATCACGCCAGGCTTACGCTCGGAATGGATCGAGCAATCTAGCAACAATCAACTGACAGGCAAGTCCGTCGACAGCAGCAGCAACGAACTGCTGCCCGGCGTCGACGTAGGCATCAAGCTGTGGCCGGATAAACTCTTCCTGTTCGGTAATGTGCATAAATCCTTGCAACCGGTACAATTCACCCAAATTACCTTGGGAGGCGATACTGGTGTGGAAAAGACCTGGAACTATGAAGCCGGTCTGCGTGTATCGCCGCTATCGGAGCTCGACGCCACGTTCAGTTATTTCCGTATTGACTTTGATAATCAAATCGTCGGCGTCGTTGAAAACGGCACAACCAAATTCCGCAACTTGGGCCAAGCCCAGCATCAAGGCTACGAAACCGAACTGGACTGGCGCCCGTCCTTCCTGGCTGGCCTTGATCTCAAAGCAGGCTACACCTATGTGGACACCGAGCAGTTGAATAACCTGTTCAGCGGCACGACGCAAGTCGCGTTTAAAAACAATGAAGTGCCGTTCAGCTCACACCATCAAATCAGCCTGCAAGGCAATTACCGCATTAACACCGTCAATTTCAACGTCAACGGTTCGTACCTGAGCTCCGCCTATACCGATGCGGCCAACACCGTGCTGGAAAACGCCATTGGCGACAAAGGCAAGATACCGGGCTATTGGCTGTGGAACGCCCAAATCACCAAGGAGTTCCGTGTCGACAAAGCCAACATGCGGGTCGGCCTGGGCGGCAACAACCTGTTCAATCAGGACTACTACTTCCGCGGCGTGGATACCAGTCTCGGCCGAATGCCGGGACCGGGGCGTTCGGTGATGCTCAGCGTTCAAATGGATCTATAAGGAAAACTCATGCATAACCAAGAATTGATTCTTCTAACTCATGTCTCGACCGAATCGGTCAACGACGGCTTTTTACCGGCAGCGCGCCGCCTCGGCCTGTCGCCGGTGCTATTGACCGACCAGGCCGAAGCCCACCGCCAGTACTTTAGCCAAAGCGGACTGCCGGCCTACCCCGAGGCCATCATCGCTTGCGACGTGTTCAATCCGTTAGCCGTGATTGAAGCGATCAGCCGGCGCGGGCAAAAACCGGCGGCGATTTTTTCCAACAGCGATCACTTGCAAACCAGCACTGCGATTGTCGCCGAGTATTTCAGGCTACCCGGCAAGAACTGGCATGTGACTTACCGCGCCAAGAACAAGGCGGAAATGCGCAGCTATCTCAGCGAGCAAGGTATCGAAACGATACGGTACGCGGTAGCATCGGAGTTGGAAAGCCTGGCGCAGGCCGCTGCCAACGTAGGGTTCCCCTGCGTGGTTAAACCGCGCGAAGGGGTCGCCAGCCAGGAAGTCGGTTTGGCGCGGGATTATCCCGAACTCGCCGCCCACTGCCAATTGGTTTGGCAAGCGCGGCCCGGCCAAGTCATGTTATTAGAGGAATACATCGAAGGCCCTTTGTGTACTTT
>JALNYL010000038.1 GCA_023229865.1 Minisyncoccota bacterium
TTTCCTTGCTTTGGTTGAGTTATTTTATCAACCTATCGGGCTGTCCGTTTTTATTAGACCACTACACTCAGAGCTTAAGGCCGGATCGGCTTCCCCAGAAAATCACTTATCACTATAAACTTTTTTGTGTCACATAATCCTGTGTTTTAGAGATGTATTTAATATACAAGGCCGGAATAAGGCCAACCAAGCGCGTAGCGCGAGGTGGCGTTTCCGGCGAGTTTGGGTGGTGATTGCCGGAAACGCCTGTTCTCGCTATCACTCGAACCAGCTTATTCCGGCCTACGGGACTACCTGTTTACGCCCTAGGCGGCATGACCGAATCCAGCTTGAGCATAGCGCGGCAAAGCGGAGGTCAGGGGATAGCTGCGATCAGGGCTTTTTTGGATTAAGTAAAATTAATGAGTCGTAGGGCATGCCGTGCGCGCCTTAGCAGCCTAAATGCGGATGTACTTCGGAACCTTGGCTTCCAGCAACTTAATTAGCTCGGGTTGCATGCGCTCGTAGACATCCGGAATATCCAAGCACACCAAACGCTTATCCTTCAGAAGCTTTTTGTATTTTTTCGATATTTTGTTTCTGTGAGTTTTCTCCATCACGAAGACCACGTCGGCCCACTCGATGAGATCGCCCGAGACAGGCGTTTCGGCATCTGCATTGGTACCTGCACCAATAGCATGAATGCCGGAGTACTTTGAGAATACTTCCTCTGCGGTGGGGCTTCGCAGTCTGTTTTCACTACACACGAACAGCAGGTTCACGGTATCTATTCCTCACGCATAACGCCCTAGTTAGGCGCTCGGTTGCTTATGAAGCATAGCTTCATAAGACAAAGCCTTTACAATGTTTCTCACTCGATCCTCAGTGCTGGCAGAGAGCGAACGACCCAAGTAAAGGCCCGAGACTTGCGCGCCTTCGATTCGAACAGAGACACCCTGCTTTGACGAGACGAAGCGAACCTCTTCTTCTGGTGCCCATTTTGCCGGCTTTGTGAGAAGCGCCAGTGAATACATTTTCGTTGTGTTGGTGAAGTAGGCTCGTAGGAGGTCGTCAATGTGGACAACTTTCTCGTGAGCATACTGAACCTCAAACAGTTGAGTGTTAAGTAGGAGGTCTGGCACATCAAGCTCTATGCAGACGCCCTCGCCATTGCTTCCATATCGAGACCAAAGAGTGGGGTTGTTTGGAGATGTGCCAAAGCACAATAATCCGACTTCGGATCGACATTGCTGAATGAGGCCTGCGATGACAGGTGCAGCTACGTTTTCAAGGCTGCTTGATGCAACGAAATGCTCGACTTGTTCCTTAGTCTCGGCTAAGGGGCGATTTCGTTTACGGCTGATCAGCGCAGCCAGGAGCCCGACTGTCTCTGTAGTCGACTGATAGTTGCAACGCCAAGAAAATTCTTGATCGTCGTTTAGCGTGTCTGGTTTGGCACACCAGAACGCCTGCTGTTGAAGAATGCTTTGAATATGCATGATTGCTTCATCACTGCCGTCTTTCAGCTCTCGGTACTTGTAGAGCTTCATTTGCTAGCGCCTAGCGTTTGAATTGAACGACATACAGGACGGTCTCTAAAGTAGTGCATTTGGCGATGAAAACAAAGCGGTGAAATCTAGTGTCGGGATTGATTGGCACCCGCTAAATGTCGGCACGCGATTATTTGAACAACATCCGCTCACATTTCTGTTTTTTGTAGATGCTGCAACAGAGGTAACAACGCGGGAATATCTGTCTGGATAATGCTCCATAAGGTGTCATTATCAATGCCGAGATAACCATGAATTAACCGGTTTCGGGTTGAGATAATTATCCGCCAGGGGATTTGCGGGTTATTTTGGCGGACTTCGTCGGGAATATGGGTGGCGGCTTCGCCGATTAATTCCAGGTTGCGCACGGTGGCATCGTAGTTTAAGCCGCTAGCGACAAAGTGTTGCTGATCGAATCCATAGGTATAACTGAGTGCTTTTTCGGCGAAGGAAATCATATCGTCCAGATAAAAACGCCATTCACGTCCTATCGATTCAGACATTGATGGCTTCCTTTTCAATAAATGGGCGTAGCTCAGGGCGCAAGGCTTTTTCGGTAACCAGATCGACCGGACACCCTAACTGGTCTTCCAGGTAGAATTGCACGCCAAAATAGCGCGCCGAGGTGGCAGGCCCATCAAATCCAACCAGAATATCCACATCGCTGTTTTCACCGGCATCATCACGAGCGGTTGAACCGAATAATGCCATTTGGGTAACACCGAACTGCTGAGTCAGTATGGGTTTTATTTTTTGAGTATGGCTAGGGCGTTGTTGCGTTTCATGGCGGTTTTCTGTCAATGATAGCGAGCTATCAAAAGGTCGAATACTTTCAGTGTACCAAAAAAATCGCGGCTGATTGGGAGGAATTTTAAAGACGCTCTTAAGCATGTCGGCAGATGCCCGCTATAAAAGGTCAATACCATGTTAATATTGATGTCTGGAATTTTTTTTTCGCAGCCCTAATGAATCTTCGTTTCCTCGCGTAGGAACAATGAAACTAGCCGCAAAAACGACACCAAGGGGATTAAACAATGACAGCAGTAATTCTTGACGAACAACTCGACAGACAATTTAGTCAGCTGGCTAAACAAGCTCATATCTCTATAGACCAAGCTGTTAATGATGCCTTACGCGAATATTTAGTCGATTATAACGATGCTCAGCTTGCGGAAAAAGCGCTGGATGAACTTGATAACAATGAAGACGAGTTGATTGACTGGAACGAGGCTAAAAAAAGCCTTTATGAGTAAATGGCAAGTCAAATTAAAGAGCAGTGCGGCTAAATCGTTAAAATCACACGATACCGGTACAAAGCAGCGAATTGAACGGTTTATAGACCGGCTCATCGAAACTGATAATCCA
>JALNYL010000039.1 GCA_023229865.1 Minisyncoccota bacterium
TACAATCCGAAAGTCGCCTGCCGGTGTATCTTTGAACGCTGTCGCAGAAGCCTCCAGCCAATATCTGGAGCGCTATCAGGTCGGTTACGCCCAGCATTTGCGAGATGCATTGCCGAATGCGACTTTCGTCGCCTTTACCGGCACGCCGGTATCCTCCGAAGACCGCGATACTCGTGCGGTGTTCGGCGATTACATTCACATCTACGACATGCAGCAGGCGCGGGATGATGGGGCGACGGTGGAGATTTATTATGAATCGCGTCTTGCCAGACTGGGGCTAAAGGAAGAATTATTGTCGGACCTGGATGCCGAAGTGGACGAGCTGGCCGAGGACGAAGACGACGACGAGCAAGCTAAGCTCAAAAGCCGATGGACCGCCCTGGAAAAGGTGGTGGGCGCCGAGCCGCGAATCAAGCAAGTGGCGGCCGATTTGGTCGCACACTTTGAAGAACGTAACAAAGCGCAATCCGGCAAGGCCATGATTGTGGCGATGAGTCGCGACATCTGTGCGCACCTGTATAACGCGATCATTGAGCTGAGGTCGGACTGGTACGATGAAGATCCCGAAAAGGGCGTGATCAAGGTGGTAATGACCGGCTCAGCCAGCGACAAGGCGTTGCTGCGGCCGCATATCTATTCCAAGCAAGTCAAAAAACGGCTGGAGAAGCGTTTTAAAGATCCCGAAGATCCGATGCGTCTGGTGATCGTGCGCGATATGTGGCTGACAGGCTTTGATGCGCCGTGTGTGCATACGATGTATGTGGACAAGCCGATGAAAGGCCACAACCTGATGCAGGCGATTGCCAGGGTGAATCGCGTATTCCGCGATAAACAAGGCGGCCTGGTGGTCGATTACATCGGCATCGCCAATGACCTGAAACAAGCCTTGAAGGAATACACCGCCAGCAAAGGACGCGGACGTCCGACCGTCGATGCCCATGAAGCCTATGCCGTGCTGGAAGAAAAGCTCGATGTGTTGCGCGCGATGCTGCACGGCTTCGATTACAGCGAATTTTTAACCGGCGGTCACCGCATGCTGGCGAAAACCGCCAACCATGTGCTCGGTATTAAAGATGGTAAGAAGCGCTTTTGCGATACTGCCTTGGCGATGTCCAAAGCCTTTACCTTGTGCTGCACATTGGATGAAGCTAAGGCAGTGCGTGAAGAAGTGGCCTTCTTGCAGGCCGTCAAAGTGTTGCTGACCAAGAAAGAAATCAGTGGCAAAAAGAAAACCGATGAAGAACGCGAGCTTGCGATTCGCCAGATCATCGGCTCGGCGGTGGTGTCCGAAGACGTCGTGGATATTTTCAACGCCGTGGGCCTGGATAAACCGAATATCGGCATCCTGGACGAAGGTTTCCTGAACGACGTGCGCAATCTGCCGGAACGCAACCTCGCCGTGGAATTGCTGGAGCGTTTGCTGGAAGGTGAAATTAAAAGCCGCTTCGCCGGCAATGTCGTCCAGCAAAATAAGTTTTCTGAGTTGCTCGCCAACGTCATCAAGCGTTACCAGAACCGCTCCATCGAAACCGCTCAGGTGATGGAAGAGTTGATCCAGATGGCGAAGAAATTCAAGGAGGCGATAGATCGCGGTGCCGATTTAGGCCTTAACAGTGACGAGTTGGCTTTCTACGATGCATTGGCAAACAATGAAGATTCCGTGCGCGAATTGGGCGATGAAACCCTCAAGAAAATCGCCCATGAACTGGCAGAAAATTTACGCAAAAGCGCCAGCGTGGACTGGTCGGTACGCGAAAGTGTCCGTGCCAGTCTCAGATTGATGGTGAAACGGATATTGCGTAAATACAAATACCCGCCTACCAAACAGGAAGAGGCTATTCAATTGGTGCTTGAGCAGGCGGAGAGTTTGAGCGCGGAATGGGCTTAGGTCTTTAAGTTTATAGGCGGAGGCGTGTATTGGCCTCCCTGGAGCCCATGCGTAGTCACCCCGGTGTACCGAATGAGTATGACTAAGTCAGGATGAGCGTGAGCAATAGACGCGCCTCTTGCTCACGCTACCACCATTAACTTTTTCCAGGCAACATACCAACCGAACCGGGCTTGATGCGTTTGCAAGTCACAACCACATCTTCCAGATGGCACTGATTTTTACCTTGATTAGTGCCGGTGCAGGGTGTGCAGGCCGCTTTGCCTTCATCTTTCACTTTCTCAACATGCCAGCCGTAACCTTGCGACTGACAGAATGTTTTGCTGTATCGGGTGATGTTGTAAGGCTTTGATGCGGTTGCAATGGCTTCGGATTCCACTTCACAGCCCGCCGAGGGTAGTGTGTTGGCCATAAGATCGCGGTATATATATTCTGTCGCCGACGCTGTTCCGGAAAACAAAGCCAACGCCGCGCAAAGGCATATCAAATTAAGTTTCATAGTTCTCTCCTGATTATTATATTAAGTGGTGCATGGTCACGCTAAGGTCGACAAGAACTGCGGCTTATCCATAGGCAAGTGCGCGGGCTAATCAAAATCCGATGTAGCGGTTAAATAAAAACAACGCCTTGTCATGAAGATAAGGGCCGTTAAGTTCAGTTCAACACACGGATATTCATCTGGGCCGTCTCCTCTTCCATTTGCTGTTTGATAGGCGCAAATTTTTCGCTCTCGCTTTGTTTGACCATGCCGATGACGACCAATAAAGTAATTACTGTGCAGCCGACATACAGCCAGAATTTGTCTTTTACTTGTGTTTCTTCGTTCATTTTTTATACCTTCTGTTGTTTTTAAATCATCAATGGATGCGGCAAGGTTGATATGAAAAGCATGGCTTTCATCAACGCCGGGATTGATTCCTCCTGATAAACTACTTCACCTTGATATTTTTGAGCGATCAACAATCTCGTCTGCCAAGTTGCGGTGCCTGTCGGTACGCGCTT
>JALNYL010000040.1 GCA_023229865.1 Minisyncoccota bacterium
CCCCTTTCCCTGATCAAAGCCGACTGGTATGCCTCTTGCTTTGTACTTGGCTGGCTCTTCATATTTATTTTTCCACCATATTCAAACCCAAGGGGGTTTCATGCATAGATCGATATACACCGCTGTTGGCTTGGCAGTCGCATTGACTGGGGCGGGATGCAGTTTGCTGCAACCGCAGGGCTTGCAGGCGGCGTCTGAGGCCTCGGGTGCCGACAGCATTAAATCCATCGAATTTTCAGGCAGCGGGCGTTGGTACCAGTTCGGTCAAGCGCCGAATCCGGATTTGTCCTGGCCGCCGTTCGACGTGAAAAACTTTACCGCCGACATCAATTACGACACCGCCAGTGCGCGGGTGCAGATCACCCGCAGCCAAGTCGTGGAACCCGGCCGCTTGCGCCCCGCGCCGGTCGAGCAAAAGGTCGACCAATACGTCAGCGGCGGCACCGCCTGGAACGTGGCCGCTGCCGGTAATGCGGCTCCGGTGCCAAGCGCGCAACCGACAGCTGTTGAAGAGCGTCTGGCGGAAATCTGGGCAAGCCCGCAAGGCTTCCTGAAAGCGGCGCAAGCCAACCATGCCGTTTCGAAAGCTGTCGATAGCGGCACCGAAGTATCGTTCAGCATTGCCGACAAGTATCGCTATGTCGGCACCATCAACGCCAACAACCAGGTCGAGCGGGTGCAGACCTGGATCGATAATCCGGTACTCGGCGACACGCTGGTCGAAACTCAATACACCGATTACAAAGACTTCGGCGGCATCCAGTTCCCCGCTCACATCGTCCGTAACCAGGGCGGGTATCCGGTGCTGGACATCAACGTTTCGGCCGTCAAGGCGAACCCGGCGATTGACATTGCGGTACCCCAGCAAGTCGCCAAGGCACCGGCTGTGGTAGTGACCGCCAACAAGCTGGCCGAGGGCGTTTACTATCTGACCGGCGGCAGCCATCACAGCGTCGCTATCGATCAGCGCGACCATATTGTGCTGGTCGAAGCGCCGCAAAATGAAGAACGCTCGCAGGCCGTTATCGCCAAACTCAAGGAGATCATTCCCAACAAGCCGATCAAATACCTGGTCAACACCCATGCCCACTTCGACCATTCGGGCGGTTTGCGCACTTTTGTCGATGAAGGGGCTGCGATCGTGACGCTGCAACCGAACCAAACGTATTATGAGAAAGTTTGGGCTGCGCCGCATACCATCAATCCCGATCGTCTGTCCAAGTCGCTTAAGCCTGCGCGCTTCGAGAGTTTTACCGGCAAACATGTACTTTCAGACGGTAAGCGCAATATCGAGATCCACTCAATTGCGGGCAGCGGACATAACGATGCGTTCGTATTGGTCTATCTGCCGAACGAGAAAATTCTGGTCGAAGCCGACGCTTATACGCCTCCGGCAGTCAATACGCCGCCACCGGCCAAGCCTAATCCTTACTCCGTGAATCTTTACCAGAACATCCAGAAACTGAAACTGGATGTCGGTCAGATTGCTGCCTTGCACGGTCCGCGCGTGGTCACGCTGGCCGATCTGCGTACCGCCATTGGCCAGCCAAAAGCCGTCAAATAACCGGCCCGACTCGGATCAGGGTAACGGTGCAATGCTTTTACCTTGATCTATTTGGCCTGCCTCCAGCCATCAAAAATAGAACGCAGATGACGCTGATGACTATGATGAACACGGATTTTTTATGAATATTCTGCGTCTATCATAAGCATCAGCGTCATCTGCGTTCCATCCACACCGAATTCCCAAGCTGGAGCTTGGGAACTAGCACTCACTAAAATTACTAACTTAATGGCAGTGCCGCGGAGCGTGGAAACTCCAAACGGAAGTTATTTTTGGTGAAATACTGGCTCAACGAACGTACTGCTTTATTTCGTGTCTTTCGTGCTTTTCGTGGACTAACTGAGGTTTTTAGGATTATCCGACAGACAGCGGCGGCAGCAAACTGTTGTCTGGCAGGCAGTTCCTGTACAAGCGCTGCTGATTTACGAGCAATCGAGGCCGGAGCAGGTGTTAAATCCAAACAAAATCAACACCGTAAAGCTTGGTACAAAGCTTGCTAAATAAAAAATATATTTGGAATGCCATGAAACTGATATATGATTTTTAAAAAATCAAATGCGCATTTGAATTTATGATTTCAATTGCCAAATGTAATCCTGTTTTCAACTTTCCTACATGACGAACCTTAAAACCACCAAGTCGGAACAAACTCGCAACCGACTATTAACCGCAGCCAGCCGGATCTTTGCCGAGAAAGGTTTTCAGGAAGCGACGATCGCCGAAATCTGCGAGCAGGCGAAAGCCAATATCGCCTCGGTTAATTATCATTTTCGCGACAAGGAAACCCTTTACCTGGAATCCTGGCGTTTTGCTTTTAACCAGGAACTTGACTTGTATCCGCCCGACGGCGGACTGATGGACGACGCATCGGCGGAACAACGGCTGGCCGGGCGGATTAAATCCCTGGTCAGGCGTATGGGCGATGAAAACTCCTATTCGTTTGCGATTATTCATAAGGAAATGGCGCAGCCCACCCGGTTGCTGGCCGATATTCTGGAAAAGGAAATCAATCCGCAACGCCTGCAAATGTTCGCCTTGCTGAAAGAGTGCCTGGGACAGGCGGCCAGCGAGCGACAAATCCAATACTGCCACGCCAGCATCATGGGCCAATGTTTTCAACTGTTGCGGTTAAAGCACATGCAAGGCGCCCGGCCGTTTCGCAGCCATCCCAGCGATTTGAGCGACATCAAGGCCTTTGCCGAACACGTCGTGCAATTCTCGCTGGCCGGTATTCAAGCCATTCGCTCTCAAACCCTTAATTAAAAAACGTTCGTATGAGTCAAGACAATCGCCACGAATCACTCCCGCTCGCCAACCGACGCC
>JALNYL010000041.1 GCA_023229865.1 Minisyncoccota bacterium
TATTGCCGGCGCTTTCGGAGCCACGCCGCCGATGCTGGGCTGGTGCGCGATGACCGGTGAACTGCATCCTTACTCACTGTTGTTGTTTTTGATTATTTTCGCCTGGACGCCGCCGCATTTCTGGCCGCTGTCTATCGCCAAACGCAAAGAATTCGCCAAAGTCGGCATACCGATGTTGCCGGTCACGCACGGCGTAGAATATACCCGACTGCATATTCTGCTGTATTCCCTGCTGCTGTTCATTGTTACCTTGCTGCCCTACCTGACCGGCATGAGCGGCCTGATTTATCTGTCTGCGGTGGTGCCGTTAGGTCTTGGCTTTATTTATTTCGCCATTTTGATGATGCGCCGGAAAGATGACAAAACCGCGATGCGAACTTTCTTTTATTCACTGATGTACTTGACCGGCGTGTTTATCGCCTTGTTAGTCGACCATTATTATAAATTTACCTTATGACATTCACTCATCACGAACAAACGCCGTACCCCGAACACCCATTTGCAGAATTCATCCGTATCCTGGGCAAAGGCAAAAAAGGCTCCAGACCGCTAACGCAGGAAGAAGCCTATCGGGCCATGAGCATGATCATGGCCGATCAGGTGCTGCCCGTTCAACTGGGCGCATTCCTGGTGTTGATGCGCGTCAAGGAAGAAAGCCCGGAGGAATTGGCCGGTTTCGCCCAAGCGGCCAGGGAATCATTCAATATTTCCGACAATACCGTAAAAGTCGACCTGGACTGGTCGTCTTATGCCGGAAAGCGGCGCCATTTGCCCTGGTTTTTACTGTCGGCTTTGCTGCTGGCTGAAAACGGCATCACCGTTTTCATGCATGGCGCCAGCGGCCATACCGCAGGCAGACTGTACACTGAAAACATGCTGGGTTATTTGGGGCTTAAATGCGCAAGCTCTATTAGCGGCGCCAAACAGCAACTTGAACAACAGCATTTCAGTTATTTATCGCTGGAGCATTTTTGCCCCAAGCTGCATGAAATTATCGAACTGCGTCCGGTGCTGGGCTTGCGCTCACCGGTACACACACTGGTACGCTTGTTAAACCCGTTTGATGCTGAATACAGCATTCAGGGCATCTTCCATCCCGGCTACCGTCCCGTGCATCAACAAGCCGCAGCCCTTTTAAACCAGCCACACATGGCGGTATTAAAAGGCGAAGGCGGCGAGACCGAACGCAATCCCGATATGGAATGCCTCGTGCAAAGTGTACATAACGGCGAATTGTCCGATGAAAACTGGCCCGCTTTATTTACCCACCGCCACGTTAAACCCGAGCTGCTTGAGCCGGAGCAACTGGCGTTAATCTGGCAGGGAAAAGTTGAGGACGATTTTGCCGAAGCATCGATCATCGGTACGGCCGCGATTGCTCTTAAGTTGTTGGGTAAAGTTGAGACGCAGGAGCAGGCCCAGCAGTTGGCGAGTGATTATTGGTTGGGACGGGATAAGCAAAAATTTACGGGCAATTAGCCATGACTCAATTAAGTATTACTATTCCCGATTCAATTTATAACGGTGTGCGGACATTAGCCGCTCAAGAGAATATATCGATTGACCTTTAGCATTAGGCGAGAAGATGTCGGCCTTAATGACTGAAAATTATTTATTAGAACGTACTAAACGCGAGCGGCGTGACAAATTTTTAGCCGTATTAGATGCGGACCCTGATGTTGATCCTATTGAAGAAGATCGGGTTGATCAGTAGGGTACGCTATGCGTACCATTGAAATACCGAAGATACGCACAGCGTACCCTACACAGCTGAAATTCATCCGATTGAATACAAAGGGACAAGAAAACACATTATTAATAAGTTTCCCATACAACATCATCTATTTTGTTAAGGAAGAACAGATAATAATCCTTGCGGCGCTTCACGGTAAGAGGAACTTTGATCTACTGAAAAACAGGGTACACAGCGTTTAACAAACCAGGTAGGGAGCGCAGTGCCCTACCGGGTATCAACCATGCTAGAAATCTTGATGTATGAAATGGATTGCCCGTTGGAAGTTTTTAAAATCGCTCGGTCATTCCGGTATTCGTAAATGGTGCATGGTGCGCCCCCCTACTAACTTTGATAACAAGGAATTACTATGTCTACTCTATACACAATTAACGTAATCAATAAAATGTCTACTGCGCAGGATTTCTTTTTTTTCCAGGCACCCGCTGTTTATTCCGGTGACGCCACTGTTTATTCAAATAGTATTTATTCCAGCTTACTTGCCCCTTCTACCCAAGGCGCACAGCTGACATTTGAATTTAATCAGCAGTACTATGCGGGCGTTCAGACTGCTGATGCAAGCTCTGTCCCGACGATAGGGCAAGCATCCGGATCCACGATTGCGGTTCAACCGATAGACCTAGTGCCCGCAACCTGCGACACAGCAACAAACGACTTGGTAACCATGAATGTGTCTCCATTAGGTTTGACGCCACCCAGTTCAAACTCTGGTGTGGTAACGTGCAATTGTATGATCACTACTCCAACATTTGATGCTAACCTAGCCCAATATAACGCAGGATTAGCTATTAAAAGCAATGGTGGGTATGTTCTGTCCAATTACATCAATGCATTACCGAACCAAAATATCCAGTGTCAGCCTGTTGTCAATTTTCACGTTACGACTGGAAGTTATGCAGCGGGCTCTGTAATTGATTTCGCGACAGCTTCGACAAATTCCGCCTTATGCGACTTTAGTGCAGGCCACCTTGCATTTGACGTTGTTTACACTGCATCAGGCGCTTGGATAGTAACTCCATCCGCATAATCTAAGGGACAAAGAATAACACTGTAAGACGGATTATTTGTAGGGCGATTCGCCGCTTGGCAGCTCTGTAGGCCGGAATAAGCCGGTTCGAGCGACAGCG
>JALNYL010000042.1 GCA_023229865.1 Minisyncoccota bacterium
GGAAGATGCCATTCGAGGCATGTTGAGTGGGCTTGATCCTCATTCCGCTTATTTGGTTGCTGAGGAATACCAGGAATTAAAAGAAGGCACCACAGGTCAGTTCGGCGGCCTGGGCATCGAAGTTACGATGGAAAACGGCTTTGTTAAAGTGGTTTCCCCTATCGACGATACACCCGCCCAGAGAGCAGGCATTAAAACCGGAGACCTGATTGTCAGACTTGATGATCAGCCGGTAAAAGGAATGACCTTGGCTGATGCCGTCAAACTTATGCGTGGCGAGCCGGGTAGTAAGATTTTGCTGACGGTTGTTCGTGAAGGGATGGAAGCGCCTTTAAAAATATCCCTGACCCGTGACATCATCAAAGTTAAAAGCGTAAAAAACCGGATGCTGGAAAAAGGTTACGGCTATGTGCGCATCAGCAGTTTTCAATCGGGAACCGGTGAAAGCCTGAAAGAAGCATTAGCCGCGTTGAAAAAGGAAAACGCAGGAAACCTGAAAGGCTTGGTGCTGGATTTACGGAATAATCCGGGCGGCGTATTGAATGCGGCGGTTGAAGTGAGTGACGCGTTCATCAAGAGCGGCCTGATTGTTTACACCGAAGGCCGTATTGAAAATTCGGAAATGCGCTTTAATGCCGCTCCCGATGATCTTATCGACGGTGCGCCGATGGTCGTGTTGATTAATGCCGGTTCCGCATCAGCCTCGGAGATTGTAGCCGGAGCCCTGCAGGATCAAAAACGTGCGGTGATCATGGGCGAGAAATCGTTCGGTAAAGGCTCGGTGCAGACCATATTGCCAACCAGTAATGGTTCGGCAGTTAAGTTGACCACAGCCAGATACTACACGCCTTCAGGCCGATCTATCCAGGCCGAGGGTATCGAACCGGATATCGCCTTGGCCCGCGTCAAGCTGGAGAACCTGGAAAAATCCGAGTTCAAGCCGGTCAAGGAAGCCGATTTGTCGCATCATTTGCAAAACGGCAAAGCGAAAGAGAGTAAGGAAGAGGCCCTGGAGAAAGAGAAGGAAACCTTGGAAAAAGATTATCCTTTGTATCAGGCGCTGACCTTGCTGAAAGGTATCAGTATTATTAAAAAATAAGCATTAGCTTGTAGCGGTAATCAAAAAACCCGGATTTTGGCAGACAGAGATGTTTGCTGGGATTCGGGTTTTTTTATGTGTTGAATTTGTTGGGGCGAGATTGTGGGTTGGGTTTGTCTGGAAGGTTGCTATTAAATGGTGGTTATAGCATCATGGCTAACGGGATTCTAGCGCGGCTTTTGCGCTTTGGATTGCAAATTAATATGCACCTAAAAAGGTGTTTACTTTATGTTAGGTGCTATGGAGAATTTTTTGAACAAGAACATCTTCCTAAGCCACACGCATGCGGACAAGCCGTTCGTCCGTAAGTTGGCAGCGGATCTTGAAGCGCATGGTATTCGGTATTGGCTGGATGAAGCTGAAATTAGGGTGGGCGAATCGCTCATTGAGAAAATCCGTCAAGGCTTGGACGGAGTGGATTTCGTCGCTGCAGTCCTTTCTCCAAATTCGATTGGTTCCCCATGGGTTCAGCGCGAGCTGGACGTCGCGATGAATCAGGAAATAGCGGGGCGGCAAACCAAAGTGCTCCCCATCCTGTATC
Organism: Minisyncoccota bacterium; assembly: GCA_023229865.1. GTDB lineage: Bacteria > Patescibacteriota > Minisyncoccia > Phycocordibacterales > UBA1550 > UBA1550. Next base: position 1,641 of record JALNYL010000042.1, read on the forward strand.
GCCAGTGTGAGCTACCCGGCTTTTTGCTGGGTAAGTTTTACGCTGATTTCACGGATGAACAAAATTACCCCTCAGCCCTAAAACGGTTGGTGGAAAGTATTGGGGTTGTATTCAACAAATCCGTTCTTGATACGAGTCGCACGGGTTCTACGCTAGGCGAAGCATTGGACCGAGCTTTCATCTTCAACCTGCCCATGTTGATCAAGCCTTTCCATAGGCCGTTTCAGTACATGGGCATGAGTGTCAAAGAAGTTTTTGACATTGTCGGCGGCGAACTTAATGAGGCTGGCAACATCGTTGTGGAAAGCGATGAGTGCAGGATGTTCCTAGAGCGGGAGGGAAACTTTGTCAGCTATATAGACGTCGACCTCAAGCGAACAGCGCCTTTTAACCAAAATCAGAACTTTGATCCGGAGCCGATGCTAGGCGCACTAAGTATCAATCCAAGTGAGCTTGACTTGGTTCGTTCCCAGACGCATTGCCACACGTACTACGACCACAAAAAGAAGCTGAAAGTAACTGTCATGTGCCTATATGACGGTGGCCCGATCACAGTTGCCTTCAGTTCAAAATACTATGGTATGTGAGGGCGCAGGCGTTAGGCTTTATGAAGACAAAATCTTATCAAGCATTATTTGTTGTCGTTTTCATTATTTGCTTTCAAACAGTTCTGTAGGTTGGGCTGAATGCAATGAAGCCCAACATTTTCAACGGCATATCCCAACAACATTAACAATGTGTCGCTACCGCGACGATTGATTTAATCGGGTTCTCGCACCCGACGGCGAGATACTTTCTTTTGCTTCGCCAAAAGAAAGTATCCAAAGAAAAGGCAACCCGGATGCCGCTTAATTCCTGCGTTCCTCACTTTCGTCAACGTGCGGCATTCCTGCCGCATCCCTAACGGGCTATTCCCGCCGAAAGCTCCGGTACTCGGCGCGGCATACGGGATTAAATCCGCACCACCGGCAAATTTGCCTCGCTCGCTGCGAGACAGGAGTCGAGTAGTCCCCAGAAGCGATAGGGCATGTGTTTTCACGAAGCGCTTTTTGCGTAGTGAAAATGCAGGCTTTCCGACATCGCGTCGAGTCATTGCGAGAATGATGTTGGATACCCCTTGTTTGGGTATCCAACGAATGAAGCAGGACGACTGGGGCAGCCGCAGGCATTAGCGGTCGCGTAGCTTTTGCCGCTTGTTGGGCAGGGATG
>JALNYL010000043.1 GCA_023229865.1 Minisyncoccota bacterium
CCCGTGCGCACCGGGATTGGCGACCGCTGATTTTCCTGCCTCCACCATGATCGCCAACGCCGTCCCGCCCAGAATAAAGAAAGCCGGAATTAAAATGACGATAGCCGCCATTTTTATCTCGAATGCTTCAATCTTTTTGCCGAGATACTCCGGCGTACGGCCTATCATCAGACCGGCGACGAACACTGCGATCAGTACAAAAATCAGCATCCCGTAAAGCCCGGAACCGACGCCGCCGAAAATGACTTCACCGAGTTGAATCAGCCACATCGGAATCATTCCGCCCAGCGGCGTATAAGAATCGTGCATGGAATTGACCGAACCGTTGGATGCCGCTGTCGTCGCCGTCGCCCATAGTGCCGAATTGACGATACCGAAACGGGTTTCCTTGCCTTCCATATTGCCGCCGGACTGGTCGGCGCTGACGCTTTGCTCGACGCCCAGTGCAGTCAGCGCCGGATTGCCGCCTTGCTCATAACCCACCGTGACGAATAACAGGCTGACCAGCACCAGCGTCATCGCAGCCAAAATAGCCCAGCCCTGGCGCGGGTCGCCGACCATCGTACCGAAGGTATGGCACAGCGCTGCCGGGATCAGAATCAGCAACAGCATTTCCAGGAAATTGGACAACGGCGTCGGGTTTTCGAAAGGATGCGCCGAATTGGCGTTAAAAAAACCGCCGCCGTTGGTACCCAGTTGCTTAATGGCGATTTGCGAGGCCGCAGGCCCCAGCGCCAAGGTTTGTGTGGCATTTTCCGTTGCCGTGCCGACCTGCTCAACTAAAGGAACAGTTTGGTAAGGCTTGAAGGTTTGTACCACGCCTTGCCCAACCAACACCAACGCCAGCACAAACGACAGCGGCAGCAGGATATACAAAGTGCCGCGGGTCAGGTCCGCCCAGAAGTTGCCGATACCGTCCGCATGAGTGCGTTGAAAGCCGCGTATCATCGCGATCAAAACCGCCATGCCGGTGGCGGCCGAAACAAAGTTTTGCACGCTCAGCCCCAGCATCTGGGTCAGATAACTCATCGTCGTTTCGCCGCTGTAACCCTGCCAATTGGTGTTAGTGGCAAAACTGACCGCGGTATTGAATGCCGAATCGACAGTCACATTAGCCATCTGTTGCGGGTTCAGCGGCAAATGGGCTTGCAGCATTTGCAGTGCGAATACCGCCAGCCCGCCGAACAGATTGAACCAGAGCAGGGCGGCGGCGTAACTTTTCCAGCCCATCTCTTGTTCCGGGTTAACACCGCTCAAACGATAAAACCCTGCTTCCAATGGCCCCAAGATGCGCTTAAGAAGTAACGGGCGATTTTCATACACCGCCGCCATATAAACACCCAAAGGCTTAGCCAACAGCAGCAGGACGACAAAATATAAAGTGATTTGCGACAAGCCGTTTGCAGTCATCAGAATTTCTCCGGGTAAAATAACGCCACCAACAGATAAATGAATAATGCGAATGCGAGCAAGCCGCTCAAGCCGTAGATAATGCTCATGGTTACCTCTTTTTATGGATGTTCCGAGCGGTTAATGTAACGTTGTTGTTATAAAAAAACTGTAAAAATCGCGGTCTCTCTTTGCAGCGCCCAGATCGTCGAATTCGGTTGCTGCGTGATATTTACTTTGGGAGCCTATAAAAATCGGCCATGCTGCTCCGAACTTGCCGGTTAGACCTTCCAGGTTTTAAAAACCTGGAAGGTCTGCCTATCGGTATATTTCCCGCCTAACGCCCACTGCTGTTAAGTTAAGAAGAGATGACAACGTAGGAGAGCGGGCCGCGCCCGCGATATTTGAGCCGCGATGCGGTGTTGTGGCCTCTTCATCGCGGGCATGGCGGCATGGCCCGCTCCTACAACGCTTAACTTAACGGCAGTGCGCCTAACGCCGGGCAAGGGGCTGCCGGAATGACTAGACAGAGCGCGGGAACGATGAATCCAGGTTTAGGGAGATTATTGGCGACCATGAACCTAACCCACTAAACCATAAGTCTTTCGGCTACGCTCAGGAGCGTTTTGTCGGCTAGTCGAAACATCAGGAAGTATCCCTGTTTTGCAAGCCATGATAAATACGTCAAGTTACCTACAATCACCGGTCTTTTCCGATGATTCCCGGAAAAGATGTTTCCGAATTTACAGCCAACCGGCCCTTTTCAGGCGCAAATACAGCAGCAGACTGCACAACGCCACGCCGCCAATCACCGCCGGATAGCTGTATTCCCAATCCAGCTCCGGCATGTGCCTGAAATTCATGCCGTACCAGCTGAAGACCATGGTCGGTATCGCCAGGATCGCCCCCCAACCGGCCAAGCCTTTGACGACTTCGTTCTGCCGCACCGTTTCGAAGGTCAGATGCACCTGCATCGCCGCCACCAACATCTCGCGCATGCCATGAATCGCCTGATCGATGCGTTTGATATGATCGGCAATATCGCGAAAATACACCCCCACATCCTTGGAAATAACCCCGCCATGAAAACGCATCAGCTCGTTGCAAATATCGATGACCGGGTTAATGGCGCTTTCCAGCTGCAACAACTCGCGCTTCAGTTCGTAAAGACCTTCGATGGTCTGCCGACTGGGCCGGTATTCAAATATCGCCGACTCCAGCACATCGAACCGCTCCTGCAAGCCGTCGATAACCGGCACATAGTTATCGACGATAAAATCCATGATCGAATACAACGCAAATCCGGGTCCTTTGGCCAGTTGCTCGGGCATCGCCTCGCAACGCTCCCTGATTTTGCTGTGGCTGCGTGAGGCGCCGTGCCTGACCGTCACCAGAAAACGCGGCCCGAGGAAAACGTG
>JALNYL010000044.1 GCA_023229865.1 Minisyncoccota bacterium
GAGCGTGTGCATAACACTTCAGCAGGGGAAGCCATTTATCAGCTAAACCGGCTGACTGCCAGTTACCTGCACTGTTATTTTGCGTCAAATCCCACTGCCGCCGCACAATTGTTTTTACCTTAACGGAAACAGAACGACACCTCTATCCCAGTTTAAAACTCTTCCCAACCGCCGCTGTCAGTAGATTGCGGATCCAGTTTGACCATATGTCCCACGGGATCATGATCGGTTTCCTTCGCAACCGATGCTGTAGCAAACGAGTTGTCCGCACCACGGCTATCGCCATCCATTTTAAAGTGCGTTACCGTGACCGTCAGCTGCTGTGTTTGTTCTTCCAACGATGCTGCGGCGGCTGTGGCTTGTTCTACCAAGGCGGCATTTTGCTGGGTTACATCATCCATCTGGCAAATGGCCAGATTCACTTGCTCAATACCGGCGGTTTGCTCTGCGGATGCCGCGCTGATCTCGGACATGATGGCCGTAACGCCACGGATAGAATTAACAATATCTTCCATGGTGTTGCCGGCTTGGGTGACCAGTTTGCTGCCGTCCTCTACCTTCTCAACCGAATCGCCGATCAGGTTCTTGATTTCCCCGGCAGCGGAGGCGGCGCGTTGCGCGAGACTGCGCACTTCTCCAGCCACCACGGCAAAACCTCGCCCCTGTTCTCCGGCACGCGCCGCTTCCACGGCGGCATTGAGCGCGAGTATGTTGGTCTGGAAAGCAATACTGTCTATCACGGTAATAATCTCGACAACCTTGCGCGAGGATTCATTGATCGCTTCCATCATTTTTACAACTTGACCAATTACCGTGACGCCTTTACCTGCGGTATTCGATGCACTAACGGCAAGCTCACTGGCATGTTTGGCGTTATCGCTATTCTGATGCACTGTTAAGGTCAGCTTTTGCATGCTGGCGGTGGTTTGCTCCAAACTGTTTGCCTGCACTTCGGTGCGATGCGACAAAGACATGTTGCCGTGTGCAATTTCTTTAGCGGCCGTGTGGATTGATTCGGCAACATCCTTGATTTGACCGATAGTATTGTTGAGGTCATCCACCGTGGAATTGGCATCCTCCTTAAGTTGTCCGAATGTGCCTGAATAATGATTAACAATCTTTTCAGTCAAATCGCCGTGGGATAAGGCATTGAATACCCGTACCGTTTCATTGAGACCGCTTTCGCTGGTTTGCATCAGCTGATTGATCGATTCGCTCAGCTCACGATAAAAGCCTGTCTTGCCTTGCATGACAATGCGCTGGGTAAAATCCCCCATAACCGCTGCAACCAAAATAACGGCCACTTCTTTTTCCACCATGACCTCGGAGGTGCGATCCAGCCATTCGGCTACCGAACCCATGCGCTTGCCTTTGGTGTTAATTACCGGACTGGCAGTGACCATCATATAACGTTCGCCCCAGTTAATACTGATGGGACTCAAGCAGCCGGTTGCATCGCTAAGCAATTGCGCCTGATGCGAGGGAATCTTGTGGAAGCTATCAATATTGGTGCCTACCAGATTATCAACGGAGAAATTGGGCAACAGTTTGCGGATATCGGCTTGGGCTTCGTCAAACATATTGATCACCGATTTATTGGCGTAAATAATGTTACGGTCGGTATCCGCTATCATCACGCCGGTGCTGACGTTGTCCAATGCAATCTTAATGCGCAAATGTTCATCGGCAATCCGTTGAGCTTCCGCGACATCGAAGCCCAGCTTGATCTGCATCGCTTTGAGAGCCGCCAGCACCCTGCCGATCTCATCCATGGCTTTGATTTCAATAACGTTAGTGTAATTGCCCTGGGCAATTTGACCGAAATGGCTAATGGTGGCATTAAGCGGACGCACGATGGAACGCAATAAAGAAAAACTCAACCACAGAGCCAGTAAAATACCCGAAGCGATCAAGACGCTAGCTATCTCGCGGGTGCTGTAATAACGCGACTGACTGGCATCGGATTCCTGTTTGGCAATACCGACCTGCAATTGCAACAGCTTTTGAATACCCTCCCCAACCGGCTCGTAAAGGGAATTAACCTTGCCCTCGATAATCTTGCGGGCAAGCCCGGCATCATTGCTGCGCAATGCTGAAATAGCCGGTTGCAGGCCTTCCATGACAAAGCGGTTTTTGTCATCCGCAACTTTATCCGCCAGCATTTTTTCATCCGGACCCAGCGAGTTTTCAATGTACGCCTCCCAGATCCGGGTGATGGTTGCGATGTTTTGTTCCACTTCGGCAAGATTTTTTTGAACCAACTCGGACGTAGGATTGAACAAACTGGCGGTAATCCGCAACTGATTGGTAAGCAGCAGTTTCTGAACCTGGAAAATCTGGTTCGAAGGCAACATGCGATTGGTATGAACAGTGCGCAAACCGTCGCTGGCCTTACTCATGCCGAAAAGTCCCATACCGCCGATAATGAGCAGCAGGGCTGACATGATAGCGATAACCATCAATAAACGGGCTTTGATGCTGATGTTTTCTAAGGACGGGAATCGCCCCGTCAGCGTTTTTTTGGCGACTTTTCCATCCTGGATTTTTAAATGACCCGCCTTGCCTTCGCGAAATTTTTGATAGGCATCGGTGGCCTCTGCAACTTGATTTTGGCTGGGTTTGCTGCGTACCGACATATAGCCGACCAACTTATCATTTTCATAATAAGGGGTAACATTGGCCAATACCCAATAAAAATCGCCGTTTTTGCAGCGATTCTTGACCACCCCGGTCCAGGGGCGACCTGTTTTTATCGACTTCCAAAAATCCTCGAAAACTTCTG
>JALNYL010000045.1 GCA_023229865.1 Minisyncoccota bacterium
TCACTGCAGTGGCTGTAACCAGTTCCGAGGGCTCGGTTACATCGCAAATCGTACCCATAAAACGCTTGCGACTGGTGCCTAACAGCACAGGAAAACCGGTCGCCACCAACGCATCAAGATGCGCCAGCAAATCAAGATTATCCTGCTTGCGTTTACCGAAACCTATGCCCGGATCGATCGCAATCGCTTCTTTTTTAACCCCTGCCTTTAATGCTGCCTCAATGCTTACATTCAGGGCGTCAAGCACTTCCTGCACCACATTTTCATAATGCGGATTGTCCTGCATGGTTTTTGGCATCCCCTGGCTGTGCATCAAAATTATCGGCACACCGGTTTGGGCAGCCAGCGTCAGGATAGCCGCATCCTCCCTGCCCCCGGAAACATCGTTGATAATATCGGCTCCGGCATCCAGCGCCGCTTTGGCGACCTCGCTTAAGGTCGTATCGATACTGATTAAAATATCGCTGTTCAATTGCTGCCTGATGGCCTCGATCACCGGAACGACACGCCGAATCTGTTCGCCGGCCGCAACCGAATCAGATCCGGGACGGGTTGATTCGCCGCCTATGTCAATAATATCCACTCCTTCGGACAGCATCAGTTCAACCTGCTGTATGGCCTCATTAAGACCTGAGAATTTACCACCATCGGAAAAACTATCCGGCGTAACATTTAAAATCCCCATAATCAGCGGTTTGGTGTGTGTGCAGCAAGATAATTGGGAACTGGCGCGACTGAACATTTCGTAACCTCTGATTAATAACAGGTGCATCTACAAAAGCTTAAAAGAATATCACCACGAAGACACGAAGAACACGAAGATTTATTCCTTCGTGTTCTTCGTGTCTTCGTGGTGAATAAAAGATTCTTAAATCATGTAACCAACATTTTCTAAAAACCCTGCATGCGAAATCGGCGTATTGATTGATGTATAATAATCAAATGTTTTCGACTCTGATTGAATTTAATGGATAAACCACGATTAGCCTGGGCCATTACCGGCTCCGGTCATTATATAGAAGAATGCCTGGACTTCCTGCTGACGCTGGACGATGTTGATTTATATTTGAGTCAGGCCGGAGAAGAAGTCTTGAAAATGTATGGCATTAATCTTGATGACGTCCGCAAAAAAATGTCGGTATACCGCGACAAAGCCGCTTCAGCGCCGCCGGTTGGACATTTTTATAAAGGCTATTACCATACTTTTGTCATGGCGCCGACCACGTCGAACACGATTGCCAAATGCGTTCTCGGAATTGCCGATTCGCTGGTGACCAATCTTTATTCCCAGGCAGGAAAATGCAAAGTTCCCAGCATTGTCTACCCTTGCGACATAGCGCCGGAAATGGAAACCACTGCGCCGGGCGGAAAAGTCATGGTTTATCCGCGCAAAATCGACCTGGAAGGTACCGCCAAATTACGCGATTTCGAATACACCAGCGTCGTTGAAAGTGTGGATGAATTGATTATCACAGTTAAAGAACGGCTTAAATCGTTAACATGAGCGAACACATCCTCTTTCTTACCGGCAAACTGGCGGAAAAACAGCTGCATAATATCCTGGAAAAAATGCAGCCGAAATTCACTTATACCGTGCATCAGCTGGGGCTTAAAGTCGCGGCGCTGATGACCGCAGACATGATCGGCCGCCGCTTGACCGACACCTTCGGCGCTGACCGCATACTGGTGCCCGGACGCTGCCGCGGCGATTTGGACGCCTTGTCCAAAGACTTGGGCCTGCCGATTGAACGCGGCCCGGACGAACTCAAAGACTTGCCGATGTTTTTCGGCCAGGCTGCGCACAAGCTCGATTTAAGCCGCTACAGCGTCAAAATCTTTGCCGAAATTGTCGATGCGCCCAATGTCAGCGTTGAAGAAGTGGTCAAGCGCGCCTATTACTACAAACAAAACGGCGCGGATGTGATCGATATAGGCTGTTTGCCGAGCACCGATTTTCCGCACATGGAAGACATCATCCGCACCTTGAAGCAGGAAGGCTTCACCGTCAGTATCGATTCGCTGGAGGCGGACGATTTGCTCAGGGGCGGCAAAGCGGGAGCCGATTACATGCTCAGCCTGCACGAAAGCACCTTGTGGGTTGCCGACGAAGTCGCGGCGACGCCGATTTTAATCCCGGAAAAACATGAAGATTTGGCCTCACTGGATAGAGCCATCAACATCATGCAGGCAAAAAACCGCAGTTTTATCGTCGACCCGATTTTAGATCCGCTGCACTTCGGTTTCACGCAATCCATCGTGCGTTACCATGAAGTCAGGAAGAACCATCCCGATATTGAAATGATGCTGGGAGTCGGCAACATCACCGAACTGACCCATGCCGACACCCTGGGCATGAACGCCTTGCTGCTGGGCATCTGCTCGGAACTTAACATCAACAGCATTTTGGCGACCGAAGTCAGTAAACATGCCTGCCGTGCCGTCAAGGAAGCCGACCTAGCCCGCCGCATCATGTTTGCAGCGAAAGAGCATGACATGCTGCCCAAACATATTGATCCCGGCTTAATGGCTTTGCATGAAACCTCGCCCTTCCCTTATAACTTGGAAGAAATCAAGGAACTGGCCGGGCAAATCAAGGACCCCAGCTTCCGCGTCCAAATCAGCGCCGAAGGGGTGCATATTTTCAACCGCGACGGCCTGCACAGCGCCACCGATCCGTTCGACCTGTTTCCCAAGCTGCATGTTGAAAATGACGGCGGCCATGCTTTTTATCTGGGCGTTGAACTGGCCCGCGCCGAAATA
>JALNYL010000046.1 GCA_023229865.1 Minisyncoccota bacterium
ATTTAACACCGTACAGGACGCCGTCAACGATATCGGCGCCACCGCCAGCGTGATTTACGTGCCGCCCTTTTACGCGGCCGACGCGATTCTGGAAGCGGTCGATGCCGGTATTAAACTGATCGTCTGCATCACCGAAGGCATACCCATATTGCAAATGCTGCGCGTTAAGGCCGCGATGGCAGGATCCGGCGCGTTGCTGATCGGCCCCAACTGCCCCGGCGTCATCACCCCCGGCGCATGCAAAATCGGCATCATGCCCGGCCATATTCACCTGCCCGGATCGATCGGCATCGTGTCGCGCTCCGGCACCTTAACCTATGAATCGGTGCATCAAACCACCGCGCAAGGCTTGGGACAAAGCACTTGCGTCGGCATCGGCGGCGATCCGATCCACGGCATGAATTTCGTCGACGTGCTGAGCCGTTTTCAGGCCGACGAGCAAACTAAAGGCATCGTGATGGTCGGCGAAATCGGCGGCGGCGAGGAAGAAGAGGCTGCCGAATATATCAAAGCGCATGTCACCAAACCGGTGGTTGCATATATCGCCGGACAAACCGCCCCTCCCGGTAAACGCATGGGCCATGCCGGCGCGATTGTGACCGGCGGCAAAGGCACGGCGGAAGGCAAAGTCGCCGCGCTTAAAGCGGCGGGGATTGAAGTGGTGAGTTCGCCGACCGATATTGGCGTGGCAATGAAAGGATGTTTTTAAAGAATAAAAACGTTATATGAATCAATTCACAGCAGATATTGAAGCGGCATAAAAAAACCGCAGATTAAGATTCGTCTACATCAAGAATTGTTAAGAGGAAACATCATGAATACCGCCGAAATCATTTATGAAAAATCCAAAGCCTTACCCGAATCCTTTGCGCTGGAAGTGCTCGATTTTATTGGCTATCTGGAGCAGAAAACGCTTAAAGCCTCGCCGTTTCAAAAAACGGATATAGATCAAGGGTTCGGTTGTGCTGATTATACGGGCGAACCTAAATCGTTAAAAGATATGGATCAAGCTATTGCTGATGACATCAGGCAGCAATGGCATAAGGCATGATCGCTGTTGATACCAATATTTTAGTGCGTTACGCAGTAAATGATGATCCAGTTCAATCGCAGCAAGCTAAAGCTTTGCTCAAAAAGACTGAATCAATTTTTGTTAGTAAAACAACGCTATTGGAGTTTGAATGGGTGCTCCGGTCAGCCTATAAACTGCCTCGCGAATCGATCTTGCACTCAATTTTAACCATATGTGGACTGCCTAATTTTACCGTAGAAAGTGCTTGGCAAGTTGCACAAGCCTGTGAGCTTTATAGTAAAGGCTTGGATTTTGCTGATGCACTTCATTATTACTCAGCAAATACTAGCGTTGAAAAATTCTATACATTTGACGAAAAATTTATTAGAAACGGCACATTATTAAATTTACAAATCAGTAAACCAGACAGTATCTTGGATTAGCCGGACTCTTTACAAACCGTTATCGGCTTAATAATAGCTTTAATATTCTCACTATATGCCCCTAAAAATAGCTCTAGCCCAAACCAACTTTCTGGTCGGCGACATCGCCGCCAATGTCGACAACATCGCCAGAGCCGCCATTCATGCCCGTGACGAATTGGGCGCGGATATGGTCGTTTTTCCCGAACTGGCCATTACCGGCTATCCGGCGGAAGATTTGTTATTGCGCGCCGATTTTATTACCGCCGCCAATAACGCGCTTTATCAACTCGCCGACCGCGTTGCCGGTATTGCGCTGGTCGTCGGTTTTCCCGAGCACGATGGCGACAAGCTTTACAACAGTGCGGCAGTATTGCATCAGGGCGCGATACTGGCCTGCTACCGCAAACGGGCTCTGCCCAATTACGGCGTGTTTGACGAGCAGCGTTATTTTACGGCAGGCAGCCAGCCGTGCGTGTTCGAGTTCAACGGCACGTTTATAGGGCTGACCATTTGCGAGGATGTTTGGAGACAGGGCATTATTGAAGATACCAAACAAGCGGGAGCAGAGCTGCTGCTGACCATTAACGCCTCGCCGTTCAATTCGGGAAAAATCCATCAACGCGAAGCCATTATTTGCAGCCAGGTTAAAGCCGCGCAAATTCCGTTGGTTTATGTCAATCAGGTCGGAGGCCAGGATGAATTGATCTTCGACGGCGCGTCTTTCGTCGTTGACGCCGCGGGCGACATCGTCTTCCGTGCTGCGGAATTTAAAGAGCAAATCAGCGTAGTCGAGTTTGACGGCAATAAGCCCGTAAAAACTACCTGTGCGCCATCCTACAATGAAGTCTCCAGCGAATATCAGGCTCTGGTGCTGGGCATTAAAGATTATGTGCGCAAAAACGGTTTCCAGGGAGCCATTTTGGGTTTGTCCGGCGGCATCGATTCTGCGCTGGTGCTGGCTCTGGCCGTCGATGCGCTGGGCGCTGACAAAGTCGAAGCCGTACTGCTGCCGTCACGTTATACGCAGGACATGAGCAACGAAGATGCGGTTCTGGAAGCGGAAGCCTTGGGCGTCAAGCATCATATCATTCCGATAGAACCCGCCGTGAATGCCTTCACCGGCATGTTGGCCGATATTTTTGCAGGCACCGCCAAAGACGCCACCGAGGAAAACATTCAGGCGCGTTGCCGCGGCGTGGTGTTAATGGCGCTGTCGAACAAACAGGGCAAGCTGTTGTTAACCACCGGCAATA
>JALNYL010000047.1 GCA_023229865.1 Minisyncoccota bacterium
TTGTCATCCGGTTTTTTCTGTACTTCCACCACGCTGACCGTCTCGCCTTCGACCAGCAGATCCGACGGACTGGCGACCAGCACATCGCTGGGGCCCATACCTTCCAAAACTTCGACTTCTCGCCCGAAATCGCGACCCAGCTTTACCGGACGAAACGCTATGCGTTTTTCGGCATCGACAATAACGACATGCGTACCCGCCTGATCGATAACCAGCACATTGGCAGGCACAACCAACGGACTGGCTTTGCTGCCGACCACGTTGATCGAGATTTCCACATAGGAGCCGGGCAATAATTTCCCGTCTTTATTGGGTAGCGAAATATCCACCTGCCGTGAACGATTAACAGGGTCCAGGGCGCCTGCAACATGCTCGACACGCGCGGAGACGGACTTACCTTGCGCATCGGCAGGGCGCACCGCCACGTCCTGCCCCACCTTCACATCGTCCGCGTAAGCTTGAGGAACCCAGACGGTCAGGCGGAGCGGATCGATTTGCGTCAGCGCGAACAGTTCCTGGCTGCCTGCGTTGATCAGGCTGCCCACATCGACACTCCGGCGCGTAATAACCCCTGAAAACGGCGCGACGATGCGTCGATAATCTTCAACTTTTTCAAGCCGCTTGACATTGACTTGGGCCGCCGCCAGATCGGCTTCCGCCTGCAGAACGGCGCTGCGTTTTTCATCGAACTCCTGTTGAATAACGCTGTCGGTGTCTTTCAGCAGCGTCCATCGCTTCAGCGTCGAACGCGCCAATTCCAGCCTGACTTTGATCTGTGCCGCTGCGGCATGCGCCTGGGCCAGCTCCTGCTCCAATTCGGGAACATCGATCACGGCCAACAGTTCGCCTTTCTTGACCTGGTCGCCGATGGTCTTGTGCCAGACGCTCAGGTAACCGTTGCTGCGGGCATAAAGCTGCGTTTCGGTGTTTCCGCGCAAACTGGCAGGCAACACAATTTTGCGCGATACCTCGCCCGGCTTGGAGCGCACTGCGATGACGCTGCGCGACAGGCCGGCCTCGGTGCGCTGCCGCAAGCTCTCGGCTTCGCTCCGATTAATCACCAGCCGCCAGCCTCCGGCCAGCAGTAAAAACAACAACAGCCCGAAGCCGAATCGCTTGGCGATAATCAGCGTCCGCTGCGGATGGGATGGCAAAGCAAAGACAGGATTTTGATAATTACTCATGACGGTTTCATTCAGTGATAAGGAGGGTTCGAGTCGAATGGCGATGTTCAAGCCAGCGATGCGTGGCGGCGAAAACGATCGGCACAAACAGCAATGTGGACACCGTGGCGAACGCCAGCCCGCCGATGACCGCACGGCCCAGCGGCGCGTTCTGTTCGGCGCCCTCGCCCCAGCCGACAGCCATCGGCAGCATGCCGACGATCATCGCAAAAGCGGTCATCATGACCGGCCGCAAGCGGGTGGCTCCGGCTTCCAGCGCGGCCGTCACCGGCGGTACACCGTCGCCCAGCCGGGTGCGGGCGAACGAAACCACCAGAATGCTGTTGGCGGTGACCACGCCCATCGACATGATGCTGCCGGTCAAGGCCGGGATGCTCAGCGTGGTTCCGGTCAGGAACAGGGTCCAGGCGATCCCGGCCAGTGCCGCCGGTAACGCGCTGACGATAATCATCGGATCGAGCCAGGATTGAAAATTGACCACCAGCAACAGGTACAGCAACACAATAGCCACTGCCAGCCCGGTCGCCAGCCCGATAAACGAACTGTTGAGGGTCTGGATTTGCCCGCGCACCGCCAGTTCGACGCCGCGCGGCAACTTGGCCGTGGTGTCCTCGATCAGGCGGTCAATATCGACGCTGACCGAACCCAGGTCCCGGCCCTCGACATTCGCGTAAATATTAAAAACGTTATTCGAGTTGAAGTGAGTCACTGCCGCCGGTTGCACCGAACGCTTCATCGTCACCAGATTGCCCAGCAATTGCGGCTGGCGGTTATTGTCGCCGCCCACCGGTGTCCGCATCAGCGCTTCGATGCTGTCGAGATCGAGCGGATTGCCCATCACGCCTATATTCACCGTATTACCATTGTTGGGATTTAGCCAATAGGTCGGCGCGGTTTGCATGCTGCCGCTCAGGGTTAGCAGCAGGTTTTGCGCCACGTCGCGCGCCGAAAGCCCCAAGTGTTGCAACTGCGAGCGATTCATCTCCAGGTTCAGCGACGGCCTGTTGGTGCGTTGGTAAATGTGCGCGTCGACGATGCCGGGAATTTGCCGTAGCCGGTTATTCAGTTCAACGACCAACGGCATGATCTCTTCCGGCTTGCCGCCGACAAACTGGATGTCGATCGGCGCCGGAATGCCGAAGTTCAGCGTTTGACTGACCTGGTCGGCAGGTTGGAAAAAGAATTCAAGGCCGGGGAAACGGCGCGGCAATTCGGCGCGTAAATCCTTGATATAGTCGATACTTGGCGCGTGATCGCCGGGGCGCAGGGAAATCATGATTTCGGTATCGGCGGTTTCGACCGTGCCGGAGTTGCCGAACAGCGTATTGCGCGTACTATAAGGCCCGCCGATAATATCCAGCACGTCGCCCAGTTCGTGCGCCGGAATGCGCTCGCGGATCGCTTTTTCCACCGCGTCTATTTGGCTGGGCATTTCTTCTATCCGCGTCCCCGA
>JALNYL010000048.1 GCA_023229865.1 Minisyncoccota bacterium
GCCGTGGTCTGGGCGCTGCCTGCTGCAGTGAGCGCTGTGTTGGCTGTGCTCTGTGCTGCTGCTGCATTGGTCACACCGGTGTTGGCGGTGGCCTGTGCCGCATTCGCGGCAGTTTGTGCCGTGGCTGCATTGGCTACGCCGGTATTCGCCGTAGTCTGGGCGCTGCCTGCGGCAGTGAGCGCCGTGTCAGCGGTCGTTTGCGCTGCATTGGCGGTGATCTGAGCGGTGTTTGCTGTCGCTTGTGCCGTAACTGCCTTGCCGTCGGCCGTAGCTGCATTTGTAACAGCGCTATTGGCGGTGGTTTGTGCAGTAGCAACATTTTGGTTGGTCGTATAAAGCTGACCACCATTCACTGCATACGTACTCCCGGACGCGATGTCGCCAGCAGTGACATAAATAATGCTTCTGGTTTGAGAACCAGAGCCAACCGAAACCACATTGTTGCGATGGTCATCTGTGCTGCCAGCCCCAAGGGCTACCGAGTTGTTGCCCATGGAATACGTCTCCGTGCCTATGGCAATGGAATTACCGCCGCCAGCATGCGTCGGAGAACCAGACCCCGCAACGGTTGAACTACCAATGGCGATGTTGCCACCACCAACACTAAAAGGCATAACTGAAGCCCACGCCGAACCTATAGCAATATCGTTGAGACCTTTTGCCACGCTGTAAGTGCCAATCGCAGTGGAATAATCCCCGGCGGCCCAACTCTGCCGTCCCACCGCAACGGCTTTAATGCCCGAGGCCGTGCTCGACGCCCCCACCGCAACGGTATCACTGTTCGAGGCCGTGCTGGATATCCCCACAGCGAGTGCATTGGTACCCGTGGCTTGGCTCATCGGCCCCACAGCCACTGCATTGGTACCCGAGGCCGTTCCTCCGTCTAGCGCCCCCGCATACGCCGGAAGAATCGGCAACCCTAACGCGGCCACGACCATGATCGCTTTCATGCGAAAGTGTTTGCTGCGGTTCCTGATGGGGCGATAGATGCAGATCATTAATGCGTGGCGTTTCATGGTGTTGCCTTATTTAACAATATATAGGTCGGGTTAGGCGCTAGCCGTAACCCGACATTTGCCGCTTCGTTGTATCCGATTACGCTCCCATGCCGGACGGGGCATGTTGCCCCGTCCGAAACGTTTTGCGCTGGTTAAGCGTCGGGGACACGTTAGGGGCGGGGTTGCAAACCCCTCCCCGCCTAGTGGAGCTTCCAAGACTGGGTTCCCAAGCTGAAGAGGCTGTGAAAGTATTCGTTTTTAGAAAAAATTAAAGAATTCACCACGAAGACACGAAGAAATACAATCGTTTTAATTCAATACATTGAAAACTTCGTGTTCTTCGTGTCTTCGTGGTGAAAAATGTTTTCAGCCTAATTTAGATAAAACTTTCACAGTCTCTGAAGCGTGGGAACCCGCATAACTACAGCAGTTTGAATCGCCCCCCTTAATGGAAGTAAGTTTTAAATTACACACAATTAGTGGTATAACGGCGAATCGTATCAAGCCATCGTCCATGAATCGTCTAATGCCCTCTCCTCCCGATCACAAGCTCAAGATAATGTTGCTGGGCGGTTTCGAGGCCAGTCTGGATGGGCATTCGGTTGACGGTTTTTCTTACAACAAGATGCGCGCATTGCTTGCCTATCTCGCCGTGGAGCGGCAGCAGGATCACAACCGGGGAATGTTGGCCGAGCTGCTATGGGGCGGCTATGAGCCTATTGCGGCGCGGGACAATCTGCGCCGGACTTTGTCGAATTTACGCCGGGTGCTGGAGTTGCCAAGCGGTATAACGTTGTTCTCATCCAGCAAGCACACCCTCCGTTTCATTCCGAATGCCTATGTCGATGTGCTGGATTTTGCCGGGCAGGCGGCTGTTTCGCAGGGAACTGAGGTTTTAGATGCTGAGAGAATCATGGCCCTCTATCGGGGCGAATTTTTGGCAGGCCTATCCTTGCCTGACAGTCCTGATTTTGAGGGCTGGCTACAGATACAACGCGAAGCCCTGCACCGCCGTGCCTTGGCTTTGCTGGAACTGCTCTCTGACCGTTACGCGCAGTTGGGCGACTACAGCAAGGCGCTGCTATTCGATTTACGCTATATAGAACTGGAACCGTGGGATGAGGATGCCCACCGCCGGGCCATGCTCCTTTACGCGTTAAATGGACAGACCAGCGCGGCCATCGGCCAGTACGAAGTTTGCTGCCGTCTGCTGAAAAATGAGTTGGGCGCATTACCCTGCGAGAAAACCCGGCAGTTGCTTGAACGTATCCGTAGCGGCGAATTTCGGCAGGAGACCTTCGACAAGGCTCGCCTGAGTGCAGTCGAAGGGCTCAGGACGAACGGTGTTAAAGGAATGGTCGGCTCACATGAAGCCAATCTGCAATTACCCGCAGAGCGGCGACAAGTAACCGTGCTGTATTGCGAGTTGAATCTGGCTGCGATTGACGATCCCGATGAGGCGATGGAGCAGCTATCTGCGCCCCAAGCCTGTTGCGTGGACATTATCCGGCAGTTTTCCGGGCATATCGTGCAAACCCATGGCGGCGGCTTGCTGGCTTATTTCGGTTATCCGCAAGCTGATGAGCACGCTGCCCGCCGCGCCGTGCAGGCGGCACTGGC
>JALNYL010000049.1 GCA_023229865.1 Minisyncoccota bacterium
CAATAGTTCCGCCGAGATGCCGGTGCCGTTGTCCCGCACCTGGATCTCAACTTCGGGTCCGTGCAGTTGGACATCAACCTCGATTTGAGCGTTTTCCAGAGAGTATTTGCAGGCATTGTCGAGTAGGTTAAGAAACACTTGAGACAGGCGCACGGAATCGCCCTTCAACAGTATCGGTTGTTCAGGCAGACGAACATCGAGATGTTGTTGTTTGGCCAAGATGGGGCCGCGTGCCGTCTCCAAGACTGACTTAATCACTTCTACAAGGTCGAGCCGCTCTTTCTTCAGCGAAATTTTGCCCCGCGCGATACGGGAAACATCCAGTAGATCGTCCACCAGGTGAGTGAGGTGCATCACTTGCCGCTTAATGATTTCCTTAGCCCAGCTGAGCCGCGGATCTTCCAGCTTGAGCATATCCAAAATATGGGCTGCGTTACTGATGGGGGTCAGTGGGTTTCTCAGTTCGTGAGCCAGCATGGCGAGGAATTCGTCCTTGTGTTGGTCGGCCTCGCGCAGGGCTGCCTCGGCCTGTTTGCGCGCGGAGATATCACGGCTCACGGTGGCGAAACCGACTGGCTCGCCGGTGCTGTCTTTGATGAAGAACACGTTATAGATCATCCAGATGGCGGCGCCGCTCTTGAAATGACGGAACCTGATTTCCACATCAGCGTGGCCCTCGCGCACAACGCGCGGGAAGAATTCATCAAGGATGAATCGCTGGTCTTCGGGGAAGAAAAGCTCCTGGACTGGGGTTCGGATGCACTGCTCCAGATTGTCGAGGCCGATCAGGCGCATGCCGGCTTGGTTGACGTAGAATGGAATGAATTTCATGTCGAACATGCCGATGAATTCCATGCTGTTGTCGGCCAGCGAAACGAATTTTTGCCGTTCCAGCTCCATGTGCTTGCGTTCGGTAATGTCGCGCAGGGCGATGACGTAGCCGGGTTGTCCGTCCCACTCCATCGGCGAGGAACGCATTTCTGCCCAGGCAAGTCCGTTCGGACGGATCAGATTAATGTCCTGATAGCTGTTTTTACCAGGACTGACTGGAATCGCCAGCGATTGACCGATTATCGGGCTGCGTGCCAGCAGGATTTCGGCAGCTTTGTTGGCATAGAGTACGACGCCCTGGCTATCCACAACCAAAACGCCGTCGGTGATAGTGTCGAGGATCAGGTCGAGCTTTGGGAAGTGGGTGGGCATCGTCGATAAGTTTGCTTAAATAATGATAGTTTGTGAACCGACTCCTTTAGCTTCGGTGGTAATGGCCGCGATAATTGAAGGCACCCGCGACAAATCGCCGAGCAGTTTCAGCACGGGTCCCGGCACATCGCGCACCAGCATCGGCGTCGCAAACACGTCTTTTTCCAGCGCTTTTTCCGGCATGCCCAATACTTCGACGACGTCTAAAACCCAGTGTCCTGGACTGTACAGATTGGAGAGCGCAGCGGTAATCTG
The DNA here is from genome assembly GCA_023229865.1 of Minisyncoccota bacterium. Classification (GTDB taxonomy): domain Bacteria; phylum Patescibacteriota; class Minisyncoccia; order Phycocordibacterales; family UBA1550; genus UBA1550. Next base: position 1,459 of record JALNYL010000049.1, read on the forward strand.
CTCGACCAGACCGCGGGTTTCGCTGTTCAATGATACCACGTACAGGGTTAAAACCAGTTTGTGCGGCACTGCGCGCTGTACTTGCTGGGCAGGGGCGATACGAGCGATCTGGGCGATATTGCGAATTTGCACGGAAGACAGCGGCTTGCTGGCCAGTTCGAACTTAATGCCTTCCTCATGTATGCCTTTCAGTTGCTCCATATATTCGTTGGCAAAGGCAGTGACGATATAAACGTTCAGCGTTTCGTCTATGGCTTTCAGACGGCGCAAGGTTTCCACGCCATCGATGCCGGGCATGCGCAGATCGAGGAAAATCAGATTGGGCCGTTCGGCGAGGGCCATTTCGACGCCTTGCAAACCGTTCTCGGCTTCGCGAACCGAGAAGTTGTCATCTTCCAGAATCAGTTTGAAAGCACCGCGCACCGCAGGATCGTCGTCTATTACCAGAATTTTGCTTACCATATAGAGTGTCTCTTGTGTATTGGGGGTTGAATGCTCAAACATGGGGTAATCGTAGTCGCATGCAACAGCCGTGTCCATATGTACTTTCCACCTGTATATTGCCTCCGGCATCATGAACCAGACGGCGGATGACCGACAAGCCCAGGCCGGTACCTTTTCCCGGAGGCTTGGTGGTAAAGAACGGATCGAAAATTTTGCTTTGTATATCTTGCGGGATGCCGGGACCGTTATCGGTCACGCTCAAATCCAGCATCCCCTCCATGGGCCTGACGTTGATTTTGATTTGTGGTTGCCGGCTGTCGGCTAGCGCGTCGCGGGCGTTAATGATCAGATTGACCAGAATCTGCTGCAGGCTGTCGGCGCTACAGCGGATAGCCGGCAGATCGTCGGCAACATCGACATCAACCTTTATGCCGGTTTTGCTCAATTCGCCTTCCAGCAGCAACAGACTTTGCCTGATGACTTCCCCGATCAGGCAGTTGCCGCTTGGGACCGATCTGTTGTGGACAAATAGCAGCATGTTGCTGACAATCTTCTTGATGCGGTGAATTTGCTGTAGCGCCTGATCGAGAATTTCCTTTGATTTGGCATCGGTGCTTCGGTCTGCGGCGAATTCGACAAAATTCATCACGCCCATCAGCGGGTTGTTGATCTCATGCGCCACACCGC
>JALNYL010000050.1 GCA_023229865.1 Minisyncoccota bacterium
CGGCAACACAGCGCTAATGCGCGCCATAACCGGCGTGATCATAGCAGTGCTCCGTCAGGCTCAGCCTTTAGCTGCATAACTGGTCATGAGGCTCTGGTAGATCGGGGTATGGTCGCAAAGGAGCTTGCCAAAGCCTTGGATGTCGTTGCGCCAATCGCGGTGCAGCTCGGAACCTACGGCGAACCAATTTAGCAGTTGCACCCCTGCGGTCGCCATCCGAAGCCATGCCGCCTCACGGCTGGCCTGATCGAATGTGCCGGACGCATCGGTGACGACGAAAACCTCGTAGCCTGCCTCCAACGCGGAGAGCGCCGGGAACGCTACGCAGACTTCGGTCACGATACCGGCGATGATCAGCTGTTTGCGGCCGGTGTCCTTCACGGCCTTGACGAAGTCCTCGTTGTCCCAGGCGTTGATTTGGCCGGGGCGGGCGATGAACGGGGCGTTGGGAAACATCTCTTTCAGCTCGGGCATGATGGGACCGTTCGGCCCCGTCTCGAAACTGGTGGTGAGGATGGTCGGCAGATTGAAGAACTTTGCCATATCGGCCAAGGCCATAATGCTGTTCTTGAATTCGCTGGGCGGATAGTCCTGCACTAACGCAGTCAGGCCGCACTGGTGGTCCACGAAAAGAACCGCCGCGTCTTCCTTGGAAATGCGCCGGTATTGATAAGTGCTGCTCATGATGTAACCTCTTTCATGGTTTCGATGTGATCATAAAGATTGAGAGCTTTGCCTTATTGAGTGTGGCCGTACGATTGTTGGGTTTATGCGTTTCAATCTTCCGCGCTGCCGATGAACCGATAGATTACCGCGCCGAGTATCGCTCCAACGATCGGCGCCAGCCAAAATAACCAGAGCTGTGCAAGCGCCCAGTCGCCAACGAAGACGGCGACGCCTGTACTGCGAGCAGGATTTACCGAGGTATTGGTGACGGGAATGCTGATCAGGTGAATCAGGGTAAGACAAAAACCGATAGCGACAGGTGCCATTCCCTGCGGCGCGCGTTTGTCGGTTGCGCCGAGAATGACCAACAAAAACATCATGGTCATCACAATTTCCGAGACCAGGGCCGCAAGCAGGGAATAACCGCCTGGCGAATGAGCGCCATAGCCATTGGCAGCGAAGCCCGCTGAAACATCGAAGCCTGCCTTGCCGCTGGCGATAACATAAAGAACGCCTCCCGCAACAACGGCACCCACTACTTGAGCGACAATATAAGGCAGCAATTGGTTTGCCGGGAAACGACCGCCGGCCCATAGTCCTATAGAAACCGCCGGATTTAAATGGCAGCCTGAGATATGCCCGATTGCGTAAGCCATGGTGAGTACGGTTAAACCAAAAGCCAATGCAACCCCTAGAAACCCGATGCCCACATCAGGAAACGCCGCGGCCAATACAGCACTGCCACACCCGCCAAGAACCAGCCAAAATGTCCCCAAAAACTCTGCAAGATATATTTTCATAAGTTATCTTCCTTTACTCTTTTGGCAATGATGCTTAACGAGTGATTATTTACCTGCACGATTTTTTATCAAAATATCAATATTTAAGCTGAACGCACAATTCGTATAAACACCTATGCGCGCTAACTTACATCAGCAGTGGCCGGGTATGCCAAGGCCTGTTTAATCGGGGATTTACACGGTATCGAGACCCGGTCGATTGTCGACCGGTAAGCTGATATTTTGTTAAGCGGGCTTGTTCATTTCATTATGCAGCCATCGTTCCATGATTTTGAGCACATAAGCTTCTTCATCCGGAGTAAGGGCGCGGCCCTTCGGTATTCTGTGCCATTTTTCCAGACAGCCGCGGCAGCAACAGGCCGTTGCATGTTGCGCTACAAAAACCGGGTGGCCTCGAAAAGGGGTTTGTTTGCCGTCATTTGTAAGCACCGCCGGTGCCAGACGCTTTGCGATAAAGTCTCCGGCATGAACGATAACCGTTGGCAGTCCTTTAGCGTGCAAATAAACAAGATCTTTGCCTTGGAGGTGAAACTTGCTGCGGAAAGTCGACCTTGCGAGTGCCTCAAAAAGTGCGTCTAAATCTCTCATCAGGATGTTTTATAAATTTTGGCTTTATGGCCGGGGCTGTTTCATTATGGACGGATGTTTTATGATGAATCAAGTTTGAATCCTGAATGAGTGTGTCGGCGATTATATGAATACCCACGAACAAAGGCATCGCGGTATGCATCTGAATGACCAAGCGTTATTCAGCGGCGAACCATTGCTTCGCTTGCGCGATGCGGTTTATGAATTCTGCTGGTTGCTTAATCGCGGTTATGCGCGGCATTCGGTTATGCAGCTGGTAGGCGACCACCATCAGCTTGTAAAACGCCAACGCCTGGCGATTTCCAGGGCGGCCTGCTCGAATACCAGCCGGGAGTTAAGAAAGACAACGTGCCTCCCCATTGAGCAAATCAAAGACCGGCAATTAGTTATTGACGGGTTTAACCTGATTATTTCCGTCGAAACGGCTATGGCGGGAGGATTATTGCTGCGTTGCTGCGATGGCTGTATACGGGATATTGCCGGCATTCATGGGACTTACCGGCTGGGACATGAAACCCGGCAGG
>JALNYL010000003.1 GCA_023229865.1 Minisyncoccota bacterium
GGTAATCGACCCTGCAACGGTGCGTCTCCGTCCAATCGCACTCACGACGATTACTACAGTCGTCGGTATGATTCCTCTCACGACGGCCTCTGAAATCTGGGCGCCGCTTGCCTTTGCGATTATGTTTGGGCTTTCGTTTGCGATGGTACTTACCCTCATCCTCATTCCTGTGCTTTTCTATCGTTGGCCGGGGAAAAGGAGAGCTTTGAAGGTTGAATAAAAAAATGATTATCAACGGAAACGCCATTGCAAAAGAACTCGAAGAGAAGCTCGTTACTGAGCTTCTCTTCTCAACACCCAAAAAAGTTTGTTTCGTTGTTTTTGGCGGGAATGCAGCAACGGAACAATTTGTAAAAATGAAGTCGCGCGTCGCGGAGCGTGTGGGGATACTTGCTGAAATTAAAAAATATCCACAGATTAAAACAACCGAAGAGGCGGTGGTGCTCGTTGAAAAAATCGGAGGGGAAGATTATGACGGGATCGTCGTACAACTACCACTAACGGCAGGGCTCGACACACAAACCATCCTCGACGCGATTCCACCCCTTAAAGATATTGATGTACTCGGCACTGTCGCCAAAGAAAGCTATGCGAGCGGAAAAATAAACAGGACACCACCCGTCGCGCAAGCGGTCTTTGAAGTGCTCGAATCAGCAAACATTAAACTAAAAGGAAAGAAAATTGTGATCATCGGGAAAGGGCGCCTCGTGGGAGAGCCGATGCAACTAATGTTCAAAAGAATGAAACTTCCTTTTGACATAATCGACAGCAAAACAACTCTCGCAAACAAACTTTCACTTCTCGAAAATGCAGACATCATTGTTTCTGGGGTCGGGATCCCACATAGCATCAAACCCGAAATGATTAAAAAGGGGGCTGTCCTCATCGACGCTGGAACCAGTGAGCAAGCAGGGAAGCTCGTAGGGGATATTGACCCCGCATGCCAGAGTAGAGCATCTGTAATAACGCCTGTACCTGGGGGAATCGGGCCCATTACCATCGTGAGCGTGCTTCGCAATCTACTTTAACGAGAATTTAAAAACCTTGATTTTGCGCAATTTTTATGGTATTATCAAAAACAAATGATAAGCCTCCCAAAAAAGAAGATGCGTATGAACGAAGGCCCTGTACTTATACCGGTCGCTGAATTTCTCGAGTCGTACAACAAAAACATGCCCGCAGGCTGGCCTCTCGCGACTGCAGCACTTCTTCAAAAGTTTCGCGATGCGCACACTGCACTCTTTACACACGGCGATCTCTGGTCCCTCGATCAGCACCGCAAGAAATTGATGGATTGGTTGCCACGAAATACTGACTAATACAAAACGATGAATATGGAAGCATTTGATCCCACAAAGCAGGAACTACTTGTTGCAAAAAATGAAAGGGGACAAGTTACTGCGACCGCAGAAGAAGTTGCCCTTGCTGAGCAGTGGCTCAATGATCACCCTGTGCAAGTTGAAACAAAGAAAGGATGCGAGCAAGGAGTAGTTGAATTTGAAAACATGGTCGCAGAATTCGAGGCGACGTACTCTCTTGACGAACTTTTTGCAATCATTGATTTAACCTCAGATCCAGACCGTAAGCATCCGCTTAGAGACCCTGCAAAAGAAGCGCTGAAACCGATTTTTGCCAAGCTGAAGGAGATTAAAGATGGCACAGATATTACAGATGATAAATACGAGGAGCTAAAAACTCAGTGGAAAAAACTTTCAAATGCAGTCGGAATGATAAATAAGGGAATAGTTGATCATACTCGATAGGCCTGACCGTTTTTAGGAAAAACGCTCCTTCGGGAGTGCTTTTTGTTTATGATATAATGTGAATCATATGATCATCTCCAAGACAATTTTTCTTGATTATCTTTTTTGCCCAAAGAACACATGGCTCAAGCTCAACAAACCTGAGCTCTTGGATCAGTTTGAGATTTCTGCATTTGAGCAAAATCTTATGGAGCAAGGCAATGAGGTAGAAGCGTATGCGCGCAATCTTTTTCCTGGGGGTGTCGAGGTAGTCGAGACGGGGGAACGTGCCGTCGAGGCAACGACGCGATTCATGACCGCAAAAGCTCCCGCTATTTTCCAGGCGACATTTATTGTAGATGGTTTCATCGCCCGCAATGACGCGCTTGTATGGGATGCGGAAAATAATTGTTGGGACCTTTATGAAATCAAGGGCACCAATTCGCTCAAAGAAGGAGGCAACGACCACAACCACATCGACGACCTCACCTTCCAAGCTTCAGTACTTAAACGCGCAGGTATTACTGTCGGGAGATATTTCCTCGTGCATCTCAACAAAGACTATGTGCGCATGGGCACTATTAATGTCGAATCACTCTTTCTTGTCGAGGAACAGACCGCGACTGTCATCATGGGGCTTCCTCTTGTAGAAGAGCAGATGAAGACCGCAAAAGAATATCTCACGAACAAAAAAGAACCTGTGGGTGGTTGTGAGTGTATCTACAATGGCCGCAGCAAGCACTGCACCACATTTAAATATTCAAATCCTGAAGTGCCCGATTATTCTATCCACGATATCTCACGCATTGGGACAAGTAAAAAGAAACTGGAAGCGCTTGTTGAATCGAGAATTTATGACCTTGCTGATATCCCCGAGGATATGGAGTTCTCGGATGTACAGATGAATCAAATTATTTCGTATCGCAAACAAAAGTCGATGATTGATATTGATGGCGTAAATGGCGAACTTGAGGGGCTACAGTTTCCGCTCTACTTTTTTGACTACGAGACATATGCGCCTGCGATCCCTGTCTTTGACGGATACCGTCCGTATCAGCGCATTCCATTTCAATTCTCTTTGCATATATTGAGGAGTCCTGACGAGGATGGCGAAAAAATGGAGCACATTGAGTATCTACACGAAGAACTCAGTGACCCATCACCGCACGTGGCAGCACTTCTCGAAAAACACATTGGCACGACAGGCTCTGTCATCACATGGAATAAATCATTTGAGGCAGGGGTAAACAAAGAGCTTGCTCTTCGCCTCCCTGAACACAAGGCGACTATCGACCGCGTAAATGGGCTTCTCTATGACTTGATGGATGTTTTCAAAAAACAGCATTATGTACATCCAGAATTTAAAGGAAGCACATCAATCAAGAAGGTGCTTCCCGCTCTTGTCCCTGAGCTTTCCTACAAAGACCTCGGAATGAAAGAAGTTGGACAAGCATCAAACTCATGGTGGGCGATGCTTTCGCCGTCGACTCACCCCGACGTGAGTGCGCAGATTTCAAAAGATCTCAAAATCTATTGTGGGCTCGACACCTACGCGATGTACGCGATCTGGGCGCATCTCTATAAAATGCTTAGGTAATATGGCGTATTTTGCATACATTCTTGAATGTGCAGATGGAACTTTTTATTCTGGAAGTACCAACGACCTTGAGAAGCGCCTTCATAAACACAATCATTTAAAATCGGGGGCGCATTACACAAAAATTCGCAGGCCTGTTGTTTTAAAATATTCTGAAGAAGTCCCCGACTTTGCCACAGCGCGGGCACGCGAAGCAGAATTCAAAAGATGGTCGCGCGACGAAAAAATCAAATTTCTTTCACAAACAAAAAAGAAGTAAATCATTGTGAGAAAGTAACGGGGGAGGTACAATAGAAGGAGCATGAACGGGGATAGCAATAATCAGGTGCGCAAATCCTGGCACACAAAAACAAGCGAGCAAGTTTTCAGCATGCTCGATACTAATGGGAGCGGACTTGATAGTGTCGAAGCGTCTCTCCGTCTTCTCAAATACGGAGAGAACAAGCTCCCTGAAATCGCTTCTGAAAGTTTGGCGATAGTTTTCCTGCGCCAATTCCAAAGCCCTCTTATCTACGTACTCATCGCTGCAGGAGGCGCTGTCCTTGCGCTCGGAGAGACTATCGATGCGGCGGTTATCTTTGCCGTACTTTTTATAAATGCAGTCATTGGGTCCATTCAAGAAGGTCGCGCTCAAAACACACTCGCGAGCTTGCGTAAATTCGTCGAGACACGCGCGACGGTTCTTCGTGACGGGCGAGAAGTAATCATCGCAGACGAAAATGTCGTCCCCGGAGATATTCTTATGGTACAAGAAGGGGAACGCATCCCCGCAGACGCACGCCTCATTTCTGTGCGCAATCTTCGTGTCGACGAAGCAGCCCTCACGGGGGAGTCGACCCCCGCACGCAAAATCGCTGAAGTTCTCGAAGGCGAAAATATCCCCACCCCCGAAAGACGCAACCTCCTATTCAAAGGCACACACGTTGCGACCGGGACAGGGCACGCGGTAGTCGTCGGCACAGGACTTGATACAGAAATCGGTATTCTCGCGCGCGAGATTGCCACCATCTCTACTGATGTTCCTCTCAAGACAGAGATTGAGAAACTCACACGTCTTATCATTTTCATCACCGCGCTCATCGCGTCTTCGCTTTTTACTATTGGAATCATTATGGGCAAAGCGCCTTCAGAAATGTTTCTTACGGTAGTAGCACTCTCGGTGTCGATCATCCCTGAGGGACTACCTATCGTTCTTACGCTTGTCCTTGCAACAGGAGTTTGGCGGATGGGGAAACAAAATGCGCTCGTAAAAAAGATGCATGCTGTCGAAGCGCTCGGGCAGGTCGATATTCTCGCCGTCGATAAGACGGGGACACTCACAAAAAATGAAATGGTGGTACAAAAAATTTACACCAACAATACATTTTTTAATGTTGGTGGTGTCGGCTATGAACCACTAGGCGAGATTTTCGAATTAGAAAATTCACGCCTTGGGCAAAACGAGAAAGAGATTGAGATCGCCGTGCATCCCGAGCTCCTCCTTGTGGGAAAGATTTCAGCGTTCTCTGCAAATGCGCACGTCATCTGGAGCGACGAGACAAATCAGTGGAATCTCTCTGGCGACCCAACAGAAGCCGCGATGCTCGTTCTTTCTCAGAAACTTGGATTTCACAAGGATATTCTCGAGAGTGAGTCGCCCATCATTGCCGAGATGCCGTTTGATTACAATCTAAAATATCATGCCGTCCTCGCCAAAGAAGGGGGCCAAAATGTCCTTTCTCTCGCAGGAGCGCCCGAGATTATTCTCGATTTTTGCGATAGTATTTGGAAAGACGGAAAAAAAGTTTTACTTAGCGTAGAAGAAAGGGAGATCATAGAATCAATCCTTGTTGCAATGTCGAAAGAGGGACTCCGCGTTATCGCCCTCGCAACACAAACAGACGCAACGGATTTACCAAACATGGGAGGTAATCCCGCCGCAACATTTATCGGATTTCTCGGGATGCATGACGCTCTACGAGCCGAGGTTCCTAGCACCATCTTGCGCGCAAGAGAAGCGGGGATCCGCACAGTGATGATCACAGGAGACCACCGCATCACAGCGCAATCCATAGCTCAAGAAGCGGGGATTTGGAAAGAAGGTGATCGGGTGCTTACTGGTCGCGAGATGGAGCACCTTTCGGATGACGAACTTTTAAAAATAATTCTCAATGTTTCTGTGTTTGCGCGCGTAACCCCCGAGCACAAGCTTCGCATTATCCGCGCTTACAAAAAAGCGGGAAACATCGTGGCAATGTCAGGAGACGGGGTCAACGACGCTCCGTCTCTTGGGGCGGCAGATCTGGGTGTTGCAATGGGAGGTATAGGGACCGAAGTGGCAAAGGAAGCATCTGATATCGTTCTTCTTGATGACAATTTAGGAAGCATCATCACCGCAGTCGAAGAGGGGCGTAGTATTTATCGTACTATTAAAAAAGTAATCTTGTATCTTTTTTCAACCAGCGCAGGAGAGGTACTCACAATTGCGGGCGCTATTATCCTCGGATATATCGTCCCTATTTTACCGGCACAAATTATCTGGCTCAATTTTGTCACCGATGGTTTCCTTGATACCGCACTCGCCATGGAGCCGAAAGAAAAAGGGCTCCTGCTTGAGCCGCGTACAAAAAGTGCGCGCCAACTCGTCGACTCACTCATGGCGACGCGTATGGTTCTCATGGCCGGAGCGATGGCACTCGGAACTCTCTATCTTTTTGGTTTCTATCAAGACGACCCCGTAAAAGCATGGACAATATCGCTCACGCTTCTTGCGGTTTTCCAGTGGTTCAACGCTCTCAACTGCCGCTCGCACCGTGCTTCCATTTTGCACATGAATCCATTCTCGAACATCTTCCTTCTGGGTGCCCTTTTTATTGTTATTAGTTTACAAATCGGTGCGATGTACACGAGCGCTGGGCAGCACCTTCTTCATACGGTTCCCCTTTCGCTTTCTGAGTGGGGGATAATCCTTGGTATCGCATCGTCTATCATTGTGGTTGAGGAAATCCGTAAGCTCATATACCGCCTGTATTATGACCGCAAAATACCAACACTCGCACACTTGTGATTTTTAAGATTGAACGTGGTACAATTAACCCAACAACAAAAACCATGAAAAGATTATTCAAAAGTTTTACTTGGGCAATGAACGGCGTCCGTACCACATGGCGCGAAGAAGTAAATTTTCGCATTGAGATAATCGTCGCAATAATAGTGATAGCGCTCGCTTTCTATCTCAATTTTTCCGTCCTTGAACTCATGATTGTGATTAGCTGTATTGGCGCAGTGCTTGGCGCAGAAATGCTGAATACCGCAGTCGAGGACCTCTGTGATCTCGTCGAACCAGGACACAACGATATGGTCGGCAAAGTAAAAGACATTATGGCGGGATTTGTTCTCATTGTCTCTTTCGCGGCACTTTCGATTGGGTTTATTATTTTTTCTTACTACTTTTAACGACAACAAAAAAGCACGGATTCTGCGAGCGCAGAATCCGTGCTTTTTTGTTGTTTTTTACGAGAGACCAATACTCTTCTTGAGGTCTGAGAGTTCGGTTCCTACAATGTCACGATATGCTCCTGATTTCAAATCACCGAGTTTAATATTCATAATACGCAAACGCTTGAGCTCAAGCACCTGATAGCCCTCCGCTGCGCACATACGACGAATCTGATGCTTCTTGCCCTCAGTAAGCACAATACGGAAAAGTGTTTCGCCTGCGCGTCGTGCTTTTGCGGGCTTCGTCTTATACGTTTCAATCAAGATACCACGCTCGAGGTGGCGCACAAATGTATCCGTGATAAATTTATCAACCTTTACCAAATATTCTTTTTCATGCACACGGTCAGGAGAGAGGACGCGATCAGTGAGACGACCATCATTCGTGAGGATTACGAGGCCCTCTGAGTCTTTGTCGAGGCGTCCAAGAGGGAAGAGACCACGGAGAGCGGGGAGGGAAGATTTGATGCTTTCTCCTTCCGTCTGCACATCAGTAGAGATACCACGGGGCTTGTAGTATGCGAGATAGCGATATGAGCCTTCCATTTTCGCAATAACTTTTGTTGAAACCTCAACCTTGTCATCCACAGACTCAACCTTGTCGCCAAGGACCGCAACCTTTCCGTTGATCTTTACCAACCCTTTTGTAATGAGTTCATCAGCTCCGCGACGCGTCGAAAAACCCTTGTGGGCAAGGTAGCGATTGAGGCGGACAGGGAATTCAAGAGGTTCTTCTGTTGTCATAAGTCCACATCCTACACTATTATTAAGCACTTGACAAGTAGGTACTTTTTGTTACTATATTTATAGCGAAGTAGTACCCTTAAACCAAACGAAAAGGAGGCAAATCATGCCCATTTTGAGAGCTATCACCAACGGTGATGACGAAGAACTGCGTGGTAAAGAAGTCGCTATCCGCGATGGAAAAATCGCGCAATGCCCCGGATGCACTGCAACCGAAGTCCCCGTTGTTGAAAATAAGGAGTTCGGACTGACGTTCGTCGGACATCACAACATGCCCCCGATCGTCGGCACCACTGTGGTCCCCTGTGATTACAGCGGCGAAGTCCTGAAATACCTACCACTGCAACAACTCAAGGAAGAAGGAGCTCTGCAATGATCGACGCACCAAGTAAGGCAGTGTCAAAGACAGTTTCAACCATCACGGATGGCGAGACTGTCCCCCCGCGAGAAGTCCTCATTCGACGAGCGACGTCGTCTGAGCAATCGAAGCACGGCGCCCACGTACAACATGTGGTCGATCGCTGCCCCAAGTGTTCTCAGGCGATTCCGATCGTTTCGAGTAAGCTTCAAAACTCGATTTTCATCGCCGTGCACACCGAAAACTCTCCGCAAGGGGAAATCCAGTGTAGCTATGGCGGTGAAAAACTCGATTTCCAGAGCAGCCTCCCATAACAAAAGCCCCGCACGACCTAGTCGTGCGGGGCTTCTTACTGTTTGTATTAGAGGTGCTTCTTGATCATTGCCTCAAGTTCGGCAACATGATCCTCTTTATCCTTTTCCATCTTTGCCCAAAAGGCTTTGCAATCTTCGCAATGCTCAGCATCTTTTTTGTAAGAATCCTTGATGCGCCAAAGACTGCGGTGCTCCTGTGTCGCCTGTGAAAGCAAATTGTAAACGTGGTTGTTAAGCATATGTTTTGTATTAATTATGTTGTTCCGACTTCATAAGTGTATCAGATTCCCCTCGTGGTAGAGGCAGAGGTTATCCACACCCCTACTACACAAATTTAGAAAGGGAACTATGTTACAATATGCTCAAGTTCTTAAAAACATATATGCGCGTCCTTATGTTCGGGTGGGAGTTTCCACCCCATAATAGCGGGGGCCTTGGCACCGCGTGCTTTGGCCTTACGCGAGCTCTTTCAAATCGAAACATCGACGTGCTTTTTGTGCTACCCAAAAAAGTTGGTGTCGCTGCGTCGTTTATGAATATTCTTTTTGCTGATGAGCGCAAAGTAAAATTTCTTGAAATTGAAAGCTCTCTCAAGCCGTATGTAACCTCTGAAAGTTATGTGCGCGAACGCGATAAATTTGTAGCAGAAGTTTATGGCAATACACTCATGCAAGAAGTGCGTCGTTATGCTCTTCGTGCACACGAGCTTGCAAAGAAAGAATCCTTCGATATTATTCACGCGCACGACTGGCTTTCATTTCTCGCAGGAGTTGAAGCGAAGAAAATTTCCGGCAAGCCACTCATCCTCCATATGCACGCGACAGAATTTGATCGCACGGGAGGGCAGGGGGTCAATCAAGATGTGTACAACATTGAGCGCGAATCAATGCACCACGCTGACGGCATCATCGCGGTTTCAAATTTCACCAAACAAAAAATCGTAGAGTATTACGGCATCCCTGCTGAGAAGATTATTGTCGTACACAACGGCATCGAAGAGTGCGACTATATGAATATCCCTAACAAACTTTCTGAACTCAAAGCTTCTGGGCAGAAGATTGTGCTCTTTGCAGGGCGTATCACGATTCAAAAAGGCCCTGAGTACTTTGTCCGTGCCGCAAAGCGCGTGCTCGACGTAAATCCTAATGTACTTTTCCTTGTGGCGGGCTCTGGCGATATGGAACGACAAATGATTATGGAGGCTGCGTCGCTCGGTATTTCTGATCATGTGATATTCGTCGGCTTTCTCCGTGGGGACGACCTCAACGCTGCATATCGTGCCGCGGACCTTTTCGTAATGCCCTCAGTATCAGAGCCTTTTGGTATCACACCGCTTGAGTCAATCATCGCAGGGACCCCTGTGCTCATCTCAAAACAATCAGGCGTTTCTGAGGTTATTACCCATGCGCTCAAAACTGATTTCTGGGACACCGAAGATATGGCCAACAAGATTCTTAGTATTGTCTCGCATCGCTCACTATGGGAAACTCTCTGGGGGAATAGTCGAGAAGAAATTAAAAAAGTTAATTGGGACGCAGCAAGCAAGAAATGTATTGATTACTACGAGAAGATTCTTTGCGCCTGCGGGATCCCCACGGAAACGAGATATATCTGATATAATGTATTTACTTTAAAATACCAATCATCCCCATGGCTTCCATCTGTTTTTATTTCCAAGTTCATCAACCATTCCGCGTAAAAGATTATCGCGTGTTTGATATTGGGCGCGACAGTGAATATTTCAATGACGCGTCTGACCGCTCAATCAATAACAAAAAAATTCTCAACAAGGTAGCAAACAAATGCTATCTACCCGCCAATGCTGTTCTCCTCGAGCTCCTCAATAAATATCCTGAATTTAAAATCAGTTTTTCTTTCTCGGGAGTTTTCTTGGAGCAGCTCGAAATGTTTAGCCCTGAGACGCTTGAGTCTTTTCAAAAGCTCGTGGCCACCGGGCGCGCCGAGGTGCTCGAGGAGACATACTACCACTCGCTTTCATTTCTCTATTCACCAGAAGAATTTCGTCGCCAAGTAAGAATGCATCGCGATAAGGTGCAGGAGCTTTTTGGTGTCACACCGACTGTCTTCCGCAACACTGAGCTCATCTACAACAATGCCCTCGCGATGGAAGTAGAAAAAATGGGATACAAAGGCATCATCGCTGAAGGAGCAGACCATGTGCTCGGTTGGAGAAGCCCCAACTTTTTGTATCGCCCCAAGGGGACTGACCACATAAAACTTCTTCTCAAAAACTATCGTCTCTCCGACGACATCGCATTTCGCTTCTCATCAAAAGAGTGGGCGGAATTTCCCCTCACGGCGCCAAAGTTTGCGCAGTGGGTAAATCAGGTCAACGGCAACGGAGAAATCATCAATCTCTTTATGGACTATGAGACGTTTGGCGAACACCAGTGGGAAGACACAGGTATTTTCAATTTCCTCCGCCATTTGCCCGAAGAAATCTACAAACACCCCGACAATGATTTTGTAACTCCGAGTGAGGCGATTGAGCGTTATGAGCCCGTATCAGAGCTCGACGTACACAACTATATGTCGTGGGCGGATGTTGAGCGCGACCTTTCAGCGTGGCTCTCAAACCCGATGCAACACGACGCTATTAAAAGTATCTACGCACTCGAAGAAGAAGTGCTTTCTACTTGTGACAACAAACTCATCGATGATTGGCGCAAGCTCCAGACCTCAGACCACTTCTACTATATGTGCACCAAATGGTTCAATGATGGCGATGTGCATAAGTATTTCAACCCTTACAATACACCCTATGAAGCATTTATTGCATACATGAACGCACTCCAAGACCTCCGCCTGCGCGTCGTCGGGCATCCATCGTACGCAAAGAAGATAAAGGTGAAGGAAATATCATAACGCTCATTGTTCTTACGTAAAATTTTCTAGTATAATTAACCTATGGCAAAGTCCCTTTCACTTGGTAACGGAAACATCCTCGTCTGCATGGACAAGCGTGCTCAAGTGCGCGACTTTTATTTCCCATATGTCGGGCTCGAAAATCATATCGGTGGGCACTTCACACATCGCGTCGGTGTCTTTGCAAACAATCAACTCAACTGGTTTGATCACTCAAATTGGGATATCAAGGTTCACGCAGCAGATCAGTCAATGATCGGGGAAACAGTCGCAAAGAATGCGCACCTCGGGGTAACGCTCAATTTTTCTGATACCGTCTACAACGAAAAAAATATTTTCTTGCGTGAAGTAGTTGTGACAAACGACTCTAATGAGACGCGCGAGATTAAACTTTTTTTCGGACATGAATTTGAAATCTATGAATCCCATCGAGGTGATACTTCATATTTCGACCCGATACATCACACGCTCGTTCATTACAATGGCAAGCGCGTCTTCTTGGTAAACGGCCTTTCGCACAAAGGGAGCTTCGACGATTACACGGCAGGCATTTTCAAGATTGAAGGAAAGGAGGGAAGTTTCAAGGACGCTGAAGATGGCATGCTTTCAAAAAATCTCATCGAGCACGGTCCGTCAGACTCCGTCATTGGCTTTTATCTCGAGATCCCCGCGCATGAATCAAAAACAATTCATTATTGGGTCGCGGCCGGAGAATCCATAAAAGAAACTCTCGCGCTCAATGCGTATGTACTCGAAAAAAGCCCAAGCCACATCATCAAGACGACGCGCGACTACTGGCACGCATGGGTAAACAAATATAACTTTACGTTTTATGGTCTCAAAAAAGAGGAGATTTCGCTTTTTAAGCGTTCGCTCCTCACGATCCGCACCCACGCAGACAATCGCGGCGCCATCATCGCTTCTGCTGATTCAGATATGCAGCAAAACGGTCGCGACACCTACAGCTACATGTGGCCCCGCGACGGCGCGCTCTCAGCGATGGCATTTGATATGGCAGGGGATTTCAATGTCGCAGAACGCTTCTTTGACTTCTGTGATCATGTCATCACGGACGATGGATATTTTATGCACAAGTATCGTCCCGATGAATCATTGGGAAGCTCGTGGCACCCATGGATGAGAAATGGCAAGATTGAACTTCCTATTCAAGAAGACGAGACGGCACTCATCCTTATCGCACTTTGGAATCACTACGCTGAGTCAAAAGATTTGGAATTTGTAGAAAAGGTTTATAACTCACTCGTAAAGCGCGCTGCGGATTTTATGGTGGGATACCGCGAACCAACGACACGCCTTCCAAAAGCATCATACGACTTGTGGGAAGAAAAATTTGGTATTCACACCTACACCGCAGCGTCGGTGTATAGCGCGCTTACGGTCGCCGCAAAATTTGCAAAACTTCTCGGCAAAGAGCGAAGTGAGCACATCTACACCACTGCGGCTTTTGAAATTCGCCAAGCAATCCTCAATTATCTTTACGACGAGGAGGCGGGATATTTTATAAAAATGATTAACGTCGCCGATGACGGCAGTATCACCTACGACCGAACCCTCGATATGTCGAGCGTGTACGGCATCTTTGCGTTTGGGGTACTCGATGCGAGCGACCAGCGTGTCGCACGTGCTATCAAGCAGGTTGAGGAGCGCATTCTTGTAAAAACAGCAGTTGGTGGCATCGCGCGCTATGAAGGTGATGTTTATTTTAAAAGCACACACGGAGGCCCCGGCAACCCATGGATTATCACCAGTCTCTGGCTCGCTCAGTACTACATTGAACTCGCAAAAAAAGATGCTGACTTTGCTCCTGTACATCAATGGCTCGAATGGGCATCAAGACACACCACCGCGTCGGGTATTTTCTCAGAACAGCTCAATCCTGAAACAGGCGAGCCCATCTCTGCGACCCCGCTCACATGGAGCCATTCTGAATACATTATGACAGTACTAAAATACCTTAATCGCCTCGAAGAACTCGGTATTTGCCTTAAATGTAATCCGCTATACGCGAGCGAGTAAGATTCTTTACCTCTTGTCCGTCTTGTAATATAGTGTCCATCTCTATGCAAAAAAACAAAACCACGCATAAAAAATATTTCGCCACCGTCGGCGAGCATCACGAGAAGATACAGCAATTTTTTCTCGATAAGGGTTTTCTTCTTAACGAAGATAAGCCTGAATTTGTGGTGAGTTACGGGGGAGACGGGACACTCCTTCGCAGTGAAGCGCTTTATCCATCGGTGCCAAAACTTTTCATCAAAAACACAAAGATTGGCAAACTCGCTCAAAAAAGAGAGAACGATGAGATTATTAGTGGATTTATGGCGGGGGATTATCGCATCAAAAAAGTAAAAAAGATTGAAGCGCTTATCAACGGCAAGCATAAAATTATTGGCGCGACGGAAGTAACCCTTCACAATGCCGACCCAAAAACGGCGGTCCGCTACACGGTAAAAATCGACCACGAGCAGATTCACCACGAGCTCATCGGCGACGGTGTTATCGTCTGCAATAGTCTTGGTTCGACAGGGTATTATCGCTCGATTACCGATTCGTATTTTGAAGTAGGGATTGGCCTTGCATTCAACAACTCAACCGAGCAGTCCGATCACATCGTCCTCAGGAATGATCGTCGTATCTGTATCACGATCAACCGCGGCCCTGCGATTCTCTTTGCAGACAATCAGGATGAGACCGTCGAACTTCATAAAGATGATGTTATTGAATTCTACGAATCTCACAAGGATTTCAATATCATAGAGATACACTAGAAATGAATACAGTTACCGAAATAACAGATAAGGAGAAACTTTTTCTTAATCCAAACGAAATGGCCTTTAGGAAAATATATAAGAGCCTTCTGGAGAAAAAGGAGGTAACTACGATTTTCCGACCTGGTCGTCGACTTTGTGGAGACTACCGTGGCTATTGCTCTGATCAAGAAGTTACCATAAAAATTATTGATAAAACTGGTGCAGACTGGGCAATGCTCCCCCCTAAATTTGTTGAAGATTTTTCAAAAAAAGTAATTATAAAAGAAGTGCTCGTTAAAACTTTAGGAGAATTAACTGACGAGGATTTTATTGGGACGACAGAAGATGTTCGAGATATTACCTCGCTTAAATATCATCTTGGGGTAATTTATAACCTTTCAGACGATGAACTTACCGATGATTTTATTATTACCAAAACGATATTTGAATATAAATAATTAAGTATCGTTCAAACTTCACAGAAAGAAGGAGTCGTGTTAGTGTGCATAGAGACACGTTCTTATTAAACAGGAGAAATCATATGATGACCAATAAAGCATTTTCGCATCTTACGTTTGCGAAACTTCCAATAAATAACCCCGCGTCTCAAGACGAGCTACTTGCTCATGCGCGATACACCATCACCCCCGTTGAGCATGACTACGCAGGGAAGACGGCGACCATGTGGAACGCCGCATATCTTCATTTCAAGATGGATGTCGTAATGGCAATGATGGTAGGTGAGACGCGACAGGCGAAAGAAGTACTCAGTGATTTCAAAGGCGACCCCCAATACATTGGGGGCGGTTCGGGAGTTGGTTTCAAGGACGAGAATGTGAAATACGTTGACGAACTTGATCCTCTTGCGAAAGCTATCGGCTCTATCAATCTCATCCAAAAGCTTCCTTCGGGACAACTCAAAGGATGGAACACTGATGGAATCGGCTACCGACAAAGCCTTGAAAAACTGCTTGCTGAAAAAGGGCTCATGCTCAAGGGTGCAAAAATTGTAATCCTTGGTGCTGGTGGTACTGGCAATGCAATAGCGCTCGCTCTTGCTGAAAAAGGCGCTCGTGTGGTCATCATAAACCGCACACTCGAAAAAGCAGAGGAGCTCGCAATTCGCATCAATACGTTTGTCGGCGACACATGTGCACAGGCAAAAGGCGAAGACTCAATCGAAGAAGAAGTGAAGGATGCTTCAGTGATCATCAACGTTTCAACGAAAGGAGCGACGGGAGCATTTGAAGAATATTCGGCTCTCGCTCCGGCAAAACTTCCTGCGACCCCTGAAAATATTGCGGAAAATATGGAAGCGGCAAAGAAGGTTTTTGACACTATCCCAAAAACTGCGATTTTGAGCGATGTAGTTTTGCGAGCAACTCCGAGCCCATTTTTGAAGGAGGCACAGGAGCGCGGATTCGTCACCCTTGATGGAGTTCCTATGGTGGTGAACCAAGGAGTTGAAGCATTCATCATCATCCACGGGAACGAACTGGGTGTTTATGTTGATTTGCGAAGCCAAGTGTATGAAATCATGCACAAAGCTGCAAACTTCTAAATACCGTTTCTCTTCCAAAAGCCACACCTCCGGGTGTGGTTTTTTTATTTTTGGCTTTTTGGGCGCTGCCTGATAGAATAGATGGATATGTATATCCTTTTTGATATTGGGGGGACGAAAATGCGTGTCGTAGCAGCAGATCGAGAGAAATTTCTTGGCGAGCCTGTTGTCGTATCAACACCAAAAGATTTTACCGAAGGGTTTGAGACGCTCAAGCGCATCATCGACAATCTTGCTGAAAAGTTTGCAGCTGAGGATCGCGCCGTGACTGCTATTGTTGGTGGTATTGCGGGTCCTATCGACAGCGATCAGACAATGCTCGTCAAAAGCCCAAATCTCAGTGGCTGGGTAGGCCATGATATTAAAAATGCGCTCCATGACGCTTATAAGGTGCCTATCGACCTCGAGAACGACGCTGCGCTCGTTGGCCTCGGAGAAGCTCATTTTGGAGCAGGGAGAGGGAAGCCTATCGTTGCCTACATCACCGTAAGTACCGGTGTTGGCGGTGCGCGCATTATTGATGGACACATCGACCGATCATCGCTCGGTTTTGAACCAGGACATCAGATTATCGATCCCGACAATTCACTTTGTCCGACATGCGAAGGGAACGATCTCGAAGCATACGTCTCGGGGACTGCAGTGGAAAAGCGTTTTGGTGTGAAGCCTTACGAAATTCACGATGCTCTCGTGTGGGACGAACTCTCAAAATTTCTTGCGTACGGGCTCAACAATACCATCGTACATTGGTCACCTGATGTTGTTGTCGTTGGAGGCTCGATGATGCGTGAAGTCGGTATTCCTATCGAGGCTGTCCGCAAGCATCTCTCAGAGACACTCAAAATTTTTCCTGAGACACCTGCGATTGAAAAAGCAGAACTCGGCGATTTTGGCGGGCTCTATGGCTCACTCGCGTTTGCGCGAATGCATTACTAATTTTGTAGAATCAAAAAAGAACCCCGCACCATTCTCGGTGCGGGGTTTTACTTTGGTATCGTCGGGGCGATACGCTCGAGTCTTATAAATTTCAAATTATAGGGAGTCAGAGGACCTGCAAGAATTTCGTCCTCCAAATAAGGCGCCCATTTTGTAGTGTCGTGTGGAGGGAACTTCGCATCGCCCTCAAACTCACCATCGACTTGCGTGAGGTAGATCTGCTCGGCGTAAGGGAGGAATTGTTGATAAACCTCCGCCCCGCCAATCACGTACACGAGTGCTCCGAGACCATCCGAAGCGGAGTGGGCGATAAGCAACACATCTTTGACATCGTTGAGGACGAGGGCTTCATTATTCGCAGTGAACGCCTTATCGCGAGACAGAACAACATTGTATCTTCCTTTGAGTGGTTTCGAACCGATAGATTCCCATGTAGCGCGGCCCATGACCAAAAACGGAAAACTTTCCGATGAATCAGAACCACGCATCGTGATTTCACGAAAACGCTTCATATCAGCACGGATTGGCGCACCCCAGGGGAGTTTGCCATCCTTGCCGATATTTCCTTTGTTGTCTGTTGCAACGACAAGGATAATAGGCATGACGTCTCTCCTCTCTATTTTTATTATGAACTTTCCTAAATTCACGCTACCAATATTTAGAGGATATGTCAATCCCAACGACATCGCAAATATGATAGAATGCGAATCAAGATGAATTCAAAGAAACCAATCTCGTTTAAAATCGAGAAAAAATTTGGGAAGCTCGGGCGCGCGGGAACCATCTCGACGCCACATGGAGACATCAAGACGCCTGCGTTTGTCACCGTGGGGACCAAAGCAACCGTGAAAGCTCTCACACCAGAAATGGTGCGTGATCTTGGTGCGCAAGTTGTCCTCGCAAACACATACCATCTCTATCTTGAACCAGGCGATGAGCTTATCCGTGATGCAGGTGGTTTTGCAAAGTTCATGAATTGGCAAGGGCCGACCATGACTGACTCGGGTGGATTCCAAGTATTTTCACTTGGTGCTGCATTTGGTTCTAAGGTGGGGAAGCTATCGAAGGTTGGCGAAGTAATTGAGGGGGAAGAGATTGATCCCAACGAACAAGCGGGCAAACTCGCAAAGATTGATGAGGATGGTGTAACTTTTAAATCCTACAAAGACGGTAGTGAGCACCGCTTCACCCCAGAGCGCTCAATGGAGATTCAACACAACCTTGGCGCTGATATGTTTTTTGCATTTGACGAATGCACATCGCCAGCTGCACCATATAACTATCAAAAAGAGGCGATGGAGCGTACGCATCGATGGGCACAGCGTAGTCTCGACGCACACAAGAAAAATGTTGAAGCAGCAGGAAAGCAGGGACTCTTTGGTGTGGTCCAAGGAGGACGTCATCGTGACCTCCGTGAAGAAAGCGCACGCACACTCGGTGCGATGGACTTTGACGGCTATGGTATCGGCGGTTCATTTGATAAGGACGACATGACTACCGCAGTAGGATGGGTAAACGCACTTCTCCCCGAGGACAAGCCGCGCCACCTCCTCGGTATCGGCGAGCCCGAAGATCTCTTTGGGGGAGTCGAGAACGGTTGCGACATCTTTGACTGCGTAGCACCTACACGGATGGGCCGCAATGGGACTCTTCATACGCGCGATGGAAAAATCAATCTTCGTAATGCAAAGTTTGTGCGCGACTTCACACCTATTGATAGTGAGTGCGATTGCTATACCTGCAAGAACTACACTCGTGCATACGTAGCACACCTCTTCCGCTCAAATGAAATGCTCGCAGGCACACTTGGTTCAATCCACAACCTTCGTTTCCTTATATCACTCAGCGAACAAATGCGCGAGGCAATTTTAAATGATAACTTTGCGGAACTTAAGAAAAGTTTTCTTACACGGTATTCGAAAAAGTAAAAGAAAAAACGATCGCATTATCTGCGACCGTTTATATCTATTTGAATATAAACCTCATTATTGAGAGAAACGATTTCTCATTTTATACCGGAGTACTGCCTTTCTAACAAAGACCCAGTATCGCTCTTCATTAAATTCTTTTACTGTTTTATGAACTCGTCCACAACATTGACAGTAAGCCACGAGATCGTGGTATGTCCGCCCTTGTCGATAGAGCCCTGGGTATTGATCAGAAAAAGAGGGACCGTATTCTCTGCGCTCAAGTGAAGTACACAGACCACTTGGGAACCATAAACCACACATACAACGAATCCCGAGGTTTAAAAGAACCTTTTTGCAACCCCTCCTACTAAATGTTGGACTAAAAAATCTCAATGGACCAGTCACTTCTATTGATACCAACTGCGTTGATATTAATTTCATTTTCGACCTCCACTTATTTGTTTGGCTGATTGTATCCTTCTCAAAACTACCACTTTGGGATTCTTTGTCAAACAAAAACCAGCGCATCAAAGCGCTGGCGTGTTTCAGTAAATACCTTTCTCTTTTTTGTCGGCGATGATTGAATCGAGTTTCTCGTATATTTCTCTCCTGCGGAGAATTTGATACAAGATTTCATTTGCGAAATCCAGAATCTCTTGGGGGGTCTTCTTGACCTCCATATGAGATTTAAAAATGTCATACAAAACAAAAATATGCCTTTTAGTAAAACCGTTTTCACTGGCATATTTAACGTTTAACTGACCCGTGCGGTCAAAAACAGGAAGAAGTAGCCCCTCATTCGCCAGCTCAAAAAAACGTTCTTTGATTACCAGTGATTCAATCTCCAGAAAATCGAGCGTTTCCATTTTCGTCTCCCAAAAAGAATGTCTCCTTTAAGCGTATCACGCTATTGATACGAGCTCAATACCCGACTATAAAACTTACCAAAACAACAATTTTATGGTATATTGTCAATCCTAACGAAATGTCTACATTTAATCTAAAATCCGATTGGCCGCCAGCGGGAGATCAGCCCAAAGCAATTAAGGAGCTTTTGGCTGGGCTTAAAAAGGGGATGCGCGCGCAGACCCTGCTCGGTGTCACTGGATCAGGTAAAACCTTCACCATGGCGAACGTAATCGCTTCTGTAGGTAAGCCTACGCTCGTCATCGCTCACAACAAAACCCTCGCGGCACAGCTCGCGCAGGAGTACAAAGAATTTTTCCCTGACAATGCGGTGCACTATTTCGTGTCCTACTACGACTACTACCAGCCAGAGGCGTATATGCCGACGACTGACACCTACATAGAAAAGGATGCGCAAATCAACGAAGAGATTGATCGCCTTCGTCACGCTTGTACTCAAGCACTTCTTACGCGCAAAGATGTGATCATTGTTGCGTCGGTGTCGTGTATCTACGGTTTGGGTTCGCCAGAAGAATACGAAAAGGTGAACATGAAGCTTTCGGCTGGGCAAAAGATTGACCGCAAGGCCTTGATGCAAAATCTCATTTCTATTCACTTCACACGTACCAACGCCGACCTCACCCCCGGAACATTTCGCTCTATTGGTTCGCTCATTGAGATCATGCCTGTGTCAGAGAAGACTGTGTGGAGTATCACCCTTAATATGCAGGGCATCGAATCAATTAATAAGGTTGACCCTATTTCTCAGAAGATTGTTGATACACCAGAATCAATATTTATTTTCCCCGCAAAGCACTTCATCACGAATGAAGCTGAGAAAACGCGTGCACTTAAAGATATCAAGAAGGAACTCGATACACAGCTCAAGAAATTTGAGAAAGAAGGAAAGCTCCTCGAGGCTGAGAGACTCAAGCGTCGCACAACCTACGACCTCGCCATGATTCGTGAGGTCGGATATTGCAACGGCATTGAAAACTATTCTCGTCCTATGTCGGGTCGTCCTGCGGGCTCTGCCCCCGACACGCTTCTTTCGTATTTCCCGAAAACAAAAGATGGCAAGCCAGATTTCCTCACGGTTATTGATGAGTCACATGTGACCATCCCACAGATCGGCGGTATGTACGCAGGCGACCAATCACGCAAGAAGACACTTGTGGAGTTCGGCTTTCGTCTCCCCTCCGCGATGGACAACCGTCCACTTCGTGACTCAGAGTTCCATGAGCGTGTTGGACAGATGATTTTTACTTCAGCGACACCATCACACTACGAGAAAGAAAATAGTGAGCAAGTTGTCGAGCAGGTGATTCGTCCGACAGGACTCATTGATCCCGAGATTACCATCCGTCCTATTCTTGCTCGTCCAAACTTTGCAACAAGCCCAAGCTTCAAGAAAGCAAAAGGAGAGAAGCAGGACTCAATGAGAGACAAAGCAAAAGGCGCTTATGAAGGCCAGATCCAAGACTTCATCGCTGAGACAAAGATTGCTATCAAGAAAGGAGGGCGTGTGATTGCAACTACTCTCACCAAGAAAATGGCCGAGGATCTTTCGGAGTATTTAAAGAAAGAGGGGATTAAGGCTGAATATATGCACAGCGACATTAAGACACTTGAGCGCATTCAGATTCTCACCGCATTCCGTAAAGGGACATTCGACTGTATTGTCGGCGTGAACCTCCTTCGTGAAGGGCTCGATCTTCCTGAGGTAACACTCATTGGTATTCTCGACGCCGACAAAGAAGGTTTTCTCCGTTCTGAGTCAGCACTCATCCAGACAATAGGTCGTGCGGCTCGCAATGCAGAAGGTCGCGTGATTCTTTACGCTGAGACCATCACGGGATCTATTGAGCGTGCAGTAGGCGAGACCAATCGTCGTCGCGCTATCCAAGTGGCTTACAACAAGGAGCATGACATCACGCCAAAAACTATCATCAAGGAGATTAAAGATATCACCGAGCATCTCGAGACTGAGCACATGAAAGCAGTAAAGATGAATCTTGATATCGACGGGCAGATCTTTACAAAGAACCCCCAGAAACTTCTTAAACTCAAAGAAAAAGAAATGAGCAAAGCGGTAAAAGATCTCGACTTTGAAACTGCGGCAATCCTTAGAGACGAGATAGCGATGCTAAAGGAACAACTCCTTAAATAAAAAACGGCGATGTGTTTTACCACATCGCCGCCATTTGAGACTTTAGAACTTATAGATAAAGGAGAAGGAAAAAATACTAATCCTCCCTGTTTTTTGACCCTCAAACCGCCCCGTTGTTTGATCGAACGGTCTCACGTCGAAGCCGATACTCGCCATAGGGACTGTCCCGCTATCCGTACTCTCTTCGGAGAGATACATATTTTGGTAAATGGGGATTTTTGAAACCAATTTGATTTGATACCCATAAACCCCCACGCGCGCAAACACCCCGAGCCACGGATTCAAGGGGATCTTCCCCAGCACAGATAGCTGTCCCGCAGAAACGGTCGCTTCTTGCCGTAAGGTGAGATTGATTGGCTGAGTACCGAAATCAATCGGCGTACCGCCAACATCAATGACCCCAATGCTTGCGCTATTTACCGTGATGTCTTTATGGAACTCAGCACCCCAAATATACGCACCCTCAAAACAAACATTGATGTTGATGCATTTCCCGACAGCAAGGGAGTTGTAGGAACTTTTGTTGTCGGTGGTCGAGCTTCCGACCACGCCAGCCGTCCCCAAAATTTGCTGCTCAAGATGAGTGGGGGAATTAATCCCTTTCACAATCATCGCACCACCACCAACCGAGGTATACCACGAATCATCATGTGCGGCGTAGCACGAGCACCACGGCACGATCAAAAGAACTATCAGAATAAAGAATCGTTTCATCTCAACCTCCAGTTTAAAAGACGTTAGAAAAGAAGAACCCTTGTTGCTGTCCTAAATGGTAGCACCCCAACCGACAATACACAATGATGTTGCCAGAATCGCAAAAATCTGGTATTATGGGTCGCCTCGGTAGGGTTTCTCAACAAAATTTTAATACAAAAAAATATGGCAGAAAAAAACAATTTACGTCCAAGACGCGAATCAGCTGATTCGAAAGCTTTAAGCACTATCACGGTTCGTGGCGCACGCACCCACAATCTCAAGAACATTGACCTTGAGATCCCACGCGACAAGATGATCGTTTTCACGGGACTCTCTGGATCAGGGAAGTCTTCGCTTGCGTTTGATACTATTTTTGCCGAAGGCCAGCGTCGTTACGTGGAGTCTCTTTCTGCGTATGCGCGTCAGTTTTTGAATCAAATGCAGAAGCCTGACGTTGATGAGATTACGGGGCTCTCGCCATCTATTTCTATCGACCAAAAGTCTCACTCATCAAATCCTCGTTCGACCGTAGCAACCATGACTGAGGTATATGACTACTTGCGTGTTCTTTATGCGCGTATCGGCAAGCCACACTGCCTTGTGTGCGGGACAGAAATCAAGCGCCTCGGCACAGAAGAAATTTTGAATTTCATTATGGACGAAATCAAGGGGCCAGAAGGGAAGAAGGCTGCTTCGGTACGCATCTTTGCACCACTCGTGCGCGGTCGCAAAGGTGAATATTATCAGATGCTTTATGACCTCCTTGGAAAAGGATTTTTGATGGTGCGCATCGACGGAGCAATGAAAAACTTGCGCGAGAAGATTGAGCTCTCAAAAACAAAGAAACACGAAATCGATGTTCTCGTCGATGAGATTTTGCTTTCTGATTTTAAGGGGAAAGAGAAGGGAAGAGAGCGCCTCGGCGAAGCAGTAGAAAAAGCAATTGATGAGTCACAGAGCCTTGTGCGCATCGTGCTATCAAATGAGAAGGGCGATATCAAGGACTTCATAATGTCCAACCGTTTTGCATGCCCCAACGACGGCTTTTCTTATCCAGAAATCGAGCCACGACTTTTCTCATTCAACTCGCCATATGGGGCATGCCCACTCTGTAACGGCCTCGGCACAAAACACTTTTTTGGGAAAGAAAACTGTCCCGACTGTGAAGGTGCGCGCCTCCGTAAAGAAGCGCTCAATGTTTTTGTGAACGGCAAAAACATTTCGGAAGTAGTAAATATGTCCATTCAAGATGCCTCGGACTTTTTTGCTGATCTTAAAATTTCCTCACGTGACAAGGATATCTCCGTACCTGTTGTAAAAGAAATTCAAAACCGTATCTCGTTCATGCTCGAAGTTGGTCTCAACTACCTCACGCTCAGCCGTCGTGCGGGAACACTCTCGGGTGGAGAAGGTCAGCGTATTCGTCTCGCCTCACAACTTGGCTCACGTCTCGTGGGCGCGCTCTATGTGCTCGACGAACCAACCATCGGACTTCATCAGCGTGACAACGACCGCCTCATCAAGACACTCAAAGAGCTTCGTGATATCGGCAACACTATCATTGTGGTTGAGCACGACGAAGACACCATTTTTGCTGCAGACTATATGGTGGACATTGGCCCAGGAGCAGGTGTGCACGGTGGTAACATCGTTGTCTCAGGCGACCTCGATGAGCTCATCACGAATCCAAAGAAATATAAATCACTCACCCTCGACTATCTTCGTGGAGATGTGGCCGTGGAGGTTCCAAAGCGACGCGATACCGACAAGGGGCACCTTCGTATTAGAAACGGCAACGTCTACAACATCAAACAACTTGATGCGGATATTCCGCTCGGGAAATTTGTAACCATTACCGGCGTTTCTGGTTCGGGGAAATCGACATTTATGTACGAGCTTATCCATCGCAATCTCCAAGCGCGCCTTGAATTCAAGTACCGTACTGCTGATATTTTTAACTGTGAAAGTTTTACTGGCACCGAGTACCTCTCGCGTGTGGTCCTCATTGACCAGTCCGCAATCGGTCGCACACCACGCTCAAACCCTGCGACATATACAGGCGCATTTACCTTCATCCGCGATCTCTTTGCCGAGACGGCAGAAGCGCGACTTCGTGGCTGGGGCCCTGGACGTTTTTCATTCAACGTAAAAGGTGGTCGCTGTGAGACTTGCCAGGGTAACGGCACTATCGCCGTTGAAATGCACTTCTTACCAACCGTGTATGTAACCTGTGATGTTTGTCGCGGAAAGCGCTTCGACAAAGACACCCTTGAAGTAAAATACAAAAAGAAAAATATCTACGAGGTGCTCGAGATGACTGTAGAGGAAGCGACGGATTTCTTTATCGACATTCCTGCCATCTATGATCGCTTGAAGACGTTGAACGAAGTGGGTCTTAGCTACCTAAAACTCGGACAATCAGCAACCACCCTTTCTGGTGGCGAGGCGCAGCGTGTGAAGATTTCTTCGGAGCTTTATCGTCCTCACGTGGAAAAAACAATCTATCTTCTCGACGAACCAACGGTTGGACTCCACTACGAAGATGTACGCAAACTCATTGAGATTTTGCAAAAACTTGTTGATAAGGGGAATAGCGTCATCCTCATTGAACACAATATGGATGTCATCAAGAGTTCGGACTATGTGATTGATATCGGACCAGAAGGTGGTGAAGGAGGCGGGCAAATCGTCGCACGAGGGACTCCAGAGCAAATCGCAGGGGCTGCAGGCTCGCACACAGGAAAGTACTTGAAGAAAGTATTGAAAAAGAAATAGACCCGCGCATGAAGCGAGGGTCTATGGTAAGGATTACACTTCTTCTCCTTCGAGGAACCAGTGTTCGAGAGTGCGTTTGATTTGCGAATCATCTCTCAACCAGTCTTTTTTGCCTTTATAGAAAACGAAGTTGTTCTTCATGAGAAGAATCGTGAGGAGAGCAATATCTTCTTCTGTGAGCCCTGGAGCGTATTTTTCCTTGAGAAGGATTTGCTCGCGAACGAACTCGTAGACTTTTGGGTACCTGGTACGTGCGACAGCAGCGTCGCCATACACACTCACCATAACACCCCATGAATGAAGAAGGTATCCTTCAAGCCTCTCTCCAGAAACCCCGCGGAGCTCCATCAGATTGAGATAAGGACTATCTGCCCCACGGCGCTCAGGAAGACGGACCAATTCAAAGGTCAGATCCTCTGCGCAAACTGCAAGTATTTTGCTGGTACAAAAGAGGCAGAAGACAGGAGTATTGCGTGTTATCACGCTTACCACCATCTGATAAATCTCCGGGAAAAGCATGGAGCACGAGACAAGGCGAGTGCTACTCAATTTCAGGTCCATGGCGGCCTCCCTAGGTTGATTAAGAACTAAGCTATAATTTACTATATACTTAGTATTGAAGAACTGCAATATGAACAAACTAACATCTAAACTCCCCGACAATCCTGGCGTATATATCTTCCGCGGACCTAAGCGTGAGATTTTGTACATCGGGAAAGCCACATCTCTCAAGAGCCGCGTCGCGAGCTATTTTCGACGTGACCTCATTGCCACTCGCGGTCCTATTCTCCTAGGGATGGTTGAGACTGCAAAAAGCGTGGACCATATTGAGACCGATTCCGTCCTTGAAGCGCTCATTCTCGAAGCGCACCTCATCAAGAAGCACCTTCCGCCATACAATACCAAAGAGAAGGACAATAAGAGTTTTAATTATGTTGTCATCACCAAAGAAGATTTTCCGAGGATCATCACGATGCGCGGACGAGAGATAGAAACTGACGCTTCTAATATTAAGTATTCATTTGGTCCATTTCCACAAGGAAGCGTCCTCCGAGAAGCACTCAATATTGTTCGCAAGATTTTTCCATTCAGAGACAAGTGCAAACCAAAAGAAGGGAAGCCATGTTTTAATGCGCAGATTGGGCTTTGTCCTGGAGTGTGTGCAGGGACTATTTCAAAAACAGAATACGCAAAAACAATTCGTCGCATTAAACTTTTTTTTGAAGGGAAGAAGAAAACTCTCATCAGTGGACTTGAGCGTGAGATGAAAACAGCAGCAAAGAATTTAAAATTTGAAGAAGCAAACCGCATCAAGAAAATGATTTTTGCACTCAATCATATTCACGATGTGGCTCTCTTAAAAGCTGGGTTTGAATCCAGAATAAAGAACGACGAGGGATACAGAATTGAAGCCTATGACGTGGCTCATATTTCAGGCACAAACGTTGTCGGCGTAATGGTCGTTACGGAAGGTGGTGAGCCCAAGAAGAGCGATTATCGAAAGTTTAAAATCCGCACAAGCAAAAATGACGACAATGCGTCACTCTTTGAAATGCTCGAGCGTCGCTTTAATCACAGCGAGTGGCCAATGCCGAAGCTCATTGTGGTGGACGGAGGCAAAGCTCAGGTAAACACCGCGGAAAAAGCTCTTAAAGCATGGGGGATTGCAATCCCTGTGGTTGGTGTCGTCAAAGACGAGCACCACCGAGCACGCGAAATAATTGGCGACACCAAGTCGCGTACCACACACGAGCGTGCAATCCTCCTCGCCAACAGCGAAGCGCACCGTTTTGCAATAGGATTCCACAGGCAGCTCCGAGGGAAGATAAGGTAAGAGAAAAGAGCCCGATTGTGCTTTGCGCAATCGGGCTCTTTTTCAGTAATTAATTCCTAAGCGAAGAGTGCGTCCACTACCGCCTTCACATCACCACCATCCGCCTTACCTGCAAGGTCTTTCATAATAGCTCCCGTGAGCTGACCTGCCTTTGCTTTGTCGGTTACGCCGAGCTCATCCTTCTTTGCACGAGCAACGACTTCGATTTCCTCACGTGACATGAGAGTAGGGAGGTACTTTTCGAGAATTGCGAGTTCAGCCTGCTCACCCTCTGCGAGTTCTGGACGTCCGCCGTCAGCAAACTGCTTAATAGAATCCTTGCGCTGATTTGAAAGACGCTTGATGACCTTGAGGACACCTTCGTCATCGAGGATAGCGTCAGGAGCCTTGCTTGTTGCAACGAGCTCATTAACGAAAGCTGCGACCATTCCGCGAACCACCGAGAGGCGCACTGCGTCCTTGGCCTTCATTGCTTCTTTGATCTCACCTTTAATTTGTTCGTGTAGGGACATATTGAAAATATATTAAATTAATCCACCAAGTATACGCTGTTTTAACACCAATTTCACCATTGACATTGTATTAATATATGTGGTATTATTGCTATAGATGTAATTTCGACAATTTCTCTTTACGGAGGTCTTATGATGAACGGTCAACGCTCCCAAGATCCGGTAGTTCTTTGGGCTATTATCGATGCACAAGCAGCACAAATCATACGTCTCGAAACATTGTATCAAGAAGCAAGCAAAGATGAGCTCACTGGGCTCCCGAAGCGCGCAGAACTGATGGAGGCAACAAACAACGCCCTGAGTAAAGGGCATCTGCCGACATCGATGATTTTCCTCGATCTCAATGGATTCAAGAATATCAACGACACCATCGGGCATGACGCAGCGGACTCTCTCTTGATCCAATTCGCACAATTCCTCAGGGAGCAACGCGAAGGATTAGGGGACGCATCGGTTCTGGTCACTATCGCTCGTCTATATCGCGGAGACGAATTTGCCATTCTTTTGACCCACACAGGGGCAAAAGATGCAATCGAATTCGCTATGGCAATCAAAGAAGCACTGAAGGAACATCCATTTGCTGTAAACGGCGCGAAGATATCGCTTCGTTCAGCGATAGGGGTATCGACGACCGGCTTAGGCATTTCTACAGTCGGTGAGCTTTTGAACCATGCCGACAAGGCTATGTACCAAGACAAGCAGGAGATGTCGGAAAGAGGGGAAGTTACTGAGGTGATGAAATAACCACCTCAAGACACAGGCTACCAGCAATTGGTAGCCTGTTTTTCTTTTGCCTACCCCTGTAGTACAATACATAAATGGAACAAGAAATTTTAAACCGCTTACAAGCCCAAGAAGAGCTTCTTCAAAAGGTCTACGCGTCAACAGAGAAATCTCGCAAATACCTTATGTGGACATTCTGGGGGACAGTACTCTTTTTTGTTCTTCCTCTCGTCCTCCTCGCAATCGCCATCCCAACACTCCTTTCTTCATTTAGTACACTCTACGGAATCTAATCAACCATGGAACCAATCATTCTTATTTTCATCGGACTCATCGCGGGAGCTCTCGTTGCTTTCGTAATTGTTTCGCTCCTCCGCAAACAAGCCCCTGCGCATGACGCACAAAACGACGCACTTCTTCTCATTCAAAACCAAATCGGTAATTTCCAGTCACAACTCAACAAAGAGCTTGGAGATTTTATGAAGACAGTGGACGCAAAGGTTGGCTCATCAAACAAAGAAATGCAGCAAGCAGTGCATATGCAATTTAGCGAATCACAAAAGCTCATCCGCGAAATCAACGAGCAAGTGGAGCGCAATCTTTCAAACGTTGCCAAGGAAATGACCGCGGCCAACGAAACATCGAAGCAGGTTCTCGGCATTACTGACCAGCTCCAAAATCTCGAAAAAGTTCTCACGCACCAAAAGCAGAGAGGGAACCTCGGGGAGGCAGCTCTCGAGCTCATCCTTTCAAATATCTTGCCACCGACCGCTTACAAACTTCAGCATCAGTTTAAGAGTGGCGAGACTGTTGACGCTGTCATCATTACCAAAGATGGCATGATCCCCGTTGATGCGAAATTTTCGCTCGACAATTACAACCGTGTTGTAAACGAAGCTGATCCTGCGCGCAAAGAAGAACTCGAAAAAGATTTTCGCAACGACCTCAAGAAGCGCATCGACGAAACCGCAAAATATGTTCGCCCCGCAGAAGGCACACTTCCGTTTGCTTTTATGTTTATTCCTGCAGAAGGAATTTACTATGACCTCCTTATCAACGAAGTCGGTGCCGTAAAGGTAAACACCCGCAGCCTCATCGATTATGCTACCAACGAAAAGAAGGTGATTATCGTATCACCGACGACGTTTGCCGCATACCTCCAGTCGGTTCTATACGGCTTCCGCGCGTTCAAAATCGAAGAATCAGCACAGCTCATCATTGGGCGCGTCGAGGAGCTCAGGAAGCATTTGGTGGCTTATGAGGACTACATGAAGAAACTCGGCAACACTCTCGGAACAACGGTAAACCACTACAACGCAGCCTACAAAGAGCTCAAAAAAGTGGACAAAGATATGGTCAAAATCACCGACGGAGCCGCAAGTATCGACCCTCTCCTCATCGAAAAACCCTTAATTGAGGAGTAAAAAGCTCTATTTTTACGATTTTCGTCAAAAAGTCCCTCTACTATTGCATTTTCTTTTGTTTAGTGTAGAATACAAGGACTATGAATTTTGCAGTAATACAGACAGGTGGCAAGCAGTATAAAGTAGCAGCTGGCGAGACTCTCCTTATCGAGAAGCTTCCTGGCGAGCCAAAAGTAGGGGACAAGATCGTTTTTGATCAGGTTCTCCTCGTTAATGACGGCTCAAAAACTCTTATCGGTGCGCCAACCGTAGCAGGGGCAGCAGTTCATGCAACCCTCGCAGAGGAAGGAAAGGGAAAGAAAGTTGTCGTTATCCGCTACCGCAACAAGTCACGCTACTTCAAGAAGAACGGCCATCGCCAGCCTTTTATGAAAGTAACGATCGACGCGATTAAGTAACTCTCAAAAAGAAAAACCCGCAGTAATGCGGGTTTTTTGTTTATCAACTTATTATTGAATCATTCTGTAATCGTACTCCCACCCGGACCACGATAGACTGAACTGAAGCCATCGGCCCCGTGTAGTGGGTCAGGATTTTCTTCGGGCGCTTTTGGCCCCACACGGTCGTAGAATGCCCTGGCCTTTTCGCTGGTGGGTTCCGATATCGTGCGCAGTGCCGCTTGAGTATCGCCACAGTCTGACCACGCGTGGTGTTTGAGTGGAACCCCACATCCGTGTGGACATGATGGCTCTTCTTTTGTTTTTCCACGGAGCATCTTCTTAAGTTTCCATATTAAATACGAAACCTGTGAAGCGAGCCATTTAAGACTAAGCATGGTTATTCTCCTTTGTTGGGACATTTACCTCAAACCTTATTGAGCATTCGATATTTACCAAGGCGGGGTCGCCATTTTCAAGATGCACATACTTTACACCACGAAGGTGGTCTGTACTCAGGGGCTTACCACAGTACCCACATCCGCAAACTTTTGGTGCTTGTGAATTTTTGTTATCCAGTTCCTTGCCATAAGCCGACTCGAAGCAGCTGATGTTCATCACGACCATCACACCTTCGATTTCTTTTTCTCGAACTTGGTTCGGGTCATCGTTCAATGGACAGCCACACTTACATCCGCAGAGTTTTGGTTCCTGAGAATCTTTCTCATCCATCTCGTTCTCCTTACTGAATCAATCAACTGGTCCACTGTTTTTCGGTCCATGGACACCAGGGCCACCGATGGGGTGTTCATCGATAAATTTGCCTATTTTTTCAAAGTAGCAATCCTCGTTGACAAGCACTCGCCTTTCGCCAATCTTCATCCAGTGCGGACCAAGGGGGTCATTCATTTCAAGCGGCTTCCCGCATCCACAGCCACAAAGCTCCGCAGGTGCTGGTTCCCTGTTCAGAAACTCAGTTACGCTCATTGCCATCTCGTTCTCCTTTTGGTTTATTTAGGTACAAAAACTTCCTACAAAAAGATTAACACAACAGGGGAGTAAATCAACCTCTATTCTTGAGTGCGTGACGAAGTGTGTCACCGTCTGAATACTCGAGCTCGGTCCCTGTCGAAAGCCCGCGCCCAAGGGTTGTGATTGTAATACCGAGTTGTTCTGCAATAGGCTTGAGCGCTTTGATGACATAATCGCGCGTAAAGTCTCCTTCGGGATTTACTGAGAGGGCAAGGATGATTTCCGTGAGGCCATCAGCTGCATCGCCTTCGATACGTGCGAGGAGTTCATTGATGCGAATCTTTGAAGCAGGGTCTCGCTCGAGGACGGGGATTGTCCCGCCGAGAATAAAATATCTTCCCGCATAGCTTCCACTGCGACGGACACTTTCAAAATCAGTGTCTTTCTCTACTACCATAAGTGTCGCACTGTCAGCATCGTCGATACACACAGAGCAAAGTCTGCCTTCGCCCGCGCGAGGGTAAAAACGATAACACCCCTCACACTGCACAATCTCACGTTTGAGCGCTGCGATTTCACGCGCGAGTGAGTCTACGAAATGCGGATCTTGTGCAAGGAGAAAATACACAAAGCGTTTTGCTTGGCGTGTCCCGATCCCGGGAAACTTCATAAATAATTGTGCGAGAGAATCAATTGAACTCATTGTTAAAATTCATCAAAATTACCCCCCGCCTGACGTGAAGCTCCGCCGTAATCAGCGTGTTTATCAATAGACATAAAGGTCGACTTCTCTTCGTCGAAATAGAGCTCCACCATACCCACGGGACCATTGCGATGCTTCTCGATGATGATCTCGGCGATATTGGTCTTCTCAAGATTTTTATCCATCTTGTCTTCACGGTGAATAAACATAACCACGTCCGCATCCTGTTCAATAGAACCCGAGTCACGGAGGTCGGAGAGTTTTGGCTTGCCACCACGAGATTCGAGCGCACGAGAAAGCTGCGAGAGGGCGATCACCGGCACATCGAGATCCTTCGCAAGCCCCTTAAGAGAGTGCGAAATTTCTGTCACCTGGTTCACCATCGAGTCATAGTGCTTCGACGTATTCATAAGCTGGAGGTAGTCGACAATGATGAGCCCGAGTCCGTGCTCACTCTTGAGTTTACGCGCAGCTGAACGCATCTTCATAATGGTGTTACCAGACTGGTCATCGATGAAAATAGGCGCTTTTGAAAGTCGGTCGAGTGAACCACGAAGTTTGTCGAAGTCTTCATCGAGCGAGAGCTTCCCCGTGCGGAGCTTCCATGCGTTCACACGAGCCTCAGCAGAAAGCATACGGTCCACGAGCTGCTGTGTGTTCATTTCGAGAGAGAAAATACCAACGGGGATATTGTGCATTGTCGCAGCCTGGCGCGCGATATCAAGTGCGAGCGTCGTCTTACCCATCGAAGGACGCGCCGCGAGAATGATGAGGTCAGACTTCTGAAAACCAGAGAGGAGGTTGTCGAGGGCTGCGAAACCAGAGGGGACACCGCGAAGCTCGGCGCCATCTTTGTGCATCTTGTCGAGACGCTCCCATGCTTCCTCGAGCGTATCTTTGAGGCTCACAAACTTTTTAGAAACACTTGAGTTGGTTACCGAATAAATTTTCTTCTCTGCTTCGTCGAGCACGCCTTCAATTTCTTGGGCTTCGTCATAGCCGAGCTCTGATATGTGCGCAGCTGCATCGATAAGTGCACGCAAAATATATTTACGCTGAATAATCTCCGCGTAGTGTTTTGCATTTGTCGAAGAGGGGACAGAGTCGACAAGCTCCGCGAGATAACTGCCTCCCCCGACGTTGTCAAACTTGCCACGCTCTTTGAGGCGCGTAGACACTGAGAGAAGATCGATGGGCTCATGACGTGTGTGGAGCTCGAGCATCGCATCAAAAAGCATGCGATGCTTATCCACATAAAAAGTCTCGCGTGTCACCATATCCGCGATGTCATACATCCCGTCAGGGCGAAGCATGAGGGAGCCGAGAAGTGCTTTTTCTGAATCGATATTTTGTGGAGGGATGCGGAGCTCGCGTGATTTGAATTGTCGCTCGGGAGTGTTTGATTTGCTGGTCATACGGGTCATTCTAACATGTGTGCAAGACAGACGGAACTTGACGCTGTGGGCAGAACAGTGGAAAAACAGTGGAAACAAAATTAGACCACAAAAAATATTTTCCAAAAAACAAAGTACTTGAAATTATTGACTTTTTATACGATTTGAGAGAGTATGAGCGTAGCGATTTCTGGTCTTTAACTCACATACGGAGGATATTAAAATGGCACAAGACGGAGCTATGCCCCAAAGTACGGGGCTCATGATTCATCCCGCAGAGGCGCGCCTTGCAATCTTACACAAGGCTGCACAGCAAGAAAAGGGTACGGTGAAGCACGGGAGGAAAATCCTTCTCCACAGAGAACCCCCGCACAACCTCAGGGACGTCGTCGAGAGACAAACCCCCTTGGTGTCGTTTCGAGATATCGGGATGAACAGCATTCACGAGCTCGTTCACACTTTCAAACAGCTCGATGAAGCAGTAGGAAGGGGCGACAACGACAGTATCAAGAGAAATCTTGCACGCCTCCTCAATATCAACGAAGCTCACATCGATCTCACCTGAGACCATTGCGAGCAGTCAAAGAAAGGGACGAAATGACGAACAGGAAAATCCTAATATGCGTCATCGGGAGTTTGGGGATAGAATATCTCCTTTCGAGAAGGGACTTGGGAGCACCCACCATACTGCTCCGAGACTACGGGGCGCTCAGTCTCCCTGAACTGAAACTCGATTTTCTGAAACCAGAGCAAACTCCTCGGCAGCAACTGCCAAAACTTCGCCAAGCACACACAAAGCGTGTACAAGACAAGTTCAGGCGTCAGAGCCTCAACCCAAGAAAAGTGAGACACCCTCGCGGGAATTTCAAAGCCCGCTATTAACAAAATGCCGCACAACTGTGCGGCATTTTTTTTTACTTCTTTCGAATCTCCTGTCCGTTATTTGTGTCGAGGATATCCCAACCAAGAGCATTAATTTCATCGCGAAGACGATCGGATTCGGAAAAGTTTTTAGACGCGCGGGCTTCCGTGCGCGCAAGAGCGAGTGCTTGAATATTTTCAGGGATGATTTCCGTTTGTTTCGGTGCGAGCCCGAGCCCAAACACTTTATCAAAATGAAGGAGAGTTGCGGTTTTGTCGGCAGGGGAAACACTGTCGTCCTTTACCAACTCCCAGGCAAGCGCGAGCGCACGCGAGGTATCGAGATCGTTGCTCACTATTTCCACAAAACGTTTCTGATAATCAGCGTTTGCAACACCAATTATTTCTCCAACATGACTTTCGAGACGCCCGAGCGCCGTCTGCGCGCCTTCAAGTGCCTCCCATGTAAAATTGAGCTTCGAACGATAATGCGATCCAAGTACGAAGTATCGAAAGGCGAGAGGAGAGAACCCGCGCTCGGTTACCGTCTTGAGCGTCGTGTGATTACCGAGTGACTTCGACATCTTTTGCCCATCCACCATCACAAATTCTGCATGCACCCACATATTTGCAAACGGCTTACCGCTGTATGCCTCTGACTGTGCAATCTCATTAGTATGATGAGGGAAGACGAGGTCCACACCACCGGTATGAATATCGATAGTCTCTCCGAGTGTATCGCGGGACATTTCTGAGCACTCGATATGCCACCCCGGGCGACCACGACCAAACGAGGCCTCATACGCGACGCCGTTATCTTCTGGTGATTCAAATTTCCACAGCGCAAAATCGCGAGGGTTCTTTTTATCAAGCGCACCTTCGACGCGCGACTCAGTCTCCGCGTTCAAATCAAGATGTGCGAGTGCGCCGTAATTTTTTGATTTCGCTACTTCAAAATAAACTCCATCGGATGCGATGTATGCAAACCCTTCGCGCAAAAGCTTTTCTGTCATCGCGATCATGCCGCCGATGTGCTCCGTAGCGTGTGGCATCTTTTTAGGAGCGAGGATGTTGAGGGTCTTGAGGTCAGCGAGCAAAAAGTTTTCATACTTCTGCGACAATGCACCGATGGTCGTGCTTTCTTTATTTGCGCGCATAATCATCTTGTCATCAATGTCCGTGATATTCATCACATGTTCAACGTTGTAGCCTGTGTATTCGAGCGTACGGCGAAGAATGTCGTTCACAATAAACGTACGTAAGTTACCAATGTGCGCGTAGTCATACACTGTGGGTCCGCACGAGTACATTCGCACTTCATTATCATGAAGTGGCTTGAGCTCTTCGAGAGAGCGAGAGAGGGTATTGAAAAGTTTTACAACCATTTGCGGAACTTAAAGAAGCCGACGAGAAATACACCAGCGATTGCCATCCCGCTGAGGATTATCCAGAAATCATTTGATAAACCAATGATAGGCATCTCGCGGGTATTCATCCCAAAGATAGAAGCAACAAAGGAAAGTGGGAGCATGGTGAATGACATCACCGTGAGCAATTTCATGATGTCGTTGGTCTTGGTCGTAAGGAGGGAGTCGTTGGTGTCGCGAAGGTCGAGGATTGTTTCGCGGTGACCATCGAGAATCGAGGAGAGTTTATAAAACTCGCCAACAATCGTGCGCAAGTAGTAAGAAAATTCCTGCCCAAAAAACTTAGTACCGGCGATTTCAAATGACTCAAGCACCTCCTTGTGAGGACGGAGGATTTGCTTGAAGTTGAGGAGGTCACGATTGATATGCGAAATAGCATTCACCATATCGCGCTCCTTGCCACTAAAAATCTTCGCCTGGATATCATTGAAGTCGTTGTTGATATGATCAAGCTCGCCATCGAGAA
The DNA here is from genome assembly GCA_023229865.1 of Minisyncoccota bacterium. Classification (GTDB taxonomy): domain Bacteria; phylum Patescibacteriota; class Minisyncoccia; order Phycocordibacterales; family UBA1550; genus UBA1550. The sequence continues at coordinate 35,537 of JALNYL010000003.1, forward strand.
CCTTGTAAAGATTTTTAAGAATATAGAAAAGAATGAAACCAGCGTGGTCGCCAATGTTGGACTTGTCGAGAATCGAGTTTACCTCAAAAACTTTTGAGAACTCATGAAGCTGGTCGATGTGACCGTAGTGTGTGGTAATGATAAATTTCTTACCAATGATAAAGTCGATTTCTTGATCCTCTCCGCCATCATGCTTGTGCGTAATGCTTGGGAAGTGAAGAATGAGATAAATAAAATCAGAATAAAGATCAACCTTAGGGCGGAGGGTTGGTCCCAAAAGCTCGTCCGCGACGAGCGGGTGAATACTAAATTCTTCCATTAAAGAACGTACTTCTTCTTGTGTAGGCGCCTGCACATCAACCCAAACCAAATCCTTGTAATTATATCGCGAAATCATTAGAAACATTGTACCATTTCAATATTCTATATTCAACATTCCATATTCGGCCACATTGACCAGACTACAAACTTTTGAGATACTACGTTAAATGAAGCAGGTTATAAATAAATCATATCTCATTACCATCTCAGTCCTCGCGCTTGTAACAGCGTTTACCCTTGGGATACAAGTAGGAGAGAATAAGACGGCGGACACAAACACCCTCGCGGCGGCCAACACTGAAGCCGAAGCAAGGAGTTTGGATCTCGCGCCACTTTGGAAAACTCTTGAGGTTCTTGATGCGCGCTTCGTGCCAACGACCGCGTCATCGAGCGTACCAACCAGCCAAGAAAAAGTTTACGGCGCCATCGCAGGACTTACTTCTGCTTACGGTGACCCCTATACCGTATTTTTCCCACCAGAAGAAGCAGACGCTTTCGAAGAAGAGGTACGGGGGAGCTTTGAGGGTGTTGGGATGGAAATTGCGATAAAGGACAATGTCCTCACGGTCGTCGCACCTCTCAAAAACACTCCCGCCGAGCGCGCAGGAATGAAGCCCGGCGACCAAATCATAAAAATCGACAAGACGTTTACAAGTGGGATGACTGTTGAGAATGCGATTAAAATAATTCGTGGACCACGCGGCACGACGGTTACCCTTGTCGTAAAAAGAAATGGTGGAGTAGAAGACATTAAAGTCGTGCGTGATGTTATCAATATCCCCACTATTGATACCAAGCTTCGCGATGACGGTGTTTTTGTAATTTCTCTTTACAACTTCTCCGCAAATTCAGCGAATCTTTTCCGCGGTGCACTCCGCGAATTCATTCAGTCTGGATCTGACAAGCTCGTTCTCGACCTCCGCAGCAACCCGGGGGGATACCTTGAGGCGGCAGTTGATATGGCAAGCTTCTTCCTTCCAATGGGAAAGACCGTGGTTATCGAAGACAGCGGCGCAAACACAAAACAAAAGCCAACCCGCAGCAAAGGCTATGATGTCTTTACTGAAAATCTCAAAATGGTTGTTCTCCTTGATGGAGGTTCGGCGTCAGCGTCAGAGATTCTCGCGGGTGCCCTTCATGAACACGGTGTCGCAAAACTCGTCGGAGAAAAAAGTTTTGGCAAAGGTTCCGTACAAGAGCTCATAGAGATCACTCCTGGCACCGCACTCAAAGTCACTATCGCTAAGTGGCTTACGCCAAAAGGAAAATCAATCTCAGAAAACGGCCTCGAGCCCGATGTGAAAGTTACTATCAGCAAAAAAGACGCTGAGAAAAAAATCGACACTCAAATGGAAAAAGCAGTAGAGATTTTAAAAGACCCCGAATTTAAACGATAATCCCATGAAAATAATATTCCTTAGAGACATCCCAAAAGTTGGTAAAAAATACGAAACAAAAGAAGTCGCCGACGGATATGGCCGACACCTTGTCTCGCAAAAACTCGCAGAGCCCGCAACCAAAGAGGTTGTTGCACGTATTCAAAACAAAATGGCAACCGATGCCACGATGAAAAAAGTTCACGCAGAACTTCTTATGAAAAATCTCGACGCAATCTCGGGGACAGGAATCACTATCCATGGCAAGGCAAACGAAAAGGGACATCTCTTTGCAAGTATCCACAAAGAAGAAGTGCTCACGGAGCTCAAGCGCGCCGCGGGAATCGACATGAACCCGGACTATGTGATCCTCGAGCGCCCTCTCAAAGAAACTGGTACATACGAAATCCCCGTGATGATTGAAAAGAACAGAGTGACATTTAAGGTGGTGGTGGAGGCACTAAAATAAGGAAAAATAAAAAAACCGCGTCTCATCGACGCGGTTTTGTTTTTGTGGCTACATGAACATCTCCCAATTTGATGAGGCGTACGGGCGCATCATTACATATGCCTTATACAGGAGTGCGTGATAACAGTCAGATGTTGCGCGACCGCTAGTAATCAAACGGAGTGCAACCCAGCAAAAATTGTTGCGTGTCTTGCGATGCCCACGATGTGCCTTCTTGCATTTGCGATACGCAGGCTGTTTTCTGTAAATTTCCCCAAAAAAGTTCCTCGCAAAATGCAGACGAAAATTATTGTGAACTTTCAAGAATTTTTCAAAACTGAGAACGTAGTTTCCCTCCGACATTCGCTTCGCATCATCACCAAGGAACTGAGTTTCATTTTTCATGACGTACCCCTTCCGTAATTATCCTGAAAAAATTATACCAGTTTTGCTTAAAAAGTCAACCAGACATACTCATAAGAAAACCGCCTTTACGGGCGGTTTTCTTATTCCTACTTATTACTTAGCTGCAGACTCCTTTACGCTTGCTACCTTACGGCGAGTAGTTGTGCCGTCAAAGTTTTGCTTGCGCTTCTCGCTAAACTCCACGATACCATCCTTGAGAGAATAGAGTGTGTGATCCTTACCGATAGCAACATTGGCTCCGGCGAGAATCTTTGTTCCGCGCTGACGCACGATGATTGAACCAGCCTTTGCAACCTCGCCAGCATAAAGCTTGGTACCAAGGTATTGTGGTCCTGAATCGGTTAGGTTTTTGGCGGATCCGCCGGCTTTTGTATGTGCCATGGTTTAAATTTGGTAAATGTCTATAAAACGCCTATAATCTAATGTGATGAGCAGTATACAGAGATTAGCAGAAAAAATCAAGGGCTTTAAGCATTTTGAAGCCCAAAATCTCAAGATTATCCCTGACGACCTATTTTTAGGGCTTATTATCGTCCTCGTCGCTTTTGGCTCTTTTGGGCTCGGTCGTCTCTCAAAAATCGAAGGGTCCAGGGCTCCTGTTCGCTTTGAGAACGTCCCAGAAATAACCGCTGAGACTTTTCCGCAAGCAAAAGGGTCCGCCGCGCAAAACCAAGCATCCGTCATCGGGGCTACGGCAGATAAGGAAGACCTCGTGGCTTCAAAAAATGGCACCAAATATTATTATCCTTGGTGTAGTGGTGTAAAAAATATTTCTCCTGCAAACCTCACCCACTTCGCTTCAAAATCCGAAGCCGAGGCGAGAGGGTACACTGCATCGGCAACATGTAAGGGGCTCTAATGGCTGTGCTATACTAAAAAAATGAGTACGATTGAAACCCTCCACACGCACACCACACTCTCTGATGGAAAACTTTCACACAAAGAAATGTTTGACCTTGCCGAGTCACTCGGTGTTTCAGTGATTGCGTTTACTGACCACGACACCGTGCCGACGTCTGCGATTCTCGATGAGCTCGAGACATTTCGCGCGCGCAAAACAAAATGGATCATCGGTTCTGAAATCACTTCATCTCTCCCTAAAGAACTCGCGCCAAGAGAAGCGACCGTGCACGTCATCGGACTTTTCCTCGACCCCACAAACAAAGACCTTCTCGACCATTGTCATCGCGCACAAAAAGCACGCATCAAGAGAATGGATCAAATGGTGTCCAAGCTTCAAAAGTTGGGATTCAAAATTACTGCAGATGATTGCCTCGAGATGTCGGGAGGTGAATCCGTTGGTCGCCCACACATTATAATGGCGCTCAATAAATATCCCGAGAACAATCTCGTGACAGAAAGGATCCGCCTCGAGATGGCAAATGAAGCTTCGCGTAATCCAGAAATCCAAGAGAGGTACGCGCACATGATGCAAATAGGGGAACGTCAGTACCCATATGCTCTTTTCCTTTCTCCTGAAGCATACCGCGACGGATACGCTGAGCACGAATACATGCCCGACCTCGACGAAGCAGCGCGACTCATTCGCGGAGCGGGTGGCGTGGCAATCCTTGCGCACTATTTTACGATTCGAAACAAAATGTCCCTCGACGAACTCGAGCATCTCCTCGCAGAAAAAAGAATTGATGGTATCGAAATCGTGTACGGTATGCGCGAATACGGCACTGATGGCGAAAAAACAATCATTCGCGAACGAGAAGCGCTCAGAGAAATGGCAAAGCGTCACAACGCAATCATCGCGGGCGGCTCCGACGCACACAGTCGCGAAGATCTTGAGTACTACATTACGAACGATTGGTTCTCAGGAGAGACAGCTGGCTTCACTGCAAACATTCTCGCGACAGGACGCGTAGATAAGAAGTTCTCGTCGCTCGAGTAAAGTGTGATACAATTAGGGCACTATGATCGTCGCAGACATTGAAGCATCGGGACTCGATTACAACAAGCACTCGATTTTAAGCATTGGCGCAGTAGATTTTGAAAATCCGGAGCGTCAGTTTTATGGCGAGTGTCGTATTTGGGACGGGGCAAGTATTATGACCGACGCGCTCAAGGTCAATGGTTTCTCAAAAGAGAATTGTTTGGACCCAAGGAAACAAACTCTTGAGGAACTTATGAATAATTTTTTGAGGTGGATAGAGGAGAGTGAAGACAAGACACTCGCAGGGCAAAATCCATCATTCGATCGTGATTTTCTCAACAACTCTTTCGCGCGCGCAAAAATCGGTTGGCACTTTTCATACCGCACGCTCGATCTCAACTCGATGGCATATATGGACATGATCAAGCGCGGGCTCCCGATCCAGCACAAGAACGATCGCGCCGATCTCAGCCTCGACACGATTTTAAAATACGTCGGTTTACCAGAAGAGCCCAAGCCACATCACGGGCTCACGGGCGCAAAGATGGAAGCTGAGGCATTTTCTCGAATCCTTTATGGTAAAAACTTATTGCCCGAATTTGCAGAATATCCAATTATTCATTCCTGATTCAATTTGACGGCAATAACCCTCAATGCTAGGCTTCAAGGAGGTTCAGAACATTCTAATTAATTATAAAAGAGGGAGGTGCGTCATGTTCAAGAAACTCAAACTTATGAAGAAGTTGTTTCCCGCAAATAATCCGGCAAAAATACGGAGCTACGGGAAGATGGACACGAAGTTTCTCAAGTCGTTCCTCGCGCAACTACAAAATTCATTTTCGCAAGAGAGAGAACCTGATGGCCTCATTCTTCTGATTGACTCACAAGGGGGCGAAAAGATCATTCTCGACAATGTTTTGTGTCAGATCGAACGTCTAGGACTTCCTTGCATGGGGGTTGTGGAAAACCAAGCCTTTTCATGCGGGGCAGAACTTCTTCTTGCCTGCCAATATCGTATCGCAAACCTTCACGCAAACTTCGTCTTTCATCATGGGCAATATTTGATGCAGGGGCAAGATTTTCTCGATTACGAAACCCTTGAGTATATTGTCAGGAGTGAAGTAACGAGACAAAATGCGATGATGAAACGCTTTGCAAGGATAACGGGGCAGGGGATAAAGACTGCACGTGCAGTTTATCGCTCTAATATCGCCATCCCCGCAGAACGCGCCCTCGAGCTCGGTGTTATCCACGAAATAACAGAAGGAAGCTTATCTGTCGACGATGACAAATTCGAGCCCGTGTTCATCTCTCAACCCCCCGCCAAGTAAGGCGGGGGGTTTTCTTTTGTGCTAAGATAAAAGAACTATGACCAAAACAATAGCAACCATTTTAGTAGCCACGGCAGCAATCTTGGCGCCACAAGCAGCCTTTGCCCTTACCTCAGAAATGCACGTCACAAAAAACGGCGACGCTTCGATGTCACAGGCAAAAGTTATGCAGATTGCAGGGGGGACACTTTTTGCGCGCCTCTACTGGGGAGACGCATTCATTCGCTTCACGATCAAAACTAATTCTTCAACAAAGTTTTATCGCGCGACAGGAGAAGCGACCACAATCGCAGAAATCAAAGAAGGGGACATCCTCGACACAGTAGGAACTCTCGAAACAGGCAGTAACACCATAAACCTCATCGCCACCTCTATCAAAAACTCTTCTGTTCAAAAAGAGCAGGCAGTGCTCGCGGGGACCGTTTCAAGCGTCGACCTCTCGGCGCGACAGTTTACCATGACTTCAAAAGATCGTGGGGAAGTGACCGTCAAAGTGGGCGCAGCAACTCCTTTTACAAAAGGCAATCGCACGGTCGACATTGGCAATCTTCGTAAGGGTGATTACATTTCAAAAACATCAGGTGACTACGATTATGCGACACGCACTCTCGTTGCAGACAAAGTAATCATCTACGTGGACCTCGGCCTTTTCAAAGCGCAAAACTTTGCAGGGAAACTCGTCGAAGCTCCTACTGTTTCAACTGACGGAACTGCAACATTAAAAATTCTCGTAGGAAGCACGACATATTCTGTACACCTCCAAAAGGGCGCAGCAGTCATGCGCGCAGACCGCAGTGTAACGACCCTCCAGCGCTTTGTCGCAGGTGACAGTATTCGTTTCTATGGCATTCGTCGCGAAATCGATGACCCTATCATCGACGCAGAAGTTCTCCGCAATTTAAATCTCTAATTTTATTAATTTAATTTACCTACAAAAACTATGTGTGGCATTGTCGGCATCATCACCAGTGAAAAAAGAAATCTTGTTCCCGAAATCGTATCTTCGCTCATCAACCTTGAGTATCGCGGCTACGACAGTACCGGTATTGCGATCCTCGACAAGGGGGCAATCAAGCGTGTTCGTCGCGTAGGGGCACCGAGTGACGTTTTTCCTCCTGAAGAAATTTCTAAAGAGCTCGACGTGAGTGAATCTGGTTTTTCTCTTGCGGTCGGACACAATCGCTGGGCAACACACGGCAAGCCTTCGCTCGAAAACGCGCACCCACACTTCGATTGCACCGGAGAAATCGCCGTCGTGCACAATGGCACCATCCTCAATCACGAGACTTTAAAACAAGAGCTCGTGAAGCTTGGGCACACATTCACCTCAACCACCGACACCGAGGTCATCCCTCACATGATCGAGCAAAAGATGAAGGAAGGTTTATCACTCAAAGATGCCTTCCTCGATACCGCAGCGCTCCTCGAGGGAAGCTTTGGACTTGCTGTCATCTCAACAAAAGAACCCGGGAAACTTTTTATCGTTAAGCGCGGAAGTCCTCTTCTTTTTGGTATTTTGAAAAACACAATTATCGCAGCTTCGAGTTCAAACGCAATTCTCTCCTACACCAACACATTCATCCCACTTACTGATTGCGAATATGCTGAGTTTGCTATCAAGGGCGACGAGGTGACCTATCGTATCGGTACCACGTTCAACAAAAACCAAACAATCAACAAACCAGTAGAAACAATCACCGATCACTCACTAGCCGATATTTCAAAGGGTGGCTATGAATCGTTTATGAAAAAAGAGATTCACGCACAACCTTCTGTTTTTCGCACGACCATCCTCGGCCGCTACGACGAGAAGACAGGGGACGCCGTTTTGGGCGGACTCATTGACCACGAAGATACCTTAAGGAACGCAAAGGGAATCCTCACGGTCGCATGCGGGACCGCGCACAATGCGTCGCTCGTCGGTGGTGCCCTCATTGAGTCTCTCGCAGGTATTCCTGTACGAAGCGAGATTGCTTCAGAATTCCGCTACAAAAAAGTTCCCCTCGACCCTAAAGACACTATAATCTTTGCCACAAGTCAGTCGGGCGAGACAGCAGACACCCTCGAGTCAGTGAAGGAAGCGAAGCGCAAAGGATATAAGACATTTGGTGTCATAAACGTCGTCGGCAGTGCGATTGCGGAAGAAGTCGATGCGGGCGTGTATGCGCGCGCGGGAGTTGAGGTCGGTGTTGCTTCGACAAAAGCTTTCACCGCACAGCTCGCAATATTTTATTTGCTCGCGATTAAATTTGCGCGCGAGAGGGGAATGACGGCACAAGAAGGTCGCGCCCTCATCAGTGAGCTCGAGCAGATTCCCGATCTTATGATGAAAACTCTTGCCGACACCGAAAAAAGAGTAATTGCTCTCACAGAACGCTATACGGCAAAAAATATTCGCGTGATCAATTTCCTTGGTCGCGGAATCAATGTCCCCGTAGCTACCGAAGCTGCACTCAAGTTTAAAGAGCTCACCTATCTTGAAGCGGGAAGTTATCCTCTTGGCGAACTCAAGCACGGCCCCATCGCTGTCATTGATGAAAATTCCGTCTCGGTGATCCTCATGCCGCACGACGAACTCTTTGCGCAAAACAAAAATTCGCTTGAGCAAATCCTCTCTAAGAACGGCAACGTCATTGTCATCACTGACGAACTCGGCGCGCAAAACCTCAAAGAACAAAACGTCGACATCATCACCATCCCTACACTCAAGCATCCGCTTTTGTATCCACTTCTTGAGATCCTTCCTCTCCAACTCTTCGCATATCACTACGCACTCGCGCTCGGCAACAACGTCGACAAACCCCGCAACCTCGCAAAGTCAGTGACAGTGGAATAAACCTAGACAGCGACAGAGAGAAGAATATACTTAGAGAAGCAGCTCTTTAATTACAGAAGGAGGTTCATCATGGGAACCATCATCTTGCTCCAGAAACCGACGATGTCTTTTGACTCAGCCGTTCTTGAGCCAACAGTCACCGCAACATGGGTTACCTTTGTAAAAGAAGGTGAGACGCGCGTAAAGCACAATCTCGGCGAAGAACTCGAAAGCTTCCTCGTCTTCACCCTTATGCGCCTCGTGAGACGCACGGATATTTTTACTCCCGCACTCGGACTCGAGTACTATAAAGCCTCAACCGAATACGTGGGACGCAAAAAAGAAGAAGCTCTCGGCGAAATAGGGGACACAAGCCTTATTCTCGCAGGACTCTTCCCCGAAAGACACCGTCGGCTCAATGTTTCTTCGTCTTACTTTTCAGAGATAGGGCGTCTCGCGTTCAGAGAACTTGCTGACTCGCTCAGTGAAAGAAACCGCGTGTCGCTTGCGAAGCTTTACCACAACGTAAACAATGGTTTTATCTCTATGACCGATGTCCTCCTTGCTGCTCGTGAAAACAAGTTTAGCGAGGCAAGCCCCATCATCAAAAAGCCAGGGTTCTTGTCCTTGCAGTAGCACTTCTATAATTCCAAACACCGCGACTTCCGCGGTGTTTTTTTTAAATTGCATATCAAATAGAATCAAAGTACTATAACAACATGAAGAAACTTTTAGCCATCACTCTCATTGCTCTTGTCGTACCACAGATTGCTTTGGCATCTTGGTGGAATCCATTTTCTTGGTTTAAGCAATCAGCACAACAAGTGCCCTCTTACACAACAGCGCAAACGCAAAAAGTTTCAACCACAAAACCGACCACCCAGGAGACGAAATCTCTTTCAGGTTTTTACCCTGTAACAAAAGTTATCGACGGGGACACACTCAGTGTAAACATGGACGGCACCATCACCACACTTCGTCTCATTGGGATCAATACTCCTGAGACCGTCGACCCACGAAGACCTGTTGAATGTTTTGGAAAAGAAGCTTCAAACAAATCAAAAGAAATGCTCACCGGTAAAAATGTGCGCGTCGTTACCGATGCATCACAAGGGACCCTCGACAAATACGGTAGAACGCTCGCGTACGTTTTCACAGAAGACGGCACCAACTTCAACGAGTATATGATCAAAGAAGGTTATGCATACGAGTACACATACAACACGCCGTATCAATATCAAAAAGAATTCAAACTCGTACAAAGCGAAGCGCAAAAATCAAAGAAGGGACTTTGGGCTGATGGCGCGTGCGGAATGAAAAATGTAACCACGCAAACGAAGTCGACAACTGCGAGCGCCGCAACAATTTTTACCGCAACGACCGTGACACCAACCCAGCCCATCATTAAAAATAGTGAGCACATTTGCTCTTATAATGCCTACAATTGCCCAAGCTTCTCAACGCACGCCGAAGCCCAGGCAGTCTACGAAGCATGCGGTGGCCCATACACTGATATTCACAAGCTCGACCAAGATAAGGACGGGAAAGCCTGCGAAACTTTGCCGTAGAAATGCTAAAATAGGGGAATTATGGCGAAACAGCCCAAACCTAGTCCTAAGCAAATTAAGGCCTTCCAGGCTCAAATTTGGGCCTTTTACGAGGTATCAGGGAGGCATAATTTGCCTTGGCGAAAGACCAAAAACCCTTACAAAATCCTTGTTTCTGAGGTAATGCTCCAACAAACCCAGGTTTCGCGGGTGCTCGAAAAATACCCTGAATTTTTAAAGGCTTTTCCAGCCGTCGAAACCCTGGCAAAAGCACCGCTTTCGGAAGTCCTCAAAGTCTGGCAGGGGATGGGGTACAACCGCCGCGGGCTCGCGCTCAAGCGTATGGCGGAAAAAGTTTTGACTGACCACAAAGGCAAAGTCCCACACGAACGAGGCGAGCTCGAATCACTCCCAGGCGTCGGTCCATACACTGCGGGGGCTGTGCGCGCGTTTGCTTTTGATGAGCCAGAAATTTTTATCGAGACAAACATCCGCAGAATTTTTATCCATCATTTTTTCAAAGACAAAGAGGGAATTGGTGATCGAGAAATTTATCCACTCGTTGAGGCGACCCTTGATACAAAAAATCCTCGCGCGTGGTATTGGGCGCTCATGGACTATGGTTCACGCTTGCCAAAAGTCGTACGCAAAAATTCAAACACCCAGAGCAAGCACTATGTGAAGCAGAGCACATTTAAAGGATCTCTCCGCGAACTCCGTGGAAAAATAATCCGCACACTTGGAGACAAGCCGCAGACTCTTGTGTCACTCAAACGCGTATGCGACAATGACGAACGAATAAAGGAGGCTCTCGATGCACTAAGCAAAGACTCACTCATTAAATATGAAAAAAGAAAATACCAACTTGCCTAACATATTGAAGGTGCTGAAAAAGCTCTATCCGCACCCAGCATGCGCACTTCACTACACGAAGCCATTTGAGCTTCTCGTGGCAGTCATTTTGTCTGCGCAATGCACCGATAAAAAAGTAAATGAGGTTACGAAAGAACTTTTCAAGAAATACAGAACCCTCGACGACTATGCGAGCGCGAAATCCGCTACATTTGAAAAAGATATTCATGCGACAGGATTTTATCGCGCGAAGACAAAAAATATTCTTGCTGCGGCAAAAGTTTTGAAATATGATTTTGATGGGAAAATTCCAAAAACAATGGGGGAGATGATCACGATCCCCGGTGTGGGGAGAAAGACTGCCAACGTCGTTCTTGGTGAGCTCTATGGCACAGCCGAGGGAATCGCCGTCGACACGCACGTCATTCGTCTCTCAAAACTTTTTGGACTCACTACGCACACCGACGCAAAAAAGATAGAAGGGGATTTGATGCAGATAGTCCCCAAAAAAGATTGGGTGAGTTTCTCACACATGCTCATCCTCTATGGACGCGAGCATTGCACCGCGCGCTGCAAGCATACTGATTGCCCTCTCAAGAAATACGTAAACATGCTATAATACAAGGACTTTATGGGAAACTCAGACAATCTACTTACCAACAAAGAACTTCGTCGAGGATTCTTTGGTCTCTACTTCGGTCGTATGGCGATGGCTATCGCAAACGGCCTCATTGGTATATTCCTTCCTATTTTCCTCTACAATCTTCTTGAGGGAAATGTCTCGCTCATCATGGGATACTACGCACTCGCGGGAATCACATATGTTTTTCTTGTTGCATTTGGTGCACAGTTTTTAAATAAATTTGGATTCCGCAAGTCTCTCGTACTCGGAAGTTTCTTGGCGGCAGCAGTAAACACGGCATACTACTTCACCACAAAAGAAAATGCTCTGATGCTTCTGTCATGCGCACTCATCTCGCTCGTACTTTTCCGTATGTTCTTTTGGATTCCATTCCACGTAGACTTCGCAGTATTTACCAATAAAGGCAAGAAGGGTGGGCAAGTAGGGCTCATGCTCGGGACAATGACGCTCGTCGGCATCGCGGGCCCAATGATCGCAGGATACATCATTCAGAGTTGGTCGATGCAGGTACTTTTTTCTATTGCCGTCGTCGTATATCTCTTTAGTATGATTCCGTTTAGAATGGTGCCGCGCACCAACGAACGCTTCAGCTGGAGTTATACAAAAGTATGGCGTGAACTTTTTGCAAAAAAGAATAGGGGAATCGTATGGGCATCGGTGGCGGTCGGCGCCGAGGATATCATCGGCTTCACGATTTGGCCTATTTTTATTTTCGTACTTCTCAAGGGGAATTACTTCCAGGTCGGCGCGCTCGAAAGTTTTATCGTCGGCATCACCGTGCTCTTACAATTAATGTTTGGACACTACCTCGACCGAATCGGGAAGAAGCACAAAATGCTCAAGACAAGCAGTATCTTGTATGCCCTCGGGTGGATCGTCAAAATCTTCGTCGCGACAGCTGTGCAGGTCTTCGTCGCCGGACTTTATCATAAGATCACCAAAGTCCTTACTGACACCTCATACGATGCGATTTTCTACGAGACCGCAGCCGATCAGGGGCACTACATAGACGAGTATACCGTTTTGAGCGAAATGGCAATAAACATCGGGAGAGTCATCGGAACAGGGTCGGTGGCAGTATTGTTGATGTTCTTGAGTCTACAGTGGACATTTATCGTAGGCGCACTCGCGTCGCTCGTATTCATCACGCTTTCAGCGACACACCAGATGAACGAGAAGCGCGCATAACCAATCTCGCAGCGCATTCTTAAATTACGGGAGGGGGTAGTGGGAGAGGGCCTTATTTTATTGGGTTATCGCTATATACACACGTCGCACAATATATCTTTTGCGACGTGCTCATGAACCCCGTAGGGATTGCTTGAGTATGTCGCAAAAGATCCCTGGATTGAGCCCTTTCCCGAGGAGTGTTCCTAGTAATCAAAAAGACCTCACTCTTGAGGTCTTTTTGATTACTAGGCTTTGTTAAATCTTATTATTGAACGATTACTGCAGGTGCTGTTGATGATGCTGTCTCGCTTGATGACAATACGAGATTAATAACATTTTCTCGTAGATATTTAATCATCGGCAAAATGTAGTCCGTCACCGCACCTGTCGCAATCCCCATAACTTTCTGGAAAAGCTGATTTTGTGCCAAACCCTGGAGGTCGACATTAAAATACGCGAGCCCCGCAATGATAATAACTGCCAAAAACACGATCTGCATAAACCCGCGCTGGTGAGAATTTGTTTTCATGGATAAATTATAGCGTATCTTTTACAGATAATCCATCGGATCCAAGTACGCGTTGGTTGCCGCTACGGGCATTGTGTAGGTACGGCCACCGCAAGACTTACTTGGGAGATTCTTTACTTCAACCGCCGCTGCTGCAAAAACAGTCAGGTGCAAGTGCGGACCCGTCGAATAGCCAGTATTGCCACTGTAGCCAATAAGGTCGCTTGTGTTAATGGTCTGCCCTTTTGATACTTTTATAAGCGAAAAGTGCGCATAGAGGCTCGCGAGCCCGTTTTTGTGCTTGATGAGTACCCACTTACCATACGAAGCTCCTGCGCACGTGAGGTCTGTATCCCCTGTGCCGATTACCGTCCCGGAGAGCATCGCCTTCACCGGAGTTCCTACCGCCGCGCGGAAGTCTGTACCATTGTGTGTCCCTGATGCATACAAACGCCCTGATGAGCTCGTCTTACCAAACTGTTGCGTGATCGTAAGTGGGTTGAGTGGCGCTGCAAAAACTTTTGTACCACGTGGTGGAATCGACGTTGGATCAAGAATAAATTTCAACGTTGATTCATACTCACGAAGTTCTTTCTCGAGTGCATCCTTGAGCGCGAGCTTGTCTTTCAAAATCTTTTGATACTGTGTCTCCTGATTTTTTGTTTGCGTGAGAAGCGTCGTCGTTTGCTTCTTGTTGTCCTCAGTGATTTTCTTTTGGTCGCCAAGCTCCTCCTTGAGGCCAAGGAGTTTTCCTTTCTCAAGTTTCTTTGCTTTGTTTTTTGCCTCGAGGTCAGACTTGAGTGCTTTGATAATCTCAACGTTTGCGGTCACGCTTGAGCTAAACATTTCGAGTGTTTCAAGATCGTTCCACAACCCCGAAAAACTCTCGTTAGAAAGTGCGATTTGTGCGAGTGATTGTTCATCACTTTCATACACTGAAAGGAGCGCTTCCTTGAGCGCGGCCTTGCGGGCACTGATTTCGTCCTCCTTGTACGAGATTTCCGAGCCGAGTTGACGAATCTTCAAATCTGTTGTATCAACTTTTGTCTGCGTGAGACGGATGTCTGCCTCGAGTTTTTTACGGGTTACCTCAAGGGCTGCGATTGCATTGCTGAGTGTTTTCTTCTTTGATGCGAGGGTCGCAATATCCCCCTGATACTGTGCGATTTCTTTCTCAAGCTTCTCAATAGCGCTCGTCTGCGAGGTGATCTTCTGCTGGAGCTCTTCGATCGTCTGCGCTTCTACGAGTGTACTCAATCCAAAGGCGCCGAGACCTGCGGCCAACAAGACACCAAGTTGGATTAAGAAAGTTCGCATGCTGAAAATAATAAATTACGACAACAATCGCTGCTGTGCATTTTCAATACGGCGCATTGTCGCTTCCCTACCGAGAATCCCTGCTAGCTGAAATGGGTCAGGAGACTTCTCGCGACCAGAGAGTGCATAGCGCATTGGCCAGAGCACACTCCCCCTCCCTACCTCGGTCGCATAATCCCAAACAGAGGCTTTAATGGTCTCAGGAGTAAAAAGTGCGTCATCGATACCTCCGATAAGGGTAAGAATCTTTTGTAATTTTTCTGAAGCAACCACTGGATCACGTTCGTCTTTCCACAAAAGTTGCTCTACGGGGAATGTTGGATCTTCAAAGAAATATGCGATCTCGCCCGCTTCTGCCATCTCAGTGATTTGCCCAAAGTGTGTAATGTGCTCAACGAGGAGCGGGGTGATACGGAGAAGTTTCTCATGAGAATATCCAGGAAGTGTTGTGATAGACGCAGGGAGTGCGCGCTCAATGTGCGCACATTGTTCTTCTACACTCAAACGTTTGATGTGTTCCTTGTTAACCCAGTCGAGCTTTTCGAGATTGAAAAATCCCGGACTCTTTTGAACACGCTCTAGTGTAAAAGCCTGCACGAGCTCTTCTTTGGTAAAGATCTCTTGCTCGGTCCCCGGGTTCCAGCCCACGAGTGCAAGGAAGTTAAGGATTGCTTCTGGTAAATATCCGCGGTCACGATAGTAGGTCAAAGGCTGTGCGCCACGACGCTTCGAAAGCTTGGCACGCTTCTCATCAACCACGAGTGGCAAGTGTGCGTAATTTGGGATTGGGTATCCAAGGGCTTCATGGAGCAAGATTTGGCGAGGAGTATTGGCGATATGGTCTTCGCCACGCACGATGTGTGTCACCCCCATCGTCGCATCATCAACGACAACCGCGAGGTGGAAAAGTGGCTCGTGAATATTTTTTGCAATAACAAAATCACCGAGGTCAGTAGTATCAATCTCGATTGGTCCGCGGATAATGTCGTTGAACATCACGCGCTTATTGGGATTTTTGAAACGCACAATCTCACGGATAACCCCTGAGCCATCCTTTGCTTCTTCCTTTGAAATATACGCGTTACCCTCCGCAATAAGATACTCGAGGGCTTTGGTGTGATTTGCGACGAGCTCGCTTTGACGATGAAACTCATCATACTCGAGACCAAGCCACGCGAGAGATTCAAGAATATTTTCTTCATATTCTTTTTTAGAACGCTCGCGGTCGGTATCTTCGATGCGGACAATAAATTTACCTCCTTGCTTGCGTGCAAAAAGATACGAGAAGACCGCGGTGCGATAATTGCCTCCGTGAAGAAGTCCTGTTGGTGATGGTGCGAATCGTGTAACAATATTGGTCATACTATTTTTATTTTACTCCCTGGTGACGCAAGAGCACGGCGACGATCTGCTCAGCAATTCTTTCTGCGGCATCTGTGCGTGAAAAAACTTTTGCAGCTTCTTTCATGCGCGCGCGCTTCTCGCTATCCTTCATCAAGTTATCAACTTCTGAGAACAAAAGATTTGGGGCGAGATTTGCCTCTTCGATAACTACGGCTCCCCCCGCACGTGCGTATGCAAACGCATTCTTGCGCTGATGATCGCCCACGTGGTTTGCGATAGGAATGAGAATAGCAGGAATCCCCCATGCCGCAATTTCAAAAATCGCAGAGCCGGCACGTGAGACAACTACGGTCGCTGCTTCTGCGCAAAGCTTCATTGTCTCAGAATCCATATAACCATAGATGTGATAGCGGCTCGCGTTTGGATGACCAGCCAAAAGACCTGACACAGTCGTGCGCACTTCTTCTACGTTTGCCTCACCTGTCTGATGAATGACTTGATACTCTCCCACAAGACGTGTTGCGAGAGTTTCCAACTGGCTGTTGATATTGCGCGCACCCTGTGAGCCACCAAGAACAAGGAGTACAGGGATATTGGGATCGAGGCCAAGCTCTTTAAAAGCGTCTTTGCCGGTCGGGCGAATGATTTCTTCACGAATAGGATTGCCCGTAAGTGCAGTACGACCTGCGGGGAAAAACTGTGCGGCTTCAGCATACGAAATAGCCACCTTCTGCGCAAACTGACCAGCCCAAGCGTTTACACGACCAGGCACGCTGTCTGACTCGTGGAGGATAACGGGAATACGGAAGAGACGCGCTGCAACGAGTACAGGGAAACTCGGATAGCCACCCTTACCAAAAACAACATCGGGGTAAAGCGCGAAGAGTTGAAAAATTGCTTTCACAACACCCCAACCTGTTTTGAAGAAATCAAAAAAGTTTTGGATGGATGCGTATGCGCGCATCTTGCCTGCGGTCACCTGCTTGAACTTGATTTTGTTGTCATACAAAAGGCGCTCGTTGTAGGGCTCGGTCGACATGTAGTAAAAATCTACATTGGCGATTTTTTCTGCCTCAAGCATTGTGTTTAGTTTTTCTGCAACGGCGATGATTGGATAAAAATGTCCACCACTGCCGCCTCCGGTAAAAAGAATCTTCATATTATGATTTTGCTGATTTTGAAATATTAAGGAGTATCCCTATCTCGAGAAACGAAAAAAGGAGCGCAGTCCCGCCATGACTCACAAAAACCAAAGGAACCCCCGTAAGAGGAATGAGTCCTAGCATCGCCGCGATATTCGCAAATGACTGCGATACTATCAGTATAACAATTCCAACGGCTAAAAGCGACTCGAACATTCCGGGGGCTTTTTGAGCAATCATGATGCCACGCACCGCAAAAAGAAGGAATAAAATGATGATAGTCACCCCTCCCAAAAAGCCAAACTCCTCCCCCACTACCGCAAAAACGGAGTCTCCTGTCGGCTCAGGAAGTGAGCTAAATTTTTGAATACTCTGCCCAAATCCGCGCCCCGTAATCCCGCCTGACCCAATCGCGAGAAGTGACTTTTGGATCTGATAACTCGCACCTTGAGGATCACGCGATGGATCAAAAAAAGTAAGGATGCGCTCCCCCACATACGGACGCACCATTGCGAGCACTCCAATAGCGAGCACGCTTACCAAAATGATAAGCATGAAATGACGAATCTTCATCCCTGCCGCGAGAAGCATCGCAACGATTGCCGCAAAGAGTACCGCAAATGTCCCCGTGTCAGGCTCAGCAAGAAGCACGATTGCAGGAAAAAGAAGGAGGCCGCCTGCGACCATAAGCGCGTATTTGAGCGCGCCAATGCGTTCTTTAAAAAGTGGAAGGAGTGCTGCGGCGTAAATAATCGCGCCGAGCTTGAGAAGCTCTGAAGGTTGAAACGAGATAAAACCGAGATCTATCCAGCGATGCGCGCCACCGTGCTCGAGCCCAATGACTGGAGCGAATACAAGAAGTGTCGCCAAAATAGAACCCATGAAAATATAGAGCGCATTGGTTTGCAAAAGTTTAAGCGGAAACTTAAATGCGACAACCGTAGCTACGATAATACCAAGAAAGAGCCCAAGGACAACCTGATCAAACAAAAGATCCTGCAGAGAAAATCCTTTGCGCGCAAAGAGTCCAAATGACGCCGAAGTAAAAACAAAAAGCCCCACGAGCGCAAGCGCTGCAGTGATGGTCAAAAAAACTTTATCGATTGATTGTTTTTTTCTCATATCATCCAACAAGCGCGATTATGGTACCAAGGAGCGCGAGCACAACCGAGATGACCCAGTAGCGCATCACGACCTTATAAGGGGGCCAACCTTTCGCCTGAAAATGATTGTGGAGAGGTGCAACAAGAAAAACTTTTTTACCATTGCGGAGTTTCTTTGAAGCAATTTGGATGATGCTTGAGGCGCTCGTCGCAATGAGGAGAAATGCAATGATAGGAAGCACGAGCACTGCCTTGGTGAGGAACGCGACGACGGTGAGCGCTGTTGTGAGGGCCATGGTCCCCGTCTCAGAATTGAAAAATCGCGCAGGAGGAATATTGAACCAGAGAAACGCGAGGAGCCCTCCCGCTACCACGCTTGAGAACGCCGCAAGGTCGATTTGTCCTTGAGCAAATGCGATGACTGCATACGCAGTAAAGATAGATGCAAAGACGCCACCCGAGAGCCCGTCGATACCGTCAATGATACCTCCCGAGTAAATACCAATCATAAAAATAATAAAGAGCGGGATGAACCAGAGCCCGAGATGTGCATCACCAACAAACGGCACATGCACGCTATCCATGCCGAGCTTTGCATAAAACCACCATGCGCCAAGTGTCGCGAGTGAAAACACAAACGCGAGTCTCACACGGAGTGAGAGCCCCCCGCCTGCATAGGTCCCCGCATCACGACAAACAAGGTAGTCATCAATGAGACCAAAGAGCCCACCCGCGATAAGGGTGAAAAGTGGGAGCCATGTCTGATTGCGCGAGAGGAATGAAAGCTTTTCAAAAGGTGTATCGGGGAAAAGCGTGGCGAGTACAAAAAAGACAATCGCTGTGATGAATACCGAGCCCCAAACCACAATACCACCCATGCGAGGAGTTTTTCTCTCTTCGTCATTATGGAGCTTGCTCGTGATCGTCGCACTCTCCCCGCTCATCGCGAGCTTCACGCTCGACTTCTTCCACATCTTGTGACGATAAAGAAAACCCGTAAGAATCGGTGTTATTGCTACCCCCGTAACAAAGGCGGCAATAGCTGGAATAAGGATTTTAACAACGTCGATAGGCATAATATTCACCTATTATATAGAAATTAGGAGCAAACGACAAACAATAATGACTCCCCGCCTTTCTAATTCCATCCTGAGCCCCTCAAGGAATGAGCAGGTGGTAATGCGGGCACTCTTGGTTCCAAAAAGATTTTTTAGGAATTCTTTTTGAGGGATCCGTTAAGAATAATGAGGGTAGAAATTATTGCATACAGAAATGTCAAAAATATACCAACCAAATCTTTTGATATTGCAAAAAATGCATCTCCCTCATACCAAGGAGTAATTATTACAATAAATAAATAAATAAATAAATAAATAAAGGTAAATTTTTGCCAAAAAACAAACATAGATTGTTTCTTAAAGAAAAGCATTAGCACAGAGAACAGCGCAACTCCGAAGGCAATAAAACTAATGACGGTTGCAAAATGACATGTAGTTACCCAATATGCAAACCTCTCGTCTTGCCCGATATTTAAACACAGCCCCGAGTCAGTTTTTATTAAATATCTCGAAAAAGGATAGAGGGAAGCGAAAATTATACTAATAAGAAACATTTTCCCTTGCGTAAACCAATTCAGTATTTTTTGCATAATATATTTTAATTAACTTTTTTAATATCCAGACACAAAACACCTACCCTTCAAACCTAACCCCCACCACATCAGTCTGCGTGATACCGTTGACCGTCGTGGTAATAGTTATATTTTCTTGGGTTGTTGCGAGGCTTTGAGGGAAGAAGAGTGAGAACTTCGTTTGCTTGCGGTCGTCGCCGTCTTTATGCTCTTCCTCTTGAACAACGCTCATCATAGTGAAATTACCAGTGATATTGGTCAGGAAAGGTACATCTTTCTTGATACCAGTCACTTTTACGGTCAGCTCAAGGGGTTGCCCCCCCGTTTCTTCTCGTTTCTCTTTGGGTGGGGGCGGAGGCAACTATTTGTTTCATTACCGTTGGTCTTTTTGAAGAGATTTGTAGAGGATATAGATTAACGAAAACAAGACATAACCAACTGAAACAATCAGCGCGATAATATCTTTTTCAATATGCAAAAACTCATCACCAGAATACCAAGGAACCAAGATTAATATTGCTATATACACATATATATAGTTCATTAATGTTATTTTCCATGACTCAAAAACATGTTTTTTTGTAAAGAACATAACTACAGACGGGATAAATATCGTAGCCCCAATCAACAATATTAATCTAAAATATTTTACACTACTCATACACACACTCCCCCAGGAAAGATTCCAGTTCATGCAGTAATCATACAAAGAACTCATTGCGCTTATTTGAAACAAAATACCAAACCCAATAATTCCAACTATCCCAATAGCAAACGTTTTTTTGTGTAAACCAATTCAATATTTTTTGCATAATATATATTACTAACTAATTATTAATATCCAGACTCAAAACACTCACTCCTCAAACCTCACCTCCACCACGTCCGTCTGAGTAATACCATTCACCGTCGTGACAATAGTGATATTTTCTTGAGTTGTCGTGAGGCTTTGCGGGAAAAACAACGAGAATTTCGTTTGTTTCCGGTCATCACCATCACTATGTTCTTCCTCTTGTACCACATTGAGGGTTGTAAAGTTCCCCGAGATATTTGCGGTAAATGGCGTGTCTCTCTTTGCTCCACTCATCTTCACCGTAAGAACAAGCGGTTGTCCTTTCTTGAGTTTGATGGTGTCATCTGATTTTAGAAGAAGTGACGTACTATGCTCTGTATCTTTGTACTTATACTGAAGTTGAGCAGACTGAGTCTTGTCGTAGATAGTGACAGAGGAGGTCTGAGAGGTAGAGATATTTGCAGTGGTATTGATAATAGCGAGAGTAATAGGAGCACTTGCAAATTTGAATTCTTTGTCGAGATCATGTCTTTTCTCTTCATCTAACTCATTATCCCACTTGTCCTTGAGAGATTTGCGCTCCTTCGAGTTGCCTTTCTTGGTAGCGATGGTGAATGTGTAATTCCTAAGCTCTTTGGTATCTTGAAGGAACGTGATTGAGATGACGCCATCAGCAGTTGTGACTGCTGCAGGAACAATTGTCCCCGCGTTGTCTTTTACAGGATTAGCACCTACTTGATAATAAGTATTTGAGAGCGTGAGGAGTACATTCCCCTTCCCTGCTACAGAGAATGGCAAGTCAAATGATTCCTTTTCCCATAGCGCATACTCGGTTGGAATGGTGAGATTTGCAAAGACGGTAGCATCAAATGGCTTCACGTCATCTTGGTTTGGTACTCCATCGCCATCTGGGTCAGCTTCAGGAGATGAGTAGATAGTTACGGCAATGCTTGAAGTTGCGATATTGCCCGCCATGTCTTGTGCGGTTATTAATATGTTTGTAACTCCTGGTGCAAACGTTTGAGTAAGGGGTGCATCTGTAGTGAATGTTGGGTTTGCATCAATACTATCACTAACGGTCACGGGGATAGTAAGGAGTGTACCATTTGCAGTAAGTTGCTCAGTGGATGTGTCTGACGCGAAGATTGTTGGTGCGACAGTGTCGATATTTAACACAAGAGTCTTTGGGGTTTCGCTGTTCTCATTATTATCTACGGAGTAATACTGAATGGTAGTTGTGCCTTCTGTAGCAATAACTAGGGGCGTACTAGTGCTATACGTATTCCACGTAGTGCCATTATCAAGTGAGTACTTTGTAATTGCGACCCCTGAAGATACTTCGCCAAGCGAAGCCACGTCGTCCGCGATGAGCGTGACGGTAACTTGAGATGTGTAGTATTCATTTAACCCGAGAGTACCTACTGGGGTTGCAGTGGTTACTGGTGCCGTGAGGTCGTTGCTTTCTTGCACAGAGACATCTGCTCCTGCGGTGTTGATGAGGTACGTCTTTTCTTCTGTTGGAGCAATGGTTTGATTCTCGAGAATTGGAGATGTGAAAATTCCTACAGCAGGGTCAATAGTACGAGCGTAGAGAGAATATGAATCAGTGGTTGTCGCCATCTGGCTTGCGATTTGTGGATTCTGTTTCAAGAACTCATCATTATCGTGTGCTGAGACGTAGTACTTTACCTGAGTACCTTCGGGAACATAGATCCACTCAGGGATGCCTTGGTTATCACCCGAGACTATTGAGCCAGAGATTTGATTCTCATACTCCCCTGTTACATAGTTCACACCAACATGCTTGCCGTCAGGGGTGATTGCGTGGAGGTCGAGGTCGGGGGAAATTGAATTAAAGAGAGAAGAAGCAGGAACAACATTTCTTTTATTTTTACATGGATCTGGATTTTCTTTTGTCCTAAAACTTCCACAAGTTGTGTCAAAATCTTTAGGAATATATCGAACTTCCCCAAGGAAAATGCGAAGAATGAACACAAGATACACAAGCCAAACCAAAGCTGTAGTAACCCACAGAAGCTTCACTAAGAACTTAGAAACTTTGTGTTTTGTGTTATTTTTTAAATCCTTCTTCTTATAAAGGACAAGCGCAATTAAACTTAGTATCAAGAAAAAGACGGGGGTAGGAGCGGTGTCTTTTATAAAGTATGTTATTAAGTTAGTCGTAAATATTGCCCCCGCAGTAAAATTATGAGACACCCCCACCACATTTGTTTGGATTGAGTCGTACAAATCGTTTTGCGGGCGAAGGATACTGCCTTTCATTTTATTCAAGAACGAACCAGGAGAAATGTCTTGTATTGAAGCTAATATTTTGTACTTCCCGTCAACATTTTCTTCTTCATTTGCTGAAATACGTACCCAGTTGTCAAGGTCGAGATACCCCTCTCCTGCTGGAGAAAGAATGCCATCGTTTATTCCAAGTGTTCCTGCAGGAATTGTTATTCTTCGTTTTTGGTTTCGGATCGACTCGCTATCATATCCATACTCCTCAGGAGATCCACTTGCATCAACGCGATACAACACTAGGGCTTTATCCTCAGGAAGCGAGGAATCCCACGTTGAGAGATTCTTATTGCGTGCTTCAAGGATGTAGTATTGCTGTGTTGTTGTGGCAATATTGTCCTCCAAATTGTAACGGAAAATTGTGTCACCAAAATTGCTTGTTTCTAGAGAGTTTATCCAATGCGTGCCGTATTCGGCTTTTGAATGAACGTCTTCTTTTAGCCAGCCAAGAAATTCTTGGGTGTAGGAACTTAGATATGATGGATTGGTGCCATCATCATTATTTGCTCCACCATTCCACTCACCAGCAGCCATAAGGTCCCATTGACCAACATTTCCCATTTTATATAAATCAGGGGTCATTGTACCCGCAGGATCAAGAATAACACCAACATTATGCGCCAATTCATGTACCCAGAAGCCCACTGGGTCTTGTTCGGCAATAATTAATTTATACGGAGCTTGTCCAAACAAAAGACCAAAGGGTGTCCAAGATAGAGTGTTCATCAAACTCAAGTTTTGAGATCTCTGTTCCGACTCTCCAGCATGCACAACTGCCACCACGTCAAACACACTTCCGCTTGCACTTACATCCTGCACTGAAAGTGCGACGGCATCCTTTACAAATTCATCTTCGCGGTCACCAATACCATATGATGCCTCAGTTTTTGTAGTCTTATACCACTGTCCTTCTTTATCAAATACCTTAAACGTAAAACTCAAAGAACCGTGCGATACTTCTTTGTAGTAATCGTTGATGCAGTACGCAAGGTCGGTGTAATAATTCTTGTCATAGCTGGCGTAAGTTGTAGTTGCAAACTTTTCAAGCTTGCAAGGTTTGTTTTCGGGAACAAAATCACCATGCGCAACGTCCAACGGTTCCACAAGGACGATGGCGACATTGATGTTTTTTACAGGAGTCACTGGCGCAAGCCACCCATCCTTTTTTGTCCATGGCAAATTATCTTGCCCGCCATTGAAAACATAAGGAGTGTCACAAAAGCCGTCATTGCTTGCGTCACTGCATCCTTCTCCTGTTGTATCAAAATCACTCCAATAATTGCCTCCAATTGGGGCCGCGAGATTAAAAACATCACTTACTGTGTAATTTTCAACATAAACCTGTGTTACGTTGTTAATAAAGTTGTTATTGTATATTTGATTAGCAGAGGGATTGCTTGAGAGATAAATTCCGTAGACAGAACTACCTGTCACATTATTGTTGGTAATGATATTATTATCGCATCCATAGACAAAGATTCCAGCATATAAATTATTTGATACAGTGTTGCTGGTTATGGTGTTGCTATTAGATGAGTAGAGCCTGAACCCCATAAAATTACCTGACACATTATTATTGGTCAGGGTGTTATTGTTGGAATTAGCAAGAGTGATTCCGTTTGAATTCCCTAATACAGAGTTATTATTCAAGGTATTATTATCAGAATATGAGAGGAGAATTCCATTATCATTATTCAATAATGTTGATACCGTGTTGCTGGTCAGCGTGTTTCCAGCAGAAGACGAGAGGATAATTCCACAATAAAAAGTGCCTGATACTGTGTTGTTGGTTAGTGTGTTATTACTTGAGGACAAAATGTACATCCCAACATTTCCATTTGACGAGGAAGTAGTATTACCAGTTAGAGTATTACTATTAGAAGAGTAGAGACTAATTCCAGAGGACCAACTGTTTGATAATACTGAGTTACCGATAATATTATTACTATTGGAATAGGTGAGGCTAATCCCAGTTCCGTAATTAGAAGTACCTGAAACTATATTATCCTCGAGGATGTTACCCTCAGAGGAGTTGAAGTATACTCCATATGTAAACCCTGCAATATTTAAATTCTTTATCGCAACCCCCGTTCTTCCGTTGAGATATATACCATTCCCCGTATTGTACCCCGTCAATGTATGCCCATTACCATCAAGGGTCACACCATCGCTATCTATTTGAATAGTTTCAGTGAGGTCGGTGTTCATCGTACAAACCTTGGTAGCATTATCCCAAACACCAATAGCAGTACAGTCGCCGCCCATTGCATCGTCCTTAATAAATTTCGTTGAGTGACGAGGCTGAATGAAAACTATGTGAGATTTTGACAAATCCTGAGTGTAAGAATATTTACCGTCTACATCTGTAATAAACTGATCTAGGTTATGATAACTATCTTCGTATTTGTAGTACGTTGTTGCTGGAGTAAAACCAGAAAGAGTGACTTGGGTCGACGTCGCAGTGGAGGAGGCTGACGGCTCAACCATCAAAGTTACCATTTCTGGCACTGAGTCCATTTTTAATTTAATCTGTTCAGAACTGTCGAGAGTAACATTGAGATATTGACTATCCGTAATAGTAAAATGTATTCCGTCCCCCTCTGTCGTGCCTACCATAACAAACGGTTGAGGCAAATCAGGTGGTGCAACCTGCGCAAAAGCGAGTGAATTAAAACCAAACAGTAAAACACTGGCAAACGCTGCGCGCACAACAAAACGGATGATACTCTGTTGCATAAAATTTGTAGGAAACTTTATTATTGGGGCGGATAAATCAAACTGAAAATATTATCCCATTATTGAGAATTAAAAGAAAGGGTGGGATTGCCCTACGGCAATCCCACCCTTTCTTGTCACAAGTTCTTTTAATTACTTCTGCGCGAGGGTTGGGGTTGTGGCTGCTTTGACGAGCTTTTGCACGTCATCAAAACGCTCTTTGTAGCCCGAGCCAAGGACGACAATGACGACGGGATCGCCGATACCGCGGTCAAAAATTACAGTGAGATTCCCTCCTGAGAGCTCTGTGAAGCCCGTCTTTGAAGCGACGAGTCCGGGGATGTGCCCGACGATTTCATTGGTGTTGGGAAGAATATGTGCGATGTTGTCCTGCGAATAAATACGAGCATCTTTGTGTGCAGTCACTTCAATAACCTCGGGATATTTACCCCAAAGCTCTTCGAAAAGCATGGCGACATTACGCGCAGAACCATAGCCGCCATTTTGCGTATCACTCACATCAAGACCTGATTCGTTGAAAAACTGCATCTCTGCAAGCCCGAGCGCTACGGCTTTTTCATTCATCATTTGCACAAACTGCGCACGCGCAACTGACATATCGAGAAACTTTTCAGGGTGACCATCGGCTCCCACAAATCCTGCGACAGCGTGTGCGGCGTCGTTTGAAGAAATAAGGAGCATTGCGTTCAAGATGTCATCGAGGCGCCAACGTTCTCCCGGGCGAAGACCTGAGTCCCCTTCTGCTTTCAAGTCGTCTTTTGTGAGCGTGACCACGACACTCCCCGACATACGCTCGCGTGCGACGAGTGTCGTCATGAGCTTGGTAATAGATGCGAGAGGAAGCTTTTCGTTCTCATTTTTTGCATAGAGCACTTCGCCAGTTTTCAAATCAGCCACATACGCCGCGCGTGCTTCAAGTGAAATATTTTCGAAAGGATTTATTTCGCGCTCGATGTTTTCTTTTTCTTGTTTTGGGAAAGAAGGAAGTGGCTGCTTTTCGATAACAAAAGAAATAAACCCCTGCAAGAGGAGTGTGATAGCGAGGCCGACGCCGAGCACAATCGCAAGCGCGCGCGCCTGCTTCACGGTGATATGATTTTTATGATGCTTCGTTAACATGTTCTGTGTCGTCTGCAACTTCGGTTCCCTCTTCTTCTGAGACTTCCGCCACTACAGTCTCCGATTCTTCTAGAGCGACTTCTGGTTCATCCATTTCAGCGTCACTCTCTTTGCTCGACTCCTTAAACTCTTCGACAGATTTTTGTGCCTCTTCGTATCCTGGCAAATCTTCTACGCGACTAATCCCCAAATACGAAAGGAGCTCGAATGTTGGTTTGTACGCAGTACTACGTCCACCCTGATCTACTTTTTCGATGAGTCCACGAATGAGGAGGTTACGCAAAATATAATTTGAGTTCACACCACGGAGATAGTTGATCTCACTGCGAAGGATGGGGCCACGATAAAGCACCGTCGCGAGTGTCTCGAGACCTGCCTTGCCGAGCTCCTTGGTGAGTTCTTCTTTAAGGAGAGCTTCGATCGTAGGTCCCATCTGAGGAGCGGTGCCGAGCGTATATTCTTCGCCGTTTTGCTGCAAAACGATGCCGCGACCCGAAAGCTCCTGCTCAAGTGTCGCGAGTCCCTGACGCGCGTTTTCCTCCGAGGTGCCGAGGGATTTAGCCAAAAAAGCCACGGTGACTGGCTCGCCTTTGTAGAAAAGTAGTGCTTCGATTTGTCGAGAAAGTTCCATATTCGTCATTATATCACACCTTTATGAGCGCCGTAATTTGGTGTATCGAGGACGCCTGTTTCGATTTGGATATCATCGCTATTCTCCGCCTGAGTCACCGCAATCATGCCCTGCTTTACAAGCTCGAGCATTGCGAGAAAGCTCACGATCACATTTACCTTCTCCTCCTTCCCTACTCCTGCGAATTCTCGGAAGCTCATCCTGAGTTTGCTCGTGATGCGTGTCGTCAGGCGGTCCATCATTTCCTCGAGTGAGACAACTTTTTTGACAACCACTTTAGGAAGCGTAACTTTCTTTGGGAAATGTGCAATCACTTCATGAATGGCGGCAAAGATGCTCTGCGGAGTGATTTCCTCACTTGGCGCAAATACCGCCTCGCGTTCGCGGGTCTGACCCTTAGGAAATGAAACCTTGGCACCAAAGCGCGCTTTCACATGCACAGAAAGCTCACGAATCTTTTGATATTCTCTGAGACGTCGCTCGAGTTCGTTGATGTCTTGCGTCTCCTCGGGGGTAAGATCGAGAGAAGGAAGAAGTGACTTCGACTTGATGAGAATAAGCGTCGAAGCAACAATGAGGAAGTTTGAAACGAAATCAACGGGCATCTTTTCAAACTGTCGCAAGTGAGCGATGTAATCATCCGCAACCTGCGCAAGCGAAATCTCATTGATAAAGAGTTTGCGTTTTTCGACAAGATCAAGCAGGAGCTCGAGTGGCCCCTCAAACACTTCTGTTTTTACTTGATAGTCAGGATTCATTTTGTTGAATTACTTCTTCTTCGTGATGTTGATGCCGAGTTCCTGGAGTTGCTCGTGACTAATCTCTGAAGGCGATTCCATCATTGGGTCGCGGCCTTCACCAGTCTTTGCAAATGCAATCACTTCGCGGATATTTGGCTCGTTGTGAAGAATCATCATCAAACGATCAAAGCCGAATGCGAGACCGCCGTGTGGAGGTGTGCCTGACGCAAGTGCGGTGAGCATGTGTCCAAAGTTTTTCTCAATACCTTCGAGTGAGTGCCCCATAATCTCAAAAACTTTCTTGAGTGCTTCTGGATTATGATTACGAATACTACCGCCACCAATCTCGAAACCGTTGAGCGCCATATCGTACTGCGCAGCGAGGATACCCTCGATATTTTTCTTCTCCATCAAATCCTGCATAAACTCTGGCTTTGGAGCCGAGAAAGGATTGTGGGTAAATGTCCATGCGCCCGTGTCCGTCTTCTCAAAGAATGGGAAATCAACAACCCAAACGAACGCCAAAAGATTTGGATCTTCTTTGTCTTCACGAATATCTGGCTTGTCGTTGCCGTATTTCTCCATCGCCTCTTTGTAAGGAATGCGTGGAAAAGGCACCTGCTGAATGCGCTTCTCAGGATAAAGCTTGGTCACCATATCGATGATGAGCGCTTCGTTGATCTGCATCACGTCCTCCTCGGTGACGAAACTCATCTCCATATCGATCTGCGTAAACTCTGGCTGACGGTCACCGCGTGTGTCCTCATCACGGAAACAACGTGCCACCTGCACATAGCGCTCAAAACCTGCAGCCATGAGAAGCTGCTTGTACTGCTGAGGTGACTGAGGGAGTGCGTAGAACTTGCCCTGGTCGAGACGTGAAGGGACTACGTAGTCACGAGAACCTTCAGGGGTCGACTTGGTAAGCGAAGGAGTTTCAATCTCCATAAATCCATGCTGTGCATAAAAATTGCGGAGATGGAGGAGTACGTCGTGACGCATGCGGAAATTGCGCTGCATACGTGGACGACGGAGGTCGAGGTAGCGATACTTGAGACGTGTCTCTTCACCAATCTCGTGACCATCAGACGATACGTCAAATACAGGAGTCTCTGCTTCATTTAATATTTCGATACCGAGAACCTCGAGCTCGATGTCGCCATTGGGAACACCAGCCTTTACATTGCGCTCGGGGCGCTTGTTGACCTTTGCGGATACACGTACCACCCACTCAGGGCGGACACGCTGTGCAACCTCGAGAGCCTCGGTGTGCATAGGGAGGACCACTGCCTGCACCTTGCCTTTTACGTCACGCAAATCAAGGAAAACCATCTTACCCTGATCACGGCGAACATCGATCCATCCCGAGATAGATACTTCTTCTCCAACCTTATTCTGCAAATCGTTAATGTATGTTCGTGTCATGATGTTAGTGGTAAATTTCTTTTTTAACTCTCTCTATTGCTTCATCGTGTGTCCCCTTTTCTGCTAGTTCTTCAAGAATAAATGGGTCTCGTTTTGTTAGCTCATCAAAATCCTTTGCGTGCTTCTCAATCCAGGAGAGAAGTGGTTCATCTTCCTCAAACGCAAGCTGTATTTGCGTAAGATTGCGTGTCATCTGAAGAATCTCGTTATTATTTTGCTGCCCGCTACCGAATTGTTCCATCTGTCCCATAATAATTATTTAAGCGTTAGGCCAACTTTTGCACGCACGTCAATCATCATCTTTTGTGCTTGAGCGCGTGCCACTTCCCCGCCCTCGCGCAAAATCCTCATCACCGCCTCGGGGTCGCGCGCGATTTCCTCACGGCGTGTGCGCATTGGCGAAATGAATGCGATAATTTTTGCGACGAGCAAATCTTTTGATTCTTTGTAGCCAATACCGCCCTTCTCATAGCGTGCGCGGAGTGCCTCGAGTTCTTCTCCGGGGAAAAGTTCGTGGAGTGCAAACACTTTACAGGTTGCAGGATCCTTGGGCTCCTCGACACCTTTTGAATCGGTCGGAATACTCATCACTGCTTTTTTGATCTCCTCGTCGGTACCAAAAAGTGGAATGGTGTTGTTGTAACTCTTGCTCATCTTGCGACCATCGGTACCCACCACGGTCTGCACATTTTCGAGAATAATTGGCTCGGGCATTTTGAATGTCTCACCGAATGCGTTGTTAAATTTCTGCGCAGTGTCACGCGCGATCTCGATGTGTTGCTTCTGATCAAGACCGACAGGGACCACATCAGCGTTGTAAACCAAGATATCCGCCGCCATAAGAATTGGGTAATCAAAGAGACCGACGTTTACTTCATGATTTTTTGCTTCTGCGTCCTTGAATGCGTGAGCGCGAGAAAGATATGGCACCGTCGTGAGTGTATTGAAAATCCACGCGAGCTCTGTCACCTCAGGCACATCAGACTGAAGGAAGAGTGTCGTCTTCTTGGGGTCGATACCGATAGCGAGATAATCCATCGCGAGGTCGAGGGTGAGTTTCTTCAAAAGCTCTCCGTCAGAAACGCTCGTGAGGGCGTGATAGTTGGCAATAAAGATAAACTGACGGTAGTCATCCTGACGGTCCACAAACTGGCGCATAGCGCCAAAATAATTGCCCAAATGTACGATGCCGGTGGGTTTCACCCCTGAAAGTAGCGTCTTTTGCATCCATCCATATTACCAGAAATCGGCTGTTTTCAAAAGGTTTCAAGAAATCTGGAAGCTTTTCCCATAAAGACATGGGCCGTTGTGCAAAGCACAACGGCCCATGTCTTATTCAATATTCTATATTCCAACCTTCGCATCGAGCTCCACGTAAAACGTCGAACCATGCCCCTCCCCCTTTGACTCGCCCCAGATGCGACCTTCGTGCTTTTTGATAACCTCCTTGGCTACATAAAGCCCAAGCCCTGTACCCTCGGTGTACACCTTGCTTACCCCCTCCGCGCGACTAAATTTCTTAAAAATCTTTTCTTTGGTTTCTTCACTCATCCCGATGCCCGTATCAGAGACACTGAAAAGAATATTCTTTTTGTCAGGGCTCTTTGAGAGAAGGAGTGATACCTCCCCCTTAGGGGTATACTTGATCGCATTATCAATAAGATTTGAGACCACCTGGCGAAGCTTACCCTCATCCCCAACCGTAACAAAAGAAACCCCCTGCTCTATCCCCTCGTCGATAATGACATCAAAAATCAAATCCTGATGAAGCGCTGTCGGCCTCATTTCTTCAGCCAAATCAAGCACAAGCTTTTTTGCATCAACATCCCTAAATACATATTTCATATTCCCACTCTCGATATTTGAAATATTAAGAAAGTCAGAGATCATCGCAAGAAGACGTCCGCTTGAATCAAATATTTTTTCTACTGCCTCACGAGCAGAAGCAGAAAGTTCACCAAGCGATCCCTCGAGAAGCATGGAAGAGTACCCGCGCACCACCGTGAGTGGGTCGCGCAAATGATGCGAAGTGACCGAAAGAAAATCTGATTTTTTCTTATCGAGAGTTTTGAGGCGATGTGAAATCAAATTAATATCAAAGAGAAGGCGCGTGATTTTCTCCTTGGACTCTATCTCGCGCTTTACACTTCCGTCCAAAAACGAGGCAGAGACGACCACAAGGACAGTGATAGCAGTCTTGAGCAAGAGATCTGCAAACGAACTCGCGAAAAATATTTCTGCAATGAGGATAAGGACGATTCCCGAGATAAACAGCTCGGTCATAATCACTTTTGTGTTCCAAAAATTGTACTTGGTAATAATAAATGCAGAAGCAAACATAAGCAGAGCAACGCTCACATGCCCGCCCCAAAACAAATCGTGGCTACCTCCAAAAAATATCGGAGAGAGAAGCGAGGTCAGAATAGCAAGCACGTACGCCGCCGCCGTAGCAAGAGCAAGCTCGCGCATCGCCACCTTAAAAATCCCCGCGCTCTCGCGATATTTTTTCACAATCACAATGAGCGCCACAATCAAAAAGGCAATGATATACAACGCGTAAACCCAAAACAATTCCCCGAAAATTATTTTGTGCGATAAATTAGAAGAAATAGGGGCACTCGTTACAATAACTTGAGGAGAGGTAAGGAGAACCCATGTGATAAGCAAGTATGGGGCAAAGAATAAAGCGATGAAAACTGGGTGAATCTTTTTTTGCTCAAATGAAAATACATACAGGAACAGAAAAAGAAAGACGGGAACGGCGGCGGCGGAAGCATAAAGCGCCGTTACCCCCATCTGTGCAAGGGGGGTCCCGATACTTCCCTCAAAAAATGCGTACGAAGCTCCCCATACCACCGTCATTACTGCAAGTGCAAGAAAAAAAATACTGCTACGTTTCTTGGTGTCTTGCCAAAAAATAATCCACGCAAGAAGAAGCGAGAAGAGGCTCGCGCCCACGACGATCCAGCCGTCGACAGAGACATTATTGATGAGTTCAAAGAAAGAGACGGGCATAATGAAAGTATACTCTACGGAGATTAAAACCTCTAGACGGCAGGGGTGCTTGCCTTGTGGTTTTGAGGAATCTCAACCACGACCGTGACACCACTATTTACTCCAGCTGACTCAAGATAAAGCATCCCGTGATGAGCCTCGATGATTTCGCGTGCAATGTAAAGCCCGAGGCCAGGAGTCCCCGCACTTGATCTCTCAGAGTCAATACCTTGATCCATCCCAGAATGACGCACTCCCTCATGCTGAGACTGTTTAGAGAATGCTTCGATTTGAGAAGAGGTCATCCCCGCGCCCGTATCAGAAACAATGAGACGTATCTTGTGCCCAACAGTGTCATTCATAATAAACACATGAACAGAACCATGCGGAGGCGTATACTTGAGCGCATTTTCAAGAATGTGGCGCACTACCTGTTTAAATTTTTTCTGATCAATGGCAATGAAAAAATTGTTGGGGACCTGCGCATCGAAAACGAAATCAATTTTTGCCGCCTGAATACGCGACTTTGCTTCTGCAAAAATACTCTGAACAAAATCTTTAAAATTTGTTGTTTCAAAATTAAGCGCCCCTCTCCCCTGCTCGATGCGCGAGATGGTAAGCAAATCTTCTACGAGCTCTACTAATTTCATGTTTGAATCATAAAGCTTTTCTACTGCGCCGCGAGTGACAGGGACAAGCGTGCCAAACGTCCCTTCAAGCAACATCGAAGTGTATCCTTTTATTATCGTAAGGGGTGTGCGAAGCTGATGTGAAGCGATAGATACGAATTCTGTCTTTTGCTCTTCCATTTTGCGCAAACGTTCATTTGCGACCTCCATCTCCGCCACGAGACCTTCAATCTT
The DNA here is from genome assembly GCA_023229865.1 of Minisyncoccota bacterium. GTDB lineage: Bacteria > Patescibacteriota > Minisyncoccia > Phycocordibacterales > UBA1550 > UBA1550. The sequence goes on from JALNYL010000003.1 coordinate 68,997, forward strand.
TTCGCGGTCCTGGATGTCTTTGTAGATGCCACGCATCAAAACAAAGCTGAATTCAATCATAAACAAGAACACGAGGATATTGAGGACGAGGTCGATGCTTCTACTTGAAGTAAAAATATTGAGGAACAAAAAGAGATTGAGGAGAAGGACTGCCATCTCGACAAGGATGAGCTTGATATCAAAAAGTTGATGCTTAACAATCGCGTAGGAAATAATGAGCGGGTAGAGGAACACCGTCATGTTCATGTATGGATAAATATCAATCCCATATACTGGCAAAAAGTTGAACGCGCCACCAGCGAAACTCACGCCCATCCCAAAGAAGAAAAATTTGATTTTATCTTTAATAAATCTATCTTTGCTTTCTTTGAATCCCTCCCATAGAAGGTAATGACTGTACGCCGTCAGAACAAAAAACATTGTCGTATATAATGGGTAAAAAAGACCCGGAGGAGAGTCGAAGTAAAACTCCCCAAACACGAAGCGCATATTGTCGATGAAAAGTCCGTCAGTAAAGTCCGCGATCAAGAGAAGACCAGCGAGTACATAAAAAATCACGAGAACTTTTGTTTTTTCTTTCCCTAAAAATTCATATACAAAGTGCAAAAAAACTACAGGAATCAAGATTGCTCCAATGTGCCCAATCTTCCACCACAGAGCCGCAACGTCGGGTGTTAAGGCCCCGCCAACGAAGTAGATACCGAGCCCAAAGAGAAATACGCAAAAACAAAAAAAGGACCAGAGACGATGAAGCTTATTCTTGCCAATGAACAACATGAGCCCCGCCATCAAACCACTCGTGACAGCAATAAGAAGTCCTGACAAACTATAAATAGTCATGACATATATTATAAGCGAGATATCGTTTATGTCATAGTATTTTTCAGCCAAAAAGAAAAACAAGCAGTACCTAAGTACTGCTTGTAAAGAACGAACGATTATTTTTTTCCGAAATCCACAGACATCGCGTAGTCGAGCATCATGCAGAGCATCTTCTCATCGACCTTGGGATGCTTGGGGTAGTTATCCCCCAGCGCATTGACCAAATTATCGCACTTAAAGATGGTGCCGTGCTTCACATACGGTTGGTAGATCCTGATGTTCTCCGTGACCCCGCCCTGAATCTTCGCCAAGAATGGCGTCAGTTTGGAATTGTCCGCAGGGCCATACATGACCCCCGCAATGCGCATATGCGCGAGAGAGACTTCGATGACCTCCTTGACCCGCATAGGGTTTTGATCGACAAGATGATACGTCCGATCAGAACTCGGCAACGAAAGGAGCTGGGACAAAACGAGAGCGACCCAATCGACGCAAACCATGTTGAGAACCGACGTTTCGGAGCAATCGATGAAAAGCGGGATATTCATCACGCCGTGTTCATCGAATGTCACACCCTTGCTCGCACAGTCCCCCTGGTCTGCATCCCAGCGCCGACGCCAGCTCTTGAGCATGCGCCAGAACGGAATGAAGAAGCCATAGTAGCTGTGAAAGGTCAGGACCTCGCCATCAGTAGAGCTACCGAGAACGATAGGCAAACGCGAGATAGTGAAATTAATACTCGGCCAAGCGTGCACGAGTTTCTCGGCGGCGATCTTGGAGCGCTCGTAGGGGTTGAAAAACTCTTGCCCCACGTCGAGATCAGTCTCGCGAAAGATTTCGGATGTCCCCGAGATGTACGCAGTGCTGATGTAATGGAAGTCCGTGACGCCAAGGGCATCAGCGAGCTCCAACATGTTTTGCGTACCGACAAAATTGGTCTTCCACACGCTGTCGGCGTCCTTCTCTTCGAAGCTGATCGCAGCTGCGGCGTGCAGAATCTTGTCGACTTTGCCATACCACTTCGCAACATCCTCGACGGAAAAACCACCGATAGGCAGCGTGATGTCGCCTTCGATTGCGATATCCATCCCTTCGCGAACCACCGGCAAGATTTTCGCCAGACGTGCTTGCGCATCGTCATCGCCAGAGGGGCGAATCAGATAGAGAATGCGATAGTCATGCTTCTGCAAAACCATGGCGAGCTCGGAAACAACTTGTCCCGTAACGCCCGTGAGCAAAACGGTATTCTTTTTCATCTTGAATCTCCTTTGAAAGACCTGCTTAAAAATGAAAAGAAGTTGACATTAATCAACTTCTTATCTTCTAACTCCGTAAAGAGTTAACCATATTTTTGAGCGAATGTAAATTAACGCCGATTTTAAAGGCCTTCTTTCTTGAGTTCTTCGATGAGTTTTTCTGCAGTGCGAGAAAGTTTCGCAGGGGTTTTCACTTCAAGCTTGATGAAGAGGTCGCCACGGCGCTTGCCATCGTAGGGTACGCCTTTTTCTTTTACGCGCAAGACTTCGCCTGAAGAAACACCTTTTGGAATCTTGAGTTTAATCTCGCCGTCGAGGGTCTCTACTGAATACTCTGCACCCAAAATAGCATCGGTGAGTTTTACGGGAAGTGTCATCACAAGACTGTAGCCTTCACGTTTGAAAACCTTGTGTGCGCCTACATGGATGCGCACATAGAGGTCGCCTGGCTTGCCGTTTTGAATAGCTTCCCCTGCTCCCGTAAGACGAACTTGCTCACCGTTTTGGATTCCTGCTGGGACACGAATAGTGATTTCTTCTTGCTTGCGGATAACGCCCGCGCCCTTACAGGTCGAACATTTTTCTTCGGGCACCTTACCTGCGCCGAAACAAGTAGCACACTCACGCTCTTGTGCGAATGAGCCAAGGATAGTGCGGACAGTTTCCTGAGTACGACCCTTGCCCTTACACTGCGAACACTCTTTCGTCTTTGTGTTTGGCTTTGCGCCACTGCCGTTACAAGTATCACACTGCGCTGTTTTTGTAATGCGAACTTTTTCTTCTACACCAAAGACTGCCTCTGAAAATGATATCTCGAGATCAACGGCAACATCGCGACCGCGACGCGCTTGCTGACGACGTCCACCACCTCCAAAGAAATCGCCAAAGATATCATTGAGGTCAACACCTTCAAAACCTTGTCCGCCGAAGCCGCCCTGAAAACCACCGAAGCCAGAAGCATCAAAACCTCCCTGCCCGCCAAAGCCCTGATTGGGCCCCGCGCTTCCGTAAGCGTCGTACTGTTGACGCTTCTTCTCGTCAGAGAGAATGGCGTATGCCTCACTCGCCTCTTTGAATTTCTCGGCATCACCGCCTTTGTCGGGGTGATGTTGGTGCGCGAGTTTACGGAACGCTTTTTTGATTTCGTCCTGAGATGCGTTTTTTTCAACGCCAAGTGTTTTGTAATAATCTTTTTGTGACATGTGTTATTGAGTATACCAGAAAGGGCGCAAAGGACGGAGTCCTTTGCGCCCTTTCACTTTTTACTTTTTACTTTTCACTTATTACTTATTCTCCCCTTCCTTGTACTCTGCGTCATGCACGGTGCCTTCTGCGCCTGCTGGGTTCTCACCTGCTCCCTGCGCTCCCGCTGCCTGTGCGCTCTCTGACTGCTTCATCATTTCTTCACCAATCTTCGAGAGTTCATCTGAGAGTTCCTGTGATGCCTTCTTCATCGCTTCTGCATCGGTCCCTGCGCTTGCAGTCTTTGCTGCAGCAATCTTGCCCTCTACGGCAGTCTTAAGATCAGCAGAAACTTTGTCACCGTTGTCACGAAGTGCTTTCTCTGCAGTGTAAACCATCTGCTCAAGATTGTTCTTGGTCTCTACGGCAGCGTGCTTGAGAGCATCTTCTTCAGCATTCATCTCGGCTTCTTTCTGCATACGAGCGATGTCGTCCTTTGAAAGTCCTGAGCTTGCTTCGATACGGATTGATTGCTCCTTGCCCGTGGTCTTCTCCTTTGCCTTCACCTGGAGAATACCGTTGGCATCCACATCAAACGATACCTCAACCTGAGGAATACCGCGTGGTGATGGTGGAATACCATCGAGGATGAAACGACCAAGTGACTTGTTGTCAGCGGCCATTGGGCGCTCACCTTGTACAACGTGGATCTCTACTGAGGTCTGGTTGTCCGCTGCTGTCGAGAATACTTGTGAACGTGATGCAGGGATCGTGGTGTTCTTCTCAATGAGCTTTGTTGCAACACTTCCAAATGTCTCGATACCGAGTGAAAGTGGAATAACATCGAGAAGCAAAACATCCTTCACGTCGCCCTGGAGAATACCTGCCTGAATAGCAGCACCGATAGCAACCACTTCGTCTGGGTTGATTGAACGATTTGGCTCCTTACCAAAGAGCTCCTTCACGGCGTTTACAATAGCGGGCATACGAGTCTGTCCACCAACCATGATGATCTCATTGATGTCCTCCTTCTTGAATGGAGATGCGGCGAGAGCACGCTTGGTAATCTCAATTGACTTCTCAATGTATTCACGAGCGAGATCCTCGAGTGTTGCGCGAGAAATCTTCATGAGAAGGTGCTTTGGACCATCTGAGCCTGAAGTAATAAATGGAATGTTGATTTCCGCTTCTGTTGTGGTTGAGAGCTCATGCTTTGCCTTCTCTGCGGCCTCCTTGAGACGCTGAAGTGCCATCACATCGGTTGAAACATCAATACCTGACTCCTTTTTGAACTCACTCGCAATGTAGCCAATGATCTTCTGGTCGATATCTTCTCCACCCATGTGCACATCGCCGTCGGTCGACTTCACTTCGATCACATCGCCACCAACCTCAAGTACTGATACGTCGAAGGTACCACCACCAAAGTCGTAGACCACAATCTTCTCATCCTTCTTTTTATTAAAACCATATGCGAGCGCTGCTGCGGTAGGCTCGTTGATGATACGCTTCACATCAAATCCTGCGATAGTTCCTGCGTCCTTTGTCGCCTGGCGCTGTGAGTCGTTGAAATATGCTGGCACGGTAATAACCACCTCAGTGATCTTCTCGCCAAGCTTTGCTTCTGCATCTGCCTTGAGCTTCTGGAGGACCATCGCTGAGATCTCTTCAGGACGATACTGCTTGTCGCCCATCTTTACCTGCACGCCACCAGTTGCTGACTTTTCCATAGCAAACGGTACGGTCTTCATATCACGCTGAACACCCTCGTCCTCGAAGGTATGTCCGATCATACGCTTGATGCCGTAAAGTGTGTTCTGAGGATTGGTTACCGCCTGACGCTTTGCGAGGAGCCCCACCAATCGTTCACCACTTTTTGAAACTGCAACAATCGATGGTGTCGTGCGTGCGCCTTCAATATTTTCTACGATACGTGGCTCGCCACCCTCAATGATAGCAACCGCGCTGTTTGTTGTACCCAAGTCAATTCCTAAAATTTTTGCCATAATATTTTGTGATTACAATTAATGAGACTATTAAATGATTCGACTTTCTTCTTTGTTCTAAATATCTTCTACTCTGTTGGATGCCCAAACGCTTTTACTTTTGCGGGGCGGATTACTTTATTGTGTAAACGATATCCCTTTTGAACAACTTCTGAAATAGTATTTGCTTCTTTTTCAGACGGCGTCGGGATCTCCTCTATCGCAACGTGGAGATGGGGGTCAAACGTCTCGCCTGCCTTGCCAATCTCCGTGAGTCCGCGCGATTCAAGAATAGAATACATTTGAGCGTAAATATATTCAACCCCCTTGCGCCAGTTGGCATCTACCTTCTCCCACGCCTCTTTGTTGCCAAAGGCCATTGAGAATGAGTCGAGGACAGGAATGAGATCATCCACGAGTCCTTCTGATGCAAATTTGATCATCTCACCACGTCTCGTCTCCTCCTCTTTGCGGGCATTTGCGAAGTCCGCGCGCATACGCTGCCACCCATCGAGATAGTCCTTTTTCTCCTTCTCGCAGGTCTTGAGCTTCTCGCGAAGCTTCTTCAAAGCCTGTGCTGGATTCTCCATTTCTTCATCATCCTCGTATTGGAGGTCATCACTATACACAGCGTTTTCTTTTGTGTCAAGTGTGTCGTTTTCTGCCTCCAAACCCCCTATTTTCTTATCTTTTTCTTCGTTTTCGTTGTTTGTCATATTGGATTCTTATCTTACCATATACCCAAAAAATCAAAAAATTGCTTGGCCATAACCCGTATTTCACGCCCTATTTTCCGTAGTTCCCTAGTATATACAAAATTTTAGAGATGTAAATTTCAAAAGAAAGGAATCTGATTCTATCTTACTTAGTTTTTAAATACGTTTTTTCTATTTTTAAAATAGATCCAACAATCATTATCGTATAAAATATTCCAAGAACTAGAAACAAGAAATCCTGACCCATACCTAGATACCCACCTCCCCCACCCATATATTCAAAAAAGAATGTTGTGGCGATAATAATAACAACCCATTTGCGAGCAAAATTCCACCATGCACGAAAAACTTGTTCTTTCATCCAGTAGGTAACAAGGGAAAGAAACAACAGAGATAGAGACAAGAATCCCACCAGTTGACCAAGTGATTCAGAGAAAATACTCCCATCTCTACAATATTCTGTACCACTTGACCAGACTGCAATATTTTTACATAACCCAAAAGCAACAGGATAGCTGGACACGAAAGAATATACAAAGGCTCCAAGGGCAGTAAGTAGTACGATTTTTTTCATTCCTAACATTATCCCACCATTACACATTAAAAGAAAGAGCGGATTGTTTTCGACAATCCACTCTTTCTTAATTTTGTCTTTACCAATAGAGTTTGAAAATCAAAGGTACCTGACCGCTTTTCCAAGATTTATATTGCATTTCGACCATGACAAGGTTTCAGATTTTCACAAGTAATGACCGCCCCACAAGTAGGGTCAAAATCGCTTATATAATTTGTTGGGATGCTTATTATATAAGCAAGGTAGAGCAGATATTTCCCCAAAACAAACACCACGATACCTAATATTATTAATACAAACATCTTAGCCACTCTAACCTCATGCCACAGAATTTGATTCAAACGTTTCTTTTTATACACAAATAGCGACACCAGCCCCACAGCGAAGAGAGCAAGGGGGGTATAACTTTTTTCAACAGCACACGACTTCAGGTCTATAGTTTTCTCAAGTAGTGGATCCCTGTGATCTAAGAAGGGTGCACTCATCGCAACCAACGGAAGCAGAAGGAACAAGCCTACTAATAATATTTTCTTCATTCCTAATATTATCCCACCATTACACATTAAAAGAAAGGATCCTGTCTCCCTATCTCACGGCGGTATGATCATCATGATAATGCAGTATTCTGTACCCCGACAAGGGAACGAACAAAGGAGATGCTGTTGCTATTAGTGTGCTTAGCGCAAGTACTATAATTGCAATAATTAACCTCCAACTAATTATGCTTCTGTGGGTTAATCGCCTGAAAGCCAACACGGCAGACCAAAGGAATAAGAACAAAAACTGTATGGTTGAGGCACCGACAGATACTAATAGTGCTACAAAGTCACCAGTATTCAAAATTATCGCCGTCAGGGGCACCACATAAATATTTGAAAGGAAAAATACGGCACTTGCGAAAGATCCGACATACAAAAAGAAACGCGACATCCAACCAGCCTGCTCCTTGTACAATATACTCAAGACCCCCAGTAATACATAAGCATTAAAAACAAAGGACACGGTGACAAATCCAAGGAGTAGGTAATCTTTTAAAATATAATCCCAAAAGAAAAGTGCCGAGGGAATTGAGCAAAGCAAAAGAGTAAACCCCGCTAACGAAGACTGAATCAATGATTTCTCGGTAAATTTAATTTTAGTTCTTTTATCCACAAATAATAGAACTGCTCCGACAAAAAGAATAAGTGTCGGAAGAAGTGTAGTGTTAAAGAGAAGATAAACACCCATATTACTAATAAATAACTCTGAACCTGGATGCCCGTACATTGGAATATCCCCACTATACAAAATAGGAGCTGAGTAAGAGATCAGTGGGAATACAAAAATTGAAGTTAATAGCAATAACAACTTTTTCATTCCTAATATTATCCCACCATTGCACATTAAAAGAAAGAGCGGATTATCGAAAACAATCCGCTCTTTCGTAATTTTGTCTCTATCAATAGAGTTTGAAAATAAAAGGTACCTGACCGCTTTTACTTCTGCAGTGTAATGTATTTTGAAATAATAAGGATGATAGATGTGACGAAAAATAGACCTGAAAGAAGCATCGAGATTGGCTCGATAAACGAAATATCTCTATTGCTTTTTTCTAAAACAACAAGAATGCTAACAATCAGGAAATAAGCCGGGACAGCAAGAAGAACAAAACGAGTCCAGAAATGAAAGATTTCACCTCTTAAGGGATATGTAACTAACGAAATAAAAAGCAGAGGAATAAAAATAAAGAAGTAAGAATTTATATTATCTAATGCTTTCCACAGACCCCAGCAGTGCCCTCCATCCACGCAAAAATTATAAGCCTGTGGTGAATAAATTAAGATTCCAACAGCAAGTCCAATAATACTAAACAATAGAACAGTTTTTTTCATTCCTAATATTATCCCACCATTACACATTAAAAGAAAGGATTCTGACCCCGTTTACATTTATTTTTGAGTACTAATTAGATGGTCTCCCAAACCATCCTCTCTATCATTTAAAGCACGTTTAAGCTCGGGGCGTAACCAATCTGGGGTGTCCGCAGGAAGATACCCCAGATTAAAAATTCGATTCAACGATGCGCTTTGACATTTAGGGGCTCTACCCCTGCCATCAATTGTCAAAAACGAAAAATTAATTTCAAAAAAATTCACAAGACATTCAGTGTCCATTTGATAATCAAATTTTGTATCAATTTTTCCCCCATCATCGTGCGTAAGATACTCCATGGTCGCTAAATACTTTTTAGTAGCATTTAGCCCAACAAATGACTTTGTGTCTTTGTTGATGTAATCGGCACGCATTAGCTTAATTTCCTCGTTCAGTAAAGCTGTTTGCTGGATGTAATACAAGAAAAATCTATACTGGATTAACCCAAAAGTATTTTGAAGTGTTTTTCTTGCATCATCACTTATACTGTCTTCAATATAAGATTCAGGAAGAGAGGAGATGCCTTCCCCTGCCATTAAATTCATTCTCTCGTTTGAATTTGAAATAAATATATCTTGATTCGTAATAAGATTTTTATATACCGCTTCAATTTGCGCACGCTCATTTATCCCTCTTTGGTGGGCTGGCACCCAAACAGCAACACCGACGGAAGCAAGCACAGTAAGCAGCGCAACAACAATAGACCTAAAACCTACTTTTTTTGAAATATCTGCTTGCTTTTCTGAGTTCTTTATCTGTTCCTGATTCAACAAAAACTGCTTTTGACTTTCTAGGGTATCAATTTCAGCAGAAATTTTTTCTTTATCAAACAAGATAAACTGCCCAAGAAAACCAGCGTTTTCAGCTAGTAATTTTTTCTTTTCCTGTATTTGTTCTTGGATATCATTGATTTCCATAATTATTAAATTCAATGATAACACAAAACCACCCAAATGGGTGGTTTTGTGAAATGATTTCAAACGTTCAAATATTGGGATGTTACGCTCTAAGGTTTATCTCGAGATGAATACGAGGCACGGAAAAAGCGCCCGCGGAAGGTGTACATATAGTACTCCGACCAAGGGCGCTTTTTTTCGTAACGAAGTAGTCGCTCGAGATTAACGCTTAGACCATTGAGGGGCCTTACGTGCTTTCTTCAAACCGAACTTACGTCTCTCCTTCATTCTAGGATCACGCTTGAGGAAGCCGAGCTTCTTGAGACGCTTACGAGTCTCTTCGTCGTACTTCACGATTGCGCGTGCAAGTCCATGACGAATCGCTTCTGCCTGTGAGTGGATACCGCCACCGATAACCTTTGCGCTCACAGTAAACTTACCAGGAACCTTTGACTTCTCGATTGCATCATTGATGATCGCTTGAAGTTCTGCTGTAGGGAAATATGCAGCAACAGTCTTGTCGTTTACGGTCACACCTTCCTTGGTGCCCTCGGTAATACGAACGCGCGCTGTTGAAGTCTTGCGACGACCAACTGCCTCGATGTAGCGAGCTCCTGTCTTCACTGCCTTTGGTGCCTTTACAGCTACCTCTTCCTTTGTTGTTGTATCTGTCGTCATATTATTCTGTAACTTTTAAATTCTTCATACGAGCCTTATGCAAACGGTTGCGAGGGATCATACGTGAAATAGCGCGAAGGAAAACATCACTATAGCCCTTCTTCTCAATAGTGTACGCAACGGTACGCTCCTTGAGTCCTCCAGGGAAACCAGAGAACAACTTGTGATGAACAGTCTTCATCTTTGAAGGCGCGATTGATGCCTTTGAAGCATTTTCAATCACAACCTCAACATCCGCAACCAAGTTGTTCTGGAATGCAGGTGAAGTCTTGCCCATAAGAATCATTGCAGCCTCAGTGGCTACACGTCCTACAGATTTTCCTTTTGCGTCAATTTTGTGTGATGTCATAGTAGTAATATTTTAGTGCGTATTGGTCATGTCCAAGACATGAATTTGCTAATTCACGAATTCAATAACGGCCATCTTCGATGCGTCGCCCTGACGACGTGGAAGCTTCATAATGCGTGTGTAGCCACCTGCACGCTCCTTGTAGCGAGGTGCAATCTCCTCAATAAGCTTCTTTGCACCCTCCTCACCTGACACACCACCGAGGCGTGAGATGATAAGACGGCGAGATGCGAGATCTGCAAATCCACCACGAGTCACAAGCTTCTCAACGAATGGGCGGAGCTCCTTGGCGCGAGCCTCGGTAGTCTCAATATGCTCAGTTTTGATGAGAGAAAGTGCGAGTGAGCGAAGAAGCGCAATGCGTCCTGCGTGATCTCGTCCAAATTTTCGAATCGACTTGTGATGTTTCATAGTAGTAAATGTAAACCTAATAAATTATTAATCCTTGAGGGTAATGCTGTGTGCGGCAAGTGCGCGCTTGATTTCCTGGATTCCCTTGTCGCCCAAACCGTCGATTTCCAAAAGGTCCTCTTCAGTCTTGCGTGCAAGACCTCCAATCGTACGAATGTTTGCGTTTGAAAGCGCATTGTTGGTACGTGTCGAAAGGTCAAGATTTTCAACGCGTGTCTTCAAGAAGTCGTTGTCTGCAGCGTCCTTCTTTGCAGGCTTGTCTTCCTCCTTGGCCTCAACCTCAGCAATGGCCTCAACCTCTGCCTTTTCTACAAATCCGATAACTGACTTGAGCTGGTTGATCATAATCTCAATCGATGCTTCGAGAGCACGACGAGGAGAGATAGTACCATCAGTCTCTACGGTAAGGCGGAGACGGTTGTAGTCAGTACGATCACCAACGCGCATGTTGTCTACTTCGTAGTTTACGCGACGAATCGGTGTGAAGATTGCATCAAGTGCAATAGTTCCAATGTCTACCTTCTCCTTCTGATGAATCTCCTTGGCAACATAGCCGAAGCCCTTTGCAACAACGATCTCAATATTGAGTGATGCGTTCTTGTCGGTAAGGGTCGCAATGTGCTGCTCTGGGTTCAAAACCTCAACCTGGCCTGAGACCTTGATGTCACCCGCGGTAACATCTTTTGCTCCCTTCACAGAGAGCGTCACGGTCTGTGACTCCATAGTTGAAAGCTTGAAACGAGCCTTCTTCAAATTGAGAAGAATCGTAATAACATCTTCCTTCACGCCCTCGATTGTTGAGAACTCATGCTGAGCGCCCTCAATCTTTACGGTTGTGATCGCAGCACCAAAAAGTGATGAGAGGATAATGCGGCGAAGTGAGTTGCCGAGTGTGTGTCCGTACCCAGGGTAAAGACTTTCGATCTCGTAAGTTCCTTTAAAACCGTCCTCTGAGAGAACTTTTGGCTTCGATGGCAATGTAATGTTGTAGTCGAGCATTGTGGTGTAAATTTAGACGAAACTATAGCTTATTTTGATAAAAGCAAACGGGATACTGAATTAACGGCTGTAGAACTCAACAACTGACGTGAGATTAAATGACATCTCGGTCTGTCCCGGCTTTGGCTTGCCCTGGAACGTTGCAGTAATCTTCTCAGCGTCAATCTTGAACCATGTTGGCACGGTCAAAGTTTTCAAACGCTCACTCAAACCTTCAAAAAGTTTCGTGTTCATACTTCCTGGACGAACAGCGATTACGTCGCCAACCTTCATGCGACGTGACGCGATATTGCTGCGGCGACCGTTCACGGTGATGTGACCGTGAGATACGATCTGGCGAGCAAGTGCGCGTGAAGTTACAAAACCAGCACGGAATACTGCATTGTCCAAACGTGACTCGAGAGCCTCGAAAAGATATTCTGCAGGATTGATTCCCTGCTTTCCCGATGACTCCTTTACGTAATTTGAAAACTGCTTTTCGCTCACGCCGTAAGTGTGGCGAACCTTCTGCTTCTCACGAAGCTGGCGGCCGTAGTCAGTCACGGTTGAACGATGCTTCTTTTCAGAAATCAACTTTCCTGGTGGGTACGGACGCTTCTTAAAAGCGCACTTCTCACGTCCGCAAATGGTCTCCCCGAGACGACGACAAACTTTACATGTAACTCTGCTCATATGTGATAATTAATAAATTGATGGTTTAAATTCTTCGTGGCTTCTTTGGCTTTGGTCCGTTGTGAGGAACCGGTGTTACGTCGCGGATTGATGAAATATCAATACCTTTTGAGTTTACGGCGCGAATCGAACTCTCACGACCAGCTCCAACGCCCTTTACGACAACATCAACTGATTTCATACCAATCATTGCTGCCTTTTCTCCAACAAGCTCACCTACCTTTGCGGCTGCAAACGGTGTCCCCTTCTTTGCTCCCTTGAAACCAAGTGAACCTGAAGATGACCACACGAGCGCGTTGCCAGCCTTGTCCGCGAGAAGCACCTTGGTGTTGTTGTATGTTGATTGAACGTAAAGAACACCCTCAATAATCTTCTTCTTTGCGGTACGTGCAAGAGCGCGAGATACCAATCCCTGATCAACGCTCTGTCCTTCTTTTTTAATAATTCGTTTTTTGCCCATAGTAGTTGTGGTCTTGTTGGTAATCTATTATTTCTTGTCAGCCTTGCGACGTCCTGAACCCATTGTTGTACGCTTGTTGCCGCGTACGGTGCGTGAGTTTGTCTTTGTGCGCTGTCCGCGAACAGGAAGCTTCTTTGCATGACGTGTTCCGCGGTGTGCTTTGATTTCTTTCAAACGCTTGATGTTTGTTGAAATTTCACGCTTGAGATCTCCTTCGAGGGTGAGTCCTTCGATAACTTTACGAATTTTCGCTTCGTCATCGGGGGTCAAATCCTTGGCACGCTTGCCGTGGTCAATGCCGACCATGTCGAGAAGCTCCTTTGCGCGTGGACGGCCAATACCGTACACCGCCGTAAGGCTTACCTCCAATCTCTTTTCATCTGGTATTGTTACTCCTAGGATACGCATAATTCTTATATCTTAAATTAGTTTATCTATTAACCCTGGCGCTGCTTATGGCGTGGGTTTTCGCAGATAACACGAATACGGTCTCCACGCTTGACCGTCTTGCATTTCACGCAGATTTTCTTTACTGATGCTCGTACTTTCATATTTAAACTGGTTTAGGTATTGCCGTATTTCTATATGTATAAGAAATACGGCAGCGTTTCGAAAACAGTGAGGGCATTGTATCGCATTTCTAAATTAAATGCAAGCCCTCCCCCTTTTTCGTCCTGTGTATTTCTGCCTATTAATCACCCCACCCGAGAACCCCCTCCAAAATCCCTATAGACGCTTGATGATACGGCCTTTTCCGCCATATGGATCGAGCTTTACCATAACCTTATCCCCGATAAGGACCTTGATACGGTGAAGTCTCATTTTCCCTGCCAAGTAGCAAATGATGATTTTCCCATCTGCAAACTCTACACGGAACATGGCGCTTGGTAGCGCTTCAACGACTTCTCCTTGTGTAAGTTCCTCTTTTTCGATTTCTGCCATTTGTGAGTGCTTATAGTACCAAAACTTTGACCCGACGTCAAAGGTCTATTACTTCGTCAGGATTTTAACCGTAATTTTTGAAGCGTCTACAGGGAACATCGTCTTCCACATTGGGCGAATGACGGCGTCGGCTTTGTATACATTGGTCTCGCTGGTAATCATGGTAGCAAAATCTTTCTTCTCCTTGCCGACGAGCGCGGTGCGGATTTTGTCTGAATCTATTTTCCCCACGAAGGTAGCCTCCCCGCCGATATGGAACTTGAGCTTTGTGAGGTCTGAGAGAATAATGCTGTCGACAGAATCTACAAAAGCAAAGGTGAGCGCAGACATCTCGGGAATCGAGAGTGATTTATCTTTGTCCTCAGGAAGCGCGACCTCGGCAAGCTTTCGCGTCAAAAGTTCTGTATCGAAGAAAAATACTGACGCAGTCGCGCGAACCGAAACATTTGAAGTATCTGCTTCACTAAACTCCTGCGGTACTTCTTCAAACTTGATGACCATACTTCCTGGGAAGAATGATGAGCCGTCAGGAATCTGAGTACGCACTTTTTCAGCGGTAATCTTTTTGAGGTCCTGCTTGAGCTCTTCGCGCGCAGCGATAATGGATTCGTCAGATGGCACTTTTACGACACCTGAAAATCCGCCACTAATAGGCGAATCAGCTTTTGAAGCTGCGGTGATCTTGGAATAGCGGGGGTCCCCCTTGAAACCAGGGATAGTAAAATTGGTCGTGCCAATATTGTAATCCTTTGGCGCGACGTCGGAGTATACTGTCACCTCCACTGAGCCGGGCACATTTTTTCCGCCCACAACTTTCATCCCAGGAACAACAACTGATTTATTGATACGAAAAATCTTGTGTTCAGGAGATTCGAGGCGCGTATTAATAACGAGAGACTGAGGCGCACTACTGTATGCATTGAAAATCACCACCTTACCTGACGCTTTTACCTGAACCTTCTTCTCAATAGTTGCAGGAACTTCTTTTGTCTTTTCTTCGGTAAGGGTCGCAGTATTAAAAACGAGCTCGCCCTCGACTGCCTCTTTTGGTACGGTGATAGTCGCGTCAATCGTCGCAGGACGTGTGATCGGTACAATCTCAACCGTTGCCGTCGCAAAGAAATTTGCTACAACAAAACCGAGCGCAAGAAGCATCGTAAAAAGAAGTGCCCAGAGAATACCCTTCACCCCTGAACCAGAACGAGCATCCGAACCCGTGTCACCAGAAATAGGGCGTTCTACTTTCTTTGGGCGTGGCTTTTCAAAAAATGGGTTTGATTCAATACGACTACCACCACTACTGCGCTCTTTTGGAGCAGGTGTTGTCTCAGGGACAATGACAGGACGGCGCACGATGTCGTTTTGAGGGACAATCACGTCTTTCATTTGTTTTCGAATAATGTCGTTCATTTTATTTTGAAAGTTGCTCGGTTAATTTTTCTGCAAGAAGCGCTTCGACCACAATGAAGGGATCACGCACGACCCCTGCTTCAAACGCAACAAATTTGGAAACAATGAGCTGATCTAGATATTGTACCTCAAACGCTGCCCCAATCAAAAGTTCCGACTTCGCACTGAGAATAAGCTTTGAAAAAATAGGCTCGATATCGGCATCGGTGGTGAAGAAAATTTTACCTGGGAGGGCCTGTTTGTTGGCGAGGGTTGAAATAACTTTTTCAAAACGCGCAAGCCACTTCCCTTCTACAAAAGCGACGACTTCGGCAATCTGCGCGCGACGCGCTTCGTCGAGCTCACCGCGGAGATACATCGCAAAGAGTGATGCCGCCTCTGCGTGCACCGTACGGAGGCGTGCGGAAATCTCGCGGATAAAAAAGTTTTTACCGTACGGGAAAGAAATCGTCCCCACCAGAAGATCATCACTTACGCGCGAAACATCCGTAGCCTCACCAGTGATGTCGAGAAAAAGAAAATTTTTCTCCGTAGGATACATATCACGAATAGTGTTGAACGCAGCCACAGGGAACGCGCCAAAATGAATCTCTTTTACGTGGAAGAATTTATGGATTTTGTGCTCAATACTTTTGATCACCTTTTCTGAAGAGACGCCGACTGTCGCAGCCAACTCCATACGATCAGTACGCTGCTTGTAGGGATTTTTGATTTCATAACCATTGAGCTTCATCTGAATGATTTTCTTTTCGATGACATGTACGTCCTGAGGAGGAAGCGTCTCTTTGAGTTCAACTTTCAAAAGCTCGACGTCTTCATTGATAAAACCTTCGAGTGTCTCTGGAGTAACTTCAAACTCTACATCGCGCTCGATGTGCAAATTGCGCGTCTTCAAAATAAACCACGGAGAAGACATTGTGCAGAAGACAGCACCTGGCGCCCCGACGCTACTCACTTGGAGTTTCTTGAGGACATTTTCAAGTGTGCGTCCCATCGCAAAAAGAAATCGTTGCGCAGAAAGTGCGTCTTGAAAAGAAATATCTTCACGAACACTCGCAAGGACAACAGGGGCTGTGCCTTTTTCGATTCTTATCAGAGCGGCACCAACACTCGCTGAGCCAATATCAACAAGAAGCGTGAGTGGTTTGTTTGATTTTGATTTTGTTAAAAACGAGAGAGGCATTACTCTTCTATTGTATCACGACGCCCTCATTTGTTTCAACGAAATAGACGACTTACAACTTCTTCTTTAAAAATGCGAGATACTCTTTGTTGCCCTCTCCGCCCAAAATCGGCGAATCAGTAATCCCGAGGCAAGAAAAGCCAATCTCGTCAGCTTTTGCGAGGACATTTTTTATTGCATTCTGACGCGCTTCTTCGTCTTTAACCACACCACCCTTGCCGAGGTTGCCCTTACCTACCTCAAACTGCGGCTTGATGAGCACAATTGCGCTTCCCTCTTCTTTAAGAAGTCCGCGCATTGGTGTAAAAATGTTGGCAAGAGAAATAAACGAAACATCTACAACGGCAATATCTGCGAGCTCAGGGAGTGTCGCTTCACGAATATCAGTACTCTCCATTGAGATTACACGTGGGTCATTACAAAGCTCGGGCACGAGCTGGCTATGCCCCACATCTATTGCATACACTTTTTTTGCGTCGTTCTGAAGAAGGCAATCAGTGAAGCCACCGGTCGACGCGCCGATGTCGACCGCCGTGAGCCCGGCGACGTTCACATTGAAATGCTTGAGTGCGTGCGCGAGCTTGAGTCCACCACGACCGACATACGGGAGCTTCTCTGTGACCTCGACAGGGATTACTTCATCAACAATCATGCTCGGCTTCTCGACGATCGTACCGCCTGCAATTACTTTTTTTGCGCGGACAAGCTCGGCCGCTTGTGTGCGACTGCGTGCAAGACCTTTTTCTACGAGGGTTATGTCGATGCGCTTTTTCATCCCGATATTTATATAACAAAAATAAAACCCCTTCAAGTGAAGGGGTTTTATTTTTGAGTATTTAGTTAGGCCGTAACTTCTGGTGCTGCTTCTGCTGCTACTTCAGCTACGGGAGCTTCTACTACAACTTCTGCTGGTGCCTCTGCGGGAGTCTCAACTGCGGCTGCTACCTTTGGATCTTCTGCAGGAACTTCCTTGATGATAGGAGTCTTCTTACCAAGAACGTTGATCTTCTTTCCTGAAACCGCTTTGAGGTCCACGAGGAGGTTGTGCACCGTTCCTGATGCCTTTGCGCCTACTGACATCCAGTGCTTTGCGCGCTCTACGTTAATAACGGGCTTACCCATACGCGCGTTATACGAACCGAGAACTTCAAGGAAGTTTCCAGTCTTTGGCTTTAACTTTGAATCTGTAACGATGACGCGGAATGATGGGTCATTCTTGCGGCCAACGCGTTGTAGTCGAATTGATAACAGAG
>JALNYL010000004.1 GCA_023229865.1 Minisyncoccota bacterium
AATAAATATATCAAGCTTCCACAGGACAAGATGCCGTGCAATTTCTACTTGAGCGAGGAGCACAACATCATCTTGAATGGCCTCGTGGACTGGATCGAATATTTGCCCGAGACTGATTCGCTTCATATCGTCGACTTCAAGACAGGGAAGCACGAGGAGACTGATGGTTCGCTCCAGCTTCCTATCTACCTCCTCCTCTGTGATGCACTCCACAAGAAGCGCAAGGTGACCAAGGCGAGCTATTGGTATCTCGAGAGCGACAAGATGGTTGAAAAGGAATTGACCGATATCGAATCTGCGCGTATGGCAGTGCTTGAGGTTGCGGTGAAAGTGAAAGAAGCACGCGATGCTGCAAAGCGCGAGGGGCACGAGAAAGCATTTGTTTGTCCTGAAGGAGCGTACAATCACGAGACGAAAGAGGGTGGCTGTAGGAATTGTCTTCCGTATGAATTTATCCTTACAAAAGACGAAGCGGTGGAGTTTGTTGGTGTCGGTGGCTTTAGTCAGGATATGTACGTGATGAAGAAGGTTTAGGGTGTAAGGTTTTAGCTTTTAGGAAATATACACCCCAGCGAGGAATGCCACTGAGGAAGGCCCGGCCTTCCTTGGAGTAGTAATAATAGTGCGGTCGCACTATTATTACTACTTATTTCCGACCCAATAGATGCTGCTGGTGATGTGATAGAATATGGAAGTATGGTACACATCAATCAGCGAGGTCCGCATACGACAGTCATAGAGGGGGCAATGGAGATCATCAAGCTTTATAAAAAGGTGGGCGTGGAAGTCTCGCCCGGGGTCATCATTGCCAACGCTCGCGCGAAGGGGAAGAGTGTAAAGCTCAAGAAGCTCAACGACCACACGTTTGAAATGGTGGTTGTGGTAAATAGTAGCAAGCAGACGTTTAAGATATATGGCGAAAGCCAAGACCATGTTTTCTCACCCCTCGTTGGGCTCAAAAAGAATGGCTGGAACGTGCAGGAGGTACTCGATATTTCAATGGCAGAATAGCCATACAAAAAGCCCGCCCTTTTAAGTAAAAGGGCGGGCTTTTTGTATGGCTGCGAGACCTGGATTCGAACCAAGATAACAGCCTCCAGAGGGCTGCGTCCTACCATTAGACGATCTCGCAATTTGCTACTCAAGGATAGTAGCAAAAACGGGCTACTTTTTCAATGGTGTTAAAATTGTGGCTCCGCCAGTGCTTTTCTTTTGAAATATTCTTACCCTATGCGGTGTATAATAGGGTATATGAAAACAATAATAATTAGTATTGCATTTGTTTTGGTTTCTCTGGTTATTATCAGTACGTTTGCGGTTAGTGGTGACCCTGTGAAGAACGAAGTGCGCTCAAAGGTGAGTGCAGAAGACATGACGACGCCTATTAAAGAGGATTTCCTCTCCGTGCGTCCCGAGCTCGCAGCGCTCCCGATGTCGGATATCTCGGCAGATGAAAAGACAGGCCTCCTCTATATGCGCGAAGAAGAAAAGCTCGCGCGTGATGTGTACACGACCCTCTATCAGAAGTGGGGAGTACAAGTCTTTGCAAATATCGCACAGAGTGAAAACACGCACACCGAAGCGATGCGCGCGCTCCTCGAGAAGTACAGCATCACAGACTTGGTGACCGATGACACGGTGGGCGTATTTGTAAACGCAGATTTGAAAAAGCTCTACATCGATCTCACGGCAAAGGGTCTCGTGTCTATTGAAGAAGCGCTCACCGTGGGTGCGCTCATTGAGGACCTCGATATCTCAGACTTGGAGCGTCTCGTCGTCGTGACCGACAATGAGGATATCAAGCTCGTCTACGGCAACCTCACCCGTGGCTCACGCAATCATATCCGCTCATTCACCTCACAACTCGCAGCGCGTGGGATGACGTACACCGCAACGTACATCAGCGCAGACTCGCTCGCTCAAATCCTCGCAACTCCACGAGAACAGGGGACAGGAGTGGGGCATGGTGCAGGGAATGGCGGAGGTCGTTGGTAGGAAAATCGAATAGAATACCACAAAACCACCCCTTTCGAAAGGGGTGGTTTTGTGGTATGGTTGTAGTAACTTAAAGCATCCCAGAGAGAAAGATAAACTCATATTTTGCCAATATTTTGATTAAGACATGACAAAAAACAAAAAAACAATAACGCAAAATGGAGGAGGCGGTTGCGATTGTGTTTTTTGTAAAAATAATATGGCTTTCGAAATGCCAGAAGCTCTTATAAAAGCATTACTTGAGGGTAATTTGGTTTTATTTGCCGGAGCAGGGATTAGTACAGAAAATGATGTAGTTTTTCCAGTTTCATTTTATCAGACAATAAAGAATGAGCTTGGTATTGGTGAAGATGTGAATATTAGTTTTCCATCATTAATGACTAAATATTGTGAAGTCAATGGTCAGGCAAGTCTCTTGCAAAAGATTAAAGAAAGATTTGATTACATGAAGGCATTTCCTGAATTATATAGAAACGCTAGCAGATTTCATGGGGAATTATCGACAATATTTGAAATTAAGAATATCGTTACAACAAATTGGGATACCATCTTTGAAGATGAGTGCGGGGCTACTCCCATGGTAAATGCACAAGATTTTGCTTTTTGGAACACGCCAGGAAGAAAAGTTTTCAAAATTCACGGCTCAATAAACAACATGGGTTCAGTCGTTGCCACAGAAAATGATTATTCAAAAGCTTATCGTAATTTGAATTCAGGAATCATTGGAAGCTCATTGAAATTAATGCTTGGCACTAAAACCGCATTATTTATCGGGTATTCTTTTAGTGACCCCGACTTCAATAGAGTTTACAATTTTTTAAAAAAAGAGATGGGGAATATTATCCCAAGATCGTATATTGTAACTCCGCATAGTGCGCCAGCTGGATTTAAGGGGGTAGTTATTAATACTGACGGTGTCTATTTTGTTAAGTGTTTAAAAGAACACCTTGTTAAAAATAAGCACATGATTGATGATAATAGGTTTAACGATGTACATAGAATGCTGTTTGAGGTCAGAGAAGCACACGATCTTGTTAGTCGAATTGATTATAAGCGGGTTCCTTCAGTAATATACTGCACTTCTTATCAGGATGGGATGATTCATGCTTATGAAAGAATTTTGGCACTTCAAAAAACAGGGTATTATTCCCACGTTTGCAATATTATAAAGACCCTTGAAAATTATGAGATTTTGAGAAAAATGAAAGTTAAGAATCGGGCATATTTTGATGTTGCATATATTGATGGCTACTTAAATGGTATTTCATATTTATGGTTGTCAGATAAGTTGAGGAAAACAGTCCCCATCTTTTATCTATATGGAAACAGTGGTGAAATAAGAACATTCAAGAAATTTTTGCATATGTTGAAAGATGCCCCCACGTTACACAGGGGGGCGCACAAGCTTGCGCTCGAAATAACTCAAAAATATAATTCAGAAATATTACATCACACGCCTTTTATTTATTAATTAAGTAACACGATTTGATTTCGTGTTACAATATTTCCAACTTAATCAATCATGGAAGACCCATTCAATAACCCAACCCAAGAAAAACTCCCTGAGTTTTTGTATACCGACAATAGTGAAGCCGGGCATGGCGCAGTCATTTTTCGCTGCAATGCCGCAACTATAGAAGAAGCAGATAAAATGTTTGAAGCAGAGAAAAAGTACGATCCAAAGATTGATTCAAATATCGGCTGCGTCACTGAGGCAGATGTGAATGAAGCTTGGCGTGCGGAACATCAGGAATAATTATATTTATGGAAATTTTAATTCAAACAGCAGGGTGGGTTGGTTCGTTCCTCATCGTACTCGCGTACTTCCTCATTTCATACAAAAAGATAGACGCGGGGAGTAAAGCATATCAGGCGATGAATTTGCTCGGTGCGCTCGGTGTGGGTGTAAACGTATTTCATCAGGAGGCGTGGCCTGCGGTCGCGCTCCAAGTCGTGTGGGGGATCATTGCGGTCCTCGCGCTCATGAAGAAGCCTACCGTGTAGTAGAGGGATTTGGTATACTTTTCTTATGAAAAGAGCCATCAAGTATATTTTGATTGCGCTTGCCGTCGCGCTCTCTATTATTGTCGCGATGTTTGCTTTTGATGTGTGTCCACCGCGTGGCCCATGGCCTACTCCTCCGTGGTGTAGCAGTAACAACTTTGAAAGAAAGGTGTATGGTAGGACTGTTGAGACTGCCAAGCTTTCTCAAATTAAATCGGTAAATATGTCCGATACGTGGGGAAGAAACTACAACATGGGGATGGTCGAAACCACTCAGGCAAATATTGAAAGTTCGTTTGAGCGTGTAAAAGAGCTTGGGGCGAGCGAGGTTTACGTCCATGATTTTCACCGCGCGATTTATGACGACGGTGCTGATTTTAAGAGTTTGAATTATAAGTTTACTGATGAAACTTTTTGGAATGATTTTAGAGACCAGTCGATAAGCGAAAATGATTTGAATAAATTGGTCCTTGCCGCTCATGCGAAAGGCCTCAAGCTCGGCATTAAGCACAATCTCTCGTTTGTTAATATTGGTAAATATATCACCGAAGGAATCTCGGGGAACATAGAGGGAAGTGTTGCAAAAGATTTTGAAGATTTTAATCAAGCACACACCAAGGAGTGGGTCGAGGACTATTTTAGTAAGTGGCAGGGGAGGATGATTGAGGTGGCAAAAAAGTATCAAGCTGCAGGTGTTGATATTATGAGTGTAAGTCCTATATTTATGACGCCACACTTTGCAGGGAACGAAGAACTTGCAAATACTCTTTATAAGAAACTCATTGAGGAAGTGAGGACTGTATTCAAGGGGCAGATTTATGTTGAGGTTGATTTGTACGGGTTGCTTGATGGTAACAACAGAGATGAGGATTGGAGTAAGTTAGATTATTACAAATTGGCTGATATCCAAGAGGTCCGTGTCTATAATCTCCCTACGAAGTTTCAAACAAAGAATATTGGGGACAAGTCAGAAATTACAAAAGCAATCCAAAGCCTCGTGAGTGAGTTGAACGCCAAGGCGGGGCAGAAGGGGATCAAGCTCTCTGTGTTCTTTGCTCCTTCGAGTTATGAAAACGCAATCAATTTTGGCCCTGTAGAAGTCCTCGACACAAAGAATGAAAAAGTGAAAGGTCTTAAACTTGATTTGGACGCTCAGGCAGATAATTTTCAGGATGTTTTTGAGTCACTTCTCGGGGCACAAAATATCTCGAGGATAAACGTGGGGAATTTCCCCTGGGACGACGCTCTTGGTGGGGACGTAAAACCACGAGTGTCTATAAATGCTACATTTAGAAATAAGCCTGCAGAGGAAGTGGTTAAAGCTTGGTATTTAAAGTAGATTCCCCAGCATCGCTTTAGTAAAGAGGTCTACTCCTTCACAGTAAGTCCGATACTCGGTAAACTTACTGTATGAATAATCCAAAAACAGAAATAGCGATTTTGGGTGGTGGATGTTTCTGGTGCACAGAAGCGGTATTCAAAATGTTTCGCGGAGTGTTGTTGGTTGCACCCGGGTATGCGGGTGGAGTGATTGAAAATCCTACTTACGAACAAGTGTCGACGGGAACGACGGGATACGCTGAGGTTATCCGCATTGAGTACGATCCGGCGCTCGTTTCGTACCACACACTTCTCACGATATTTTTTGCCTCACACAACGCAACGACGCTCAATAGACAAGGGAATGATGTGGGGACGCAGTATCGCTCGGTGATTTTTTATACGAACGACGCGCAAAAAGAAGAGGCGGAGCAGTTTATTAAAGAGCTTGATGTTTCAGCAAGAGCAGGCGGAGCTATTGTGACCGAGGTGGTGCCGTCCGTCGCGTTTTATCCCGCGGAAGACTATCACAAAAATTATTTTGAACGTCACAAGGATGAGCCGTATTGTGAAATCGTGATTAACCCAAAGCTTGAAAAAGTGCAGAAGGAGTTTGCGGAACTTTTAAAACAACATGAACAACAATAATCTTCCAACAACAGATCAAGAGTGGAGAGAGAAACTTTCCCCTGAGGCGTATCACGTGCTCCGCGAGAAGGGGACCGAGGCGCCATTTTCAGGGAAACTTTTGCACAGCGATAAGGACGGCGTGTATCGCTGTGCTGCGTGTGGTAATCCACTTTTTTCTTCTGATGCAAAGTTTGATTCGGGGACGGGGTGGCCGAGTTTTGATGAAGCGCTCCCTGGGGCAGTGCGTCTCGTCTCAGACACAAGTGTTGGAATGATGCGTACGGAGGTCCTTTGTGCGCGATGCGGCTCGCACTTAGGGCATCTCTTTGATGATGGGCCGACAAAGACGGGCAAGCGCTACTGTATGAATTCTGTGTGTCTCGACCTCGAAAGTAAGTAGGGGATTTTGTGGAGCTTTTAAATTTGTTATACTGCTCTTATGAAAAGTACACAATATCATCCAATTTCGAAGTTCCTTCATTGGTCTGTCGTCGCGCTTGTCGTTATGCAGTTTATAAACTCAGAGTTTATGCCTGAGGTCGAGGATGGCGGAGTTATTGTCCCTGATGTTTTTCTTAATACTCACTTTGCTTTTGGGGCAATCATCCTCATCCCCGCTGTCCTCCTTTTCCTTATGCGCTATCTTCGCCCTGTCGAAAAGGCAGAGGAGCTTACCCCAAATCTTCAGACGACACTCGCGGTTGCGATGCATTACGCGCTCTATATTCTTCTTGTCGCCGTTCCTCTTAGTGGGTGGATGGCAGCTTCGGCTGCGGGGCTTGAAGTAAACCTCTTTGGTTTTTATAAACTTCCTGCTCTTGTGGCAGTGGGGTCTCCTTCTGGAGAATTCCTCGGAGAGGCTCATGGCTTCCTTGCTTCAACACTCGAGCTCCTTGCTATTGGTCACGTCGCGGCTGCGCTCTGGCACCACTTCATCCTCAAGGATAATGTGCTCAATCGTATGCGCCCGTTTGTTACTGTTAAATAAATTCTATGTTTGAAAAGTATATCGCGTATCTCAAGGATAACCCCGAAGGGTATTGGTTTAAAAGAAAGCTCTATGGCTGGGGCTGGACGCCTGCGACGCGCGAGGGGTGGATGGCGACGATCGGATTTGTCTTAGTGCTTGTGTTCCTCGCTGCTACTTCCGATGAGCCTGCGGCGACTTCATTGGATGCTTTTATGATGCTTGCGGCGCCGTTTGTTGTTGCGACGATAATTTTCCTTATTGTTTGTTATCAAAAGGGGGAGAGCCCGCGTTGGCAGTGGGGAATCAAAAAAGACGAAAAGTAGAGTCTGTGGATATCGCCACAGACTTTTCTCGTTTTAGGGAGTATAATTAATGTATTACTAGTTAATGCATTTGGGTATTACGTATGGAAATAAATACAAATAAGCTTGGTCTCGTGCTCGCGGTTATGTTGGGCGGTGTGCATGTCGTATGGTCAATTTTTGTTCTTCTTGGATGGGGACAGCCACTTCTTGATTTCATCTTCTGGGCGCATATGTTTTCGATGCCAGTGATCGTGATGCCTTTTGACGGGCTCGCGTCAATTTCGCTCATTGCTATCACTTCAGCACTCGGATATCTCGCAGGGTGTGTCCTTGGGACAGTGTGGAACAAGGTGCAGGTTAAGGATTAATCATTAACTTATAACTTTAAAAATATTATGAAAAAGAATATGGG
The DNA here is from genome assembly GCA_023229865.1 of Minisyncoccota bacterium. Taxonomy (GTDB): domain Bacteria; phylum Patescibacteriota; class Minisyncoccia; order Phycocordibacterales; family UBA1550; genus UBA1550. The sequence goes on from JALNYL010000004.1 coordinate 7,637, forward strand.
GAATGTGGATAGAATCATCAGGGTGCTCGTGGCGGTGCTTGTTGGATATTTGTACTACACTGGGATCATTTCGGGGACAATCGGCGTAGCGCTCCTCGTCGTCGCGGGAGTGTTTGTGCTCACAAGTATCGTAAGTTTCTGCCCACTCTACACATTCATTGGAGTTTCTACTTGTAAGGTGGAGGGGGAGGAGGGGAAGTAGGAGAAAGTAGGAGAAACGGCGCCCGCGATTCGGCTGAATCGCGGGTGTTGGTTTTTGCACGTATTTCCTATTGCATTTCCTTTTCGTGTGTTAAAATATTTGTACATTATGAAAAAAGTATTTATCCCGCTCTTGGCGGCGCTTGTGCTCGGGCTCGGTACGTTTTTGGGGTCGTATATCAGTACGCACAACATGGGGATCTTTAATCCCAAGGGAAGCATTGCTGCGAGTGAGATGAATCTCATCATGACCGCAATCGGGCTTATGCTCATTGTGGTCATCCCTGTTTTTATTATGTTGGCGACGTTTGCGTGGCGTTATCGCGCGGGGAACACGAAGGCAAAGTACACCCCCGATTGGCACGAAAATAAAACGCTCGAAATTATTTGGTGGACCATCCCGGGTATCATCATTACCATCCTCGCCACAATCACCTGGACGAGTAGTCACACGCTTGACCCCTTCAAGCCACTTGATTCAAGTGTAAAGCCGATTACGATTCAGGCTGTCGCACTTGATTGGAAGTGGCTCTTTATTTACCCAGAGCAAAACATCGCTTCGGTAAACCTTGTGCAATTCCCCGTGGGGACGCCGGTGAATTTCCAGATCACTGCGGATGCGCCAATGAACTCATTTTGGATTCCTCAGCTTGCGGGACAAATCTACGCAATGGCAGGTATGAGCACCAAGCTCCATCTCGTCGCGGATGAGGCGGGGGACTACCGTGGTATGTCTTCAAACTACAGTGGATTTGGTTTTTCGGGAATGAAGTTTATCGCACGCGCGACATCACAGGAAGAGTTTGATCAGTGGGTCAATCTCGTACGTCAGTCGCCCGTCTCACTAAGTAGTGAAGAATACGCCGAGCTCGCACAGAAGAGTAGAGAAAATCCCGTCACTTACTACTCGTCAGTCGCGAAGGATCTTTACGGTGAAATTATTATGAAGTTTATGATGCCTGCAGGGGAACATTTACAAAAGAAAGCAGAAGACCCATCACACGGCGCATCGTCGATGCCTGTAATGCCAGGAATGGTAATGTAATTTAAAATAATATGCTTGGAAATCTAACAACCGCAGCGCTTCCTCAGGACCACATCGTCATCACCGCAAGTATCTTTATGGGTATTTCTGCGGTGGGGGTAATCGCGCTCATTACGTATTTTAAACGCTGGAAGTGGCTCTGGACCGAGTGGCTCACGTCGGTTGATCACAAGAAGATCGGTATTATGTACATCATCCTCGCGTTTGTGATGATTGTCCGCGGGTTTGCAGATGCCGTGATGATGCGCCTACAGCAGATTCTTTCTGTGGGGGATTCGTATGGGTATTTGCCCCCCGAGCACTATGATCAAATCTTTACCGCGCACGGCGTGACGATGATTTTCTTCGTGGCGATGCCGCTCCTCGTTGGTTTGGTAAACGTCGTGCTTCCTCTTCAGATCGGTGCGCGTGATGTTGCATACCCATTTCTCAACTCGTTGAGCCTTTGGCTTACCGTTGCGGGTGCGGCTCTGGTGAACGTCTCACTCGTGATAGGGGAGTTTGCGGCGACGGGCTGGCTCTCGTACCCACCACTTTCAGGGATTACCTTTAGTCCTGGTGTTGGAGTGGACTATTATATTTGGGCGCTCCAGCTTTCTGGCGCAGCGAGCCTCCTCGCGGGTATCAACTTTTTCGCGACAATCATTATGATGCGTTGCCCAGGGATGACCCTCATGAGAATGCCGGTGTTTGTGTGGACCGTGCTCGGCTCGATGGCGCTCGTCATCATTACGTTCCCCATCTTCACCGCATCCCTTGCGATGCTCTCGCTCGATCGTATGATGGGAATGCATTTCTTCACCGCGGACTTTGGTGGAAATGCGATGATGTATGTGAACCTCATTTGGGCGTGGGGTCACCCTGAGGTGTACATCCTCGTACTCCCTGCATTCGGTATTTTTTCTGAGGTTGTCTCGACGTTTGCTCGTAAGAGACTTTTTGGATACACGACGATGATTTGGGCAGTGATGGCGATTACGTTCCTTTCGTTCGTTGTTTGGGTGCATCACTTCTTCACGATGGGTGCGGGAGCAAATGTGAACGCATTCTTTGGTATTATGACGATGATCATCGCAATCCCAACAGGCGTGAAAGTCTTCAACTGGCTCTTCACGATGTTCCGTGGGCGCATTACGTTTGCGTCGCCAATGCTCTGGCTCGTTGGATTTATTTTTACCTTTACGATTGGTGGTATGACCGGGGTGCTCCTCTCGGTGCCCGCTGCAGACTTCCAGCTTCACAATAGTTTGTTCCTTATCGCGCACTTCCACAATACGATTATCGGCGGTGTGGTGTTTGGCTACTTTGCAGGAATCACGTATTGGTTCCCTAAGGCGTTTGGGTTTAAGCTCAATGAGAAGCTCGGCAAGGCGGCATTCTGGGCTTGGATTATCGGATTCTTTGTAACATTTATTCCTCTTTATATCCTCGGGCTTATGGGTATGACACGTCGCTTGAGTCACATTGACGCGGCGAGTGATTGGCAGCCTCTCCTCATTGTGGCGGGTGTTGGTGTGCTCATTATCGCAGTTGGTGTCGTGCTTCAAATCTTGCAGTTCATCGTGAGTGTTCGTGATCGCAAGCACAACATGGATACGACGGGTGATGCATGGGGAGAGGGAAGAACGCTCGAGTGGTCGACGTCATCACCTCCACCTTTTTACAACTTTGCTACTATCCCTACGGTGCACGGACGTCATGCATTTTGGGATATGAAGCATGGCGAAAGCAGCGAGCCTAAGTCAGGGCACTACGAGGATATCCACATGCCAAAGAGTACGGGTATTGGATTTTATATCGGCGGTGTGTCGTTTGTAATGTGCTTCGCTTTGGTATGGCACATCTGGTGGCTCGCTGCGCTCGGTCTTGCCGCAATCATTACACTTGCGATGATTCGCTCGTTTGATTATGAGACAGAGTACTTTGTGCCAAAGGAAGAGGTCGCAAAAATAGAAGCCGCACGCGCATAATAACTATCATGACTACTCAAACATTAACGCATCACAAAGAAGGAAGCTGGGAGGCACGTCACAACAAGGAGGCGAAAGCACTCTTTGGTTTCTGGATTTATATTATGAGCGATGTACTTCTCTTTGGAAGCCTCTTCGCTACATATGCCGTGCTCCACAACAACGTCTTTGGTGGGCCAAGCGCAGGGGAACTCTTTAGTATGCCGTTTGTCCTCACAGAGACACTCATCCTTCTTACGAGTACGTTTACCTACGGGCTCGCATCAGTGTACGCACATCATCACAATCGCAAAGATCTCGTGATTTTCTGGATGATGCTTACGATGTTCCTCGGCGTTGCCTTTTTGGTGATGGAGGTGACAGAGTTTGTGAAGCTTTTTGGGGAAGGGGCTTCATGGCAGGTGAGTGGGTTCTTGTCTTCGTTCTTTACTCTCGTTGGGACACACGGTGTCCATGTGACGGCGGGCGTACTCTGGATGGGCGGGCTCCTTGTACAGGTTTTGCGTCACGGACTCACCGAGACTACGGTCGGGAAGATAACCACCCTCGGACTCTTCTGGCACTTCCTCGACATTGTGTGGATATTTATTTTTACGTTCGTATATTTAATGGGCGCAATCTAGTACTACTATTATGACCAACGATTTTAAAGTAATTGATGAACAACACGAAGGAGGCAAGCGCGCGATTGTGTCGTACGTGATTGGGTTCGCTCTCTCAATCATCCTGACCCTCATTCCGTATTTTATGGTGGTAAATCATATGGCGGTAAGTAAGACGCTTATGTTTGGAGTGCTCCTCTTTGCGCTCGTGCAGTTTTTGGTGCAGGTTATTTTCTTCCTCCACTTGAGTAAGAAATCAAGACCTTACTGGAATCTCATCGTGTTTGCATACACTATCCTCGTCGTCGCTATCTTGGTGATTGGCTCTATTTGGATTATGGACAACTTGAACTACAACACGATGAACATGACGCCGTTTGATTCTAATGAGGGGTATATTCCGAGTGCTGATAGATAATGTGTGCGTGAAAAGAATTTGATTAAAGCGTATTTCTCAATCGTTAAACCAGGGATTATTTTTGGCAATGCTATTACGGTTGCTGCGGGGTTTGCTCTTGCCTCAAAGGGGAATATTGATTGGGGGCTCTTCGTGATGACGCTTCTGGGGATATCTCTCGTGATGGCGTCGGGGTGTGTGTTTAATAATTATATTGATCGCGATATCGATAGCGTGATGGAACGCACGAAAGATCGCGTGCTCGTGAAGGGGCTCATCACTCCTCGTGTGGCGATTGTTTATGCTACGGTCCTTGGGATTCTTGGTTTGCTCGCGCTATTTTTGTATACAAACACCCTCACGACCTTCATCGCCCTTGGTGGACTTTTTGTGTATGTGATTGTATACACACTCTGGCTCAAGCGTCGCTCACTCCTCGCTTCACTCCCGGGAAGTATCGCGGGGGCCGTACCTCCTGTTGTTGGGTATCTTGCCGTGCGCGGGGAAGTGGATCTGGGTGCAGGGCTCCTCTTTTTGATTTTGATGTTGTGGCAGATTCCGCATGCACTTGCGATTTCTTCGTATCGCGTAGAAGACTATGTAGCGGCGGGGATACCTGTGCTTCCTGCGAAAAGAGGAATGCATACAACAAAGATGTATACGATTCTTTTTGTCGCTCTTTTTGCTATGGCAACATTTTCTCTTGCGGTGTTTGGGTATGTGGGGCAGTGGTATCTCGGAGTTATGGCGCTTGTTGGTATCGCGTGGCTCGTACTTGCCGCAAAAGGGCTCTGGTCCCTGGGTGACAAACAGTGGGCACGCACAATGTTTGTTTCTTCTATTGTCGCAATTGTTGTCTTTTCGGTGATGATTGCAATCGGTAATTAAAAAATCCCCCGCCTGTCAGCCGACAGGCGGGGGATTTTTTAAAATTGTGCGTTACGCTTTCTTAAGGAAACAAACCTTGAGAACAACCCCCTTAACACCATCACCACTTCCCATGATGTGCTCGCCGTCGCCTTCAAGGGTAATATTTTTTACCTTAGTACCTCTTTTGATTACAGAGTTCCCTCCATTTATTTTTAAGTCTTTAATAACAATAACGGTGTCGCCTTTGCTCAAAATGTTGCCGTTACTATCCTTGGTCACAACTACATCATCTTCATCTTCGTCCATATTATTTAAATAAATTAGATTTATAATCTTCGGGCATCAAAAACTTCCCATTCTCGAAAAACGGCACACCGTCCACGAGCATGCGGTCGGTGACAAGGAATATGTCGATGTGGAACTTTGATTTGTGCGCCACGATCCCTTCCTTCTTGTAAATACTGTGTTTCTCGCCGAGCGAGAGGTGGAGGCCTACGAGGCGTTCGAATGCGGTAATGTCCTCAAGGTACCGCTCTTTGGTGACAGCGCGGTTGAGGCCAAAACCAAACTCACGAATAATGGGGCGCTCGTATTCTTTTACATGCGCGACCATTCTTCCAAATGACTCGGGTGCATTGTCCGCCCACCCCACCACCAAGCTCTCTTTGATATCGACACGGAATGGCTCGACAATCATTGTTTCAAAGTCGTCGTCTGCGTATGCAAAGAGTTTGCATGTGCCGTTTACGTCTTTGAAATCCACGCACTCGGTGATGACTTCGCCAATAGGGAATGTGCCACCGACATTTTTCATGCCGACATAGTTGCCGACATTGAGAAGTGAGGGGAGGAGCGGCCCACTTATGGTAAGTACAGCATCTTCGCCTTCAATGCGAAGTTCTTTTGCGGGGTCGAGCTTGGATTTAATCCAGGGTCCGACGTTGCGATACCAATTGATATCATACGCGATAGAATTGATGTACACATCCCACACTTTTTCCGTGTTGCGATGAAGGTGAAGGTGCTCGATGACTTTTAGATTTTTGTTAAAGAGATGGAGACGAATACGAAAGGCATCGAGAAGGAAGTTGGATGACTGAATGAGTACCACCAAATCCTTTGGCTTCATTTCGTCGAAGGCAGCAAGAATCTCTTCTTTGCTTGCTTTGTCGAAATCAATAAAGCGAGCCTCTGGAAGTGCTGCGCGGTATGCGGCGGTCATTATCTCCGTAAGCCCGTGGCGCGTATCGTAGACAACAAGTGCGCGCTCTGGCGCCCTGTGCTCGATAGCGAGGGTGAGGACGTCGGTAACGTTTTTGGTGGCGCTGGCCAATAATTCTTGATTCATAGGGAAAGAGTACCGCAAACACCTCAAAAATCAAAATCTATGTGGTAAAATATTGCTATGCCTCCGCTTACGAAAGACGACTTAAAAATTCTTTCTCAGTTGAATACTCCGCAAAAGATTCAAGATTTTTTGGACGAACTCCCTCAGAATAATGAAGACAAAGGCGAGACTTGCATGTCTCCTGCGCGTGTTCTTTTGGAAAAGAAAGCGCACTGCATAGAGGGCGCGATGCTTGCCGCTGTAGCCATTTGGCTTCAGGGCGAGAAGCCACTCATCATGAGTCTCAAGGTTGCGCATGGAGATGATGATCACATCATTGCGCTTTATAAAGTAAATGGTTACTGGGGCGCAATAAGCAAAACCAATCACGCTGTCCTTCGCTTCCGCGATCCTATTTATCGTACACCTCGCGAACTTGCGCTCTCGTACTATCATGAATATTTTTTGACATCAAATGGCAAGAAGACGATGGTGGGATATTCTCGCCCAGTGAACTTGCGACGCTTTGGTACGAATTGGGTGGTCGCCGAAAATGATTTGTGGGAGTTGGGGAATGCTATCTATACAATGGACCACATCCCCGTTGTTCCAAAGGGGAACGAGCGCTATATTCGTAACGCACATCCCCTTGAGCGCGAGGCGGCAAGTATTAAAGAGTGGGAGGTAAAAAATTAACATGAGAACTCAATCAATAATCCTCATTGTCTCAGTGGCTGCACTCCTTATTCTTGGCGCATTTTATTTTTCACGTTCGAGCGAGATTACGAATTATCCATCGCGCGGGACGGATATTGTTGCCTTTGGTGACAGTCTCGTTGTGGGGGTTGGGGCAACTGCGGGGAATGATTTTGTTTCGCTCCTTTCAAAAAAGATTGGTCAGCCGATCGCAAACCTCGGGCACTCGGGGGATACGACCGCCGATGGTATCGCCCGCATCGCTGATCTCGATAAGTATAATCCCAAAGTCGTACTCCTCCTTCTTGGGGGTAACGATCATTTGAAGAAAATCCCTCTCGCAGATACGCGCAAAAATCTCGAGGTACTTATCCAGAACATACAATCGCGCGGCGCTGTTGTACTTCTCCTTGGGGTGCGCGGTGGACTTTTTAATGACAAATTTGATACGGAGTTTGAGGAGCTTCGTGATATGTATCGCACGGCGTACGTGCATGATGTGCTTGATGGACTCTTTGGTCATCCAGAATATATGGCAGATACTATCCATCCCAATGACGCAGGATATGCGATTATTACCGAACGTATTTATCCCGTTTTAGTGAGTGTGCTTAAATAAAATTACAACACAAAAAATTATTGTTGTGGAGGTAAGACAGGGCAATGAGATGCGTCTTCATAGGTAAGGGGCTGGGCTTTGTTCATAGGGCCAAGACTCTCTAATAACGATAATAAAATCATGAAAAAACTTTTAGTAACATTACTTTGTTTGTCGATCGCTTCTCCTGCGTTCGTTTATGCGGATAACCATAAATCAGAGCAAAATAGAGAGCATGGTTCACATAAATCTGAACAAAAAGTTCAGCACGTTCATATTGAAATGGAAGATGAAGACGAGGATGATGAGGAACACGAGTCATCTTTGCATGAAGAAAAGGAGAATGGCCATGAGGGGCACCATGGAAATAATGGCAATCCTCAGGCAACTACAACTCCTGCTGATATCGCAGCGCCTGTAATTTCTCTTCTTGGTTCTTCTGCGATTGCCACATCGTCTGCAACAATCTCTTGGACAACCAACGAGCTTGCTACAGGAGATGTATACTACAGCACAAGCACACCGGTTGTTGTTGCGACAGCAAACAATGCAGGGAGCACAGTTCTTGCGACTGCCCACTCATTTAATTTGGCCGCACTTCTCCCAGGGACAACATACTACTTTATGGTGAAGTCAGTTGACGTAGCAGGAAATGCGACAACATCAGCAGCGCAGAGTTTCAGTACAGGAGCTTTGCCAACACCACTCGTTATTTCGAACATCGCCAATTCTAACGTAGCAAGTACTACCGCAACCGTATCTTGGGTTACGAACAGACTTGCAACAAGTAACTTGTCGTACGGTACCACTACTGCATCGACAGTGCTCAACGGAACTTCTACGCCAGCATTAACACACTCATTTAATCTTGTTGGCTTGATTGCAAACACTACATACAATTTGTTCCTCCAGTCAATGGACGCGATTGGAAACATTGCAGTAGCGACCGCATCATTGTTTACTACAAACTAATTTTCATAAATTAGTTGATAAAAAATAAAGCATTTGCTTCACGAGGCAAATGCTTTGTTTTTTTGATGACTTGCGTCCATGTCGGGGCGCAATAAAAGAGAGGGCCACATATCGTGACCCTCTTGGGTAGTTCTCATTCACGCCTCGTGTATCTCGGGGCCTCCATTGACGAGGAGGCTTCCGAGTACGGAAATGAGAAGCGTGAGTCCGTACAAAGAGAAGTTAGTTTCAGTCTGCAAAAGCAGCCCCGCAACTACCAGGATAAAAGCGGTAGCAATAATGGTCCCTGTTGTGAAAAAAAATATACGGACCATCTGTTTGCTTTGACGAGCATCCTTGCGCCCAAATGAATCACTCTCTATTTTTCTTCTAAAGATCGCGAGCCCTGCAACCACAAAAAGAACCACAAGAAGATAGGGAACCATGTGAACCTCCTTATGTGAAAAGGAAAGTATCTCCTCTTTAAACTATATGCCTGTGTCCTCATGGCGTCAATGTAAAACTTTTTTGGTATAATAATGAAATGAAAAAATTATACATTTTTATCTTCGTGTTGATTGTCGCCGTGATCGCGGTTATTACCCTTGTGGGGTTAGGGACGACAAAAGAGGGGCCGGTCGCGTGCACGATGGAGGCAAAGGTTTGCCCTGATGGAAGTGCTGTGGGGCGCACGGGTCCAAACTGCGAATTTGCAGAATGCCCACCAGTACTCACTTCATCAGTCCCAACCTCAAATGACCTCGTACTCGGCATCAGCGAGACAGGGCAAGCGGGGGATGTCAGTATCACGGTAAAAAAACTTACTGAAGACAGCCGCTGTCCGCAGGGGGTGCAGTGTATGTGGGCTGGAGCGTTTCGTGTCGAGGTTGCTCTCGCGAGTGCTTCAAACAAAGAGACGACAACGATAACCCTCGGCGAGTCCGCACACTTTTTTGATGGGCGCAGTATTTCGATTACAAGCGCAACGCCATTTCCCAAAAACGGTGTAAGGATTACCGAGAATGATTACGCGATTACGTTTCATCTCGTTACTAATGTTGTTTCGTATGTAAATGCTTCGTCTGACCTCATCAAAGTTTCTTCTCCTCTCCCAGGGGCTTCGGTGAAAAAAAGTTTCAGCATTTCAGGTGAAGCGCGCGGGACGTATTTCTTTGAAGCGAGTTTTCCTGTGACGATTTTAGGAGCAGGGGATGAAGTCCTCGTGCAGACCTATGCAACCGCAAAGGGAGACTGGATGACAGAAAACCTCGTGCCGTTTAGTGTGGACATCACGCTCCCTGGTGCATACTCAGGGCCCGCAAAAATTATTTTGAAAAAGGACAACCCTTCAGGGCTCCCCGAACACGACGCATCAACATCGTTTGATATTGTCGTTGAGTAAAGAAAAAAGCTCGCATACTAGTATGCGAGCTTTGGGCTTATGGCTTTGATCAGAGTGATTGGACCGTCTCGTGGATTTTCTGAGCGAGTTCCTGGTAGTACGGTTGGGCTTCATGGAGCTCGGTGATGTAACACGGAAAGTGGATGTAGGTAGTTCCTTTCAGTGTGAGCATGGCGTTTAGCCCGACCTCTCGAGTTGCATCGGTTCGTATGTCGGTTCGATAAATGATAGCCTTGCCTTTTGCGGCGAGGGCCAACCCGTATTCGACACACGTGCCACTGTCAGCGTCGGGACCATCCACGCAACCCACGTAGAGGTAAGTGCTCTCCTCTGCTGATTTTCGGCAGTGTTCTTTGATTCTTTCGAGTGCGGTGCGGGGGAATGCTTCGATAAATTTTTTTGCATCGCGCTGAGGCAAAACGACACGATACCCCAAGTCCTTGAGATATCTTTCGAGATACAAGTTGTGAAGTCTTTCACCTGCCCCGAATAATGGTGCCGCTAAATACAAGATTGTGTCTTTCATTATGCTCTCCTTTGGTTGTTTAAGCCTGAATTAACAGGGGACATTGCTGGGGTCATATTGCCTCACGGTGGGTGAAAAGTCAAACCTGATTCGGTGTGCTACAATACATTCAACATTCGATATTCTATTCACTATGACCCAAGACGAAGCATTTGAAATACTAAAAACAGGACGCAATGTCTTTGTGACAGGGCCTGCAGGGAGTGGGAAGACGCACCTCGTCAATCGCTACATTGCGTATCTCCGCGAGCACAATATCGATATCGGCATTACTGCGTCGACAGGGATTGCGGCTACGCACATGGGCGGCGTGACTATTCACTCGTGGGCAGGGATTGGTGTGGCGGCGCATCTCTCGCCGTACGACCTCGAGGCGATGCTTGAGAAGGGGTATCTCCATAAGCGTTTTGAAAAAGTGAAAGTGCTCATCATTGATGAGGTGTCGATGCTTCACCATTTTCGTCTTGATTTGGTAAACAATGTGCTTAAAACGATGAAGCACTCATCGAAACCGTTTGGTGGTGTGCAAGTTATCTTGGTGGGAGATTTTTTCCAACTTCCGCCTATTGCGCGCATGGGAGAGCCCGAGGCGCGCTTTGTGTATGCGAGTGATGCGTGGAGGGAGGCTGGATTTACTATTTGTTATTTGTCGGAACAGTATCGTCAACAGGACGATGCGGCTATTTCAATCTTGAACGAGATTCGCGCAGGGCAAGTTTCTCCGCAGGCTCGTGCGCATTTGAAATCGCGCCACAATGTGCGATCGCCAAAGTTTACTACCTCAACAAAACTTTTTACGCACAACGCTGATGTGGATTCTTTGAATGACGACGAGCTCGATCGCATTCCTGATAGTGAGGTCACTCAATACGAAATGACAACGCGTGGTAATGAAAAAATCGCAGCAACGCTCAAAAAGTCTTGTCTTGCCCCAGAATTTCTCCGCTTGAAACCAGGTGCGCGTGTGATGTGTGTGAAAAACAATTTTGAAGCAGGGTATGTGAACGGCACGCTCGGCGTCGTCGTTGAGTGTGGAGAGATGGATGACCCTGTGATTCAGACTGCAAATGGAAAGACGATAACCATTTCGCGTGCATCTTGGAAGATTGAAGAGGACGGCAAGGTGAAAGCGGAGATTCTTCAATACCCACTTCGTCTTGCGTGGGCAATCACCGTGCACAAGAGTCAGGGGATGAGCCTTGATGCAGTCGAGGTTGATCTCTCGAAATCATTTGAGCCAGGGATGGGGTACGTGGCGCTTTCTCGTGTGCGCACGCTTGAGGGGCTCACGATTTTAGGAATCAATGAAAATGCGCTTCAGGTGCATAGCGAGGTGCGGGAACTTGATGCGGATTTCCGCGAGCTTTCGCGTGAGGCGCGGGAGAGTATGAAAAAGATTGACCCCAAAGAGCTCAAGCGTGAGCAGGAGGAATTTCTCGCGCGTTCAAAGCCACCAGAAAAAGAAAAGAAGCTTCCCACTCACAAAGAGACTGAGCTCCTTATCGCCGAGAAAAAAAGTCTCGCAGAAATTGCAGAGGCACGTGGTATGACCGTGGAGACTATTATTTCACATATTGAAAAACTTATAGAAGAAGAGTCTCGCACATCGATGGAGTATTTGAAATTTGAAATTTCTCGTCCGCATTTTTTGAAAATAGAGAAGGCGATTGAAGAACTTCAGAAAGAGGGGAAAGTACTCCTCCTCTCTCCAATAAAAAACAAAGTCGGCCCCAATGTGTCATTTCTTCATATCCGTCTTGCGCGAGCGCTTTTAGGGCACACACCAAAAGGCGAAGGGAAATAAAATTGCTATTTGGGCGCAATTCTGGTAGGTTGTCGGAGGAAAGGAGGTCCACATGGCCTTACGTACGAAGTGTATTTTTGATCCAAAGGAAAAAGACGATGGTCTCCGCGTTTCGATAATGCGGAGCCATAACAATCCTGACGGAGTAACCCCAGACTCGAGAATCCAAAAAGATTTGTTTAATCGGCATCTCTCGAACCTTGCTCCATCCGAAGAGCTCCTCGGCCAGTTTCATCGCCGACGAGTAGCTTGGGAGGAGTTTGAAAAGCGATTTTCCTGGGAACTAGAACTTGGTGACAATCCCGTGACGTTGCGAGAAATAGCAAAAATATCGTTGCGCACCAATGTAACCATTTTGTCTGTTGAACGCGATTCCCGCTTTTCGCATCGACGTGTTGTGGCAGACAAGTGCCAGCAACTTGTTCCCGGTATTCTTGTTGAACACTACATATAACCAGCCCGCACCCGGACTTTACAGTCCGGGTGTTTTTGTTGTGTGCTGTATTTTGCCGTAATGTTTCTGGAGACGGTGCGTCATTAGTAATAGACAGCCTACACAGACCCACCCTGACAGAATCCGCACAAGCGACTTCGTCAGGGCGAATCTGTTTTCGTTCATTCAAAGCACAAATTGAGAGGAGATTATTATGCTCGCAACCATCACTGGAAGATTTTTAAAATTCCAGAGTGAGGTGTTGCCGCGTTTTGCAACCTCCTCTGTGAAGACACCTTCGCGTACCAACGCAGAGCAAGAGAAGGGAGTGTGCCTTGTGAAAGAAGAAGAGTTTGCTTCCATTGGCGCTTTCGTTAAGCGTTTGGTCCCGCATGCTTCGCATTTGTCACACATTTTTGATTATTTGCCGAAGGTTTATCATGATCTTGCAACGGCAGAAATCGCAAAAGAAAACGGCGCAGTGTCTGATTCCGTCGGTGCGACCGACGGAGAATACACACTCTCGGCTGACATAAGCACCAACTCCCTTTACGCACTCAACGAGGCTGATGTCTCGATTGTGGAGCTCGACGGCGAGGGGCGTGCTATGTTTTGCAAAAAGCTCGTGTATGCCGCGGAGCGCGTGGTGATCAGTTGTCACTCGTGCTACCATTTTGCGGACGTGCGATACTTGATGCACCTCGTGGACCACCTTGATGAAGTCCCGCGTATTATGAAAAACGGCAAAGGAAATATCTTTGCGGGAACCATAATCACGGTGGGGGATACTCACTATGTCCCCGTGGCTAAATTCTCAGATGGTACCTTCGAGGTCGAGTTGATCTCGTTCGACTCTAAACTTGAGAACGTAGCGCAATTTGTGATTATTGAAAGAAATCGTTAATGCGACAGGGCCTAGGCCGTGTCGCATTTTTTCTTTTTATCGAAGCGGGGTGAATCTTGACATATCTCATAATTGTGTGTTAGCATCCTGTTTAGATGAACCATATTGGTTCTTTCAAAAAACACGAAATGGAGGGTTTTTAAATGAGCACACCTGAAGATACATCTGTTCTCGCTCCGCGTCCTCCGGGCTCGCGGATCAAAAATGCATACCCAATGATCGGGCCCGGTTCTCGGCAACCCAGCGAACCCGAACCCATCCTCGAAAAATCAGCCCCCTCTCCTTCGGGAAGGGAACAGCTGCGTGCAATCAATAAGTATGTCGATTGCTTGATTCGTTTCTGTTATCACAACTGTCCGATCAAGATGCTTGCGGTGCCCATGTTGGTGCCGTCCCCGCTTGGCTGGTACTCTCGCCTTGTCAGTGATATGGTTGAAGTAGAGCGAATGATGGGGAAGACACTCTCGGATTCAAAGGCTTTTGAATTGAAGCCCGAAGAAGAACACTGGGGTGGATATACCCTCACGGAAGGGTTGTTCAACACTCCCTTGAGTGATGTCATCTACTACCGTGTTTCAGTCGACGCTGTTTCCTGGAGAACGGGGGCGAATTGTGTGGGGAAACTCATCAAGGTTGCCCGTGATTCGATAATGAAGAACAGTGTGAATCACTTCATCTCGGATGTCCGTCACTTGATGTATCTGATGGATCACCTCGAAGAAGTCCCTGAAACTCTCAAGAGCGGAAAGGCAAACGTCTTCGCGGGTACGACGGTGATGATCGGCTCTACCCCTCATGTGATTGCTGCTACGTGGAATGGAACGTCTTTTGACAACAAGTTCCTTCCGCTCTGGCAAAATCTCAAAGAAGACATCCAGATCGTGATGATTCGTAAGTAATACAAGCGCGAGCCCTCCTGGGGCCCGCGCTTTTTGTTTTGCGCGTGGTATTATATATGCATGGCAAAGACACAATATGTTTGTCCGATGCATCCCGAAATCGTGCGTGATGTCCCTGGGGTTTGCCCGTTGTGCGGGATGACGCTTGTGCCTATTCAAAATACTCAAACATACAAAATCAAAGGAATGCGTTGCGCGGGGTGCGCGGGGACTATTGAAAAAACATTAAAGAAAACAGAAGGGGTGCACACAGCGGAGGCCAACTACGGCAATGAATCACTGCGTGTCTCTTTTGATCCTACTCAAACAAACTTTGAAACATTTTCTCACCATCTTGAGCCACTCGGTTACACCCTTGCGGCAGAAGACCACTCTTTGCATACCGGGATCAATCAATCAAAACAAGAAAAACTTTCTGAACTCGCACAGATGAAACGCACGCTCCTCGTCGCTCTTCCTCTTGCAACGTTGAGTATCGTCGCAATGGTTTGGGATATTGTTGTGGGGCTCAATATCTTCCCTGAGATGCCATACGGAGTTCTCGGTGTTTTTGATAAAGCGCTCCCGCTTATCGCGACATACATACTTTTTGTGGTGGGGAAGCCATACCTCGTTGGTTTTTATCGTTTTGTTCGTCATGGCCACGCGACGATGGACACGCTTGTAGGGATGGGGACCTCGGTCGCTTATCTCTATAGTATCGTCGTTACATTTTGGGGAGAATCATTACAGCGCTACATAGGAGCAAGTCATACTTATTATGATGTCACGATTATTGTGATTACGTTTGTCGCGCTCGGAAAATATCTCGAAGCCCGCTCGAAACTCCACATGGGAGACGCGATTGAAAAATTATTAAATCTCCAAGCAAAGACGGCACTCATAATTCGTGACGGGGTTGCGGCGGAAGTTTCTGTTTTTTTGGTTAAGCACGGAGACCTCGTTGCGGTAAAACCCGGCTCGCGCATCCCCGTAGATGGGGTCCTCACCGAGGGCTCCTCGTTTGTTGATGAGTCGATGATCACGGGAGAATCGATGCCTGTCGAAAAAAGGGTTGGTGATCGCGTCGTGGCGGGGACCATAAACACAAGTGGCGCGTTTGTGTTTAGCGTTACCAAGGTTGGTGCCGAAACAGTTCTTGCTCACATTATTAAAATGGTTGAAAACGCGCAGGGGAGCCGAGCGCCGATTCAGTCTCTCGCCGACAAGATTTCTGCAATCTTTGTTCCCTCAGTGCTTGTCGTCGCACTCCTTTCGCTCGCTGTCTGGGTTTTGTTTTTTGCGAACACGTTTGGTTTCTCTCGTGCGCTTTCGTATGGTCTGACTGCGTTTGTGGGAGTCCTTGTGATTTCTTGCCCATGCGCTCTTGGGCTCGCTACCCCTACCGCGATTATTGTGGGAGTGGGGAAGGGTGCTCGCGAGGGTATCCTTATAAAAGACGCAGCAACGCTTGAGAAACTTTATAATGTTGATACGGTTATCGTCGACAAGACGGGGACGATCACAAGAGGAAAGCCAGAATTTTTATCTCTCAAAAATTATTCAAATCAACGTGATGAGGATGTCCTCGCCATCCTCGCGACACTCGAGAGCAAATCCGAGCATCCTGTCGCGCACGCGATTTTGCAGCACGCAGCTTCGCAGGGGATTACTATTCTCCCTGTTGAGAATTTCGAAAGTAGTAGTGGGCAAGGGGTTCATGCGCGAGTTCTTGGTGAAGAATATTTTGCGGGCAACGTAGCGTTTGTCGCTGCTCTAGGAATTGCTTTTAACGAAAGTTCCCTAAAGGAAGAAACAGCAAAAGGAGCGACCCCTGTTATTTTGTTTACCAAAAAAGAAGTCATTGCGGTAGCGTTTGTTGCTGATAGGGTTAAGGACGAAGCAAGTGCTGCGGTGGGGGACCTTCGCAAAAAAGGTATTCGCGTGATTATGGTTACGGGCGACGACATGGACACCGCGCACACAATTGCCCGCGAGGTTGGTATTGATGAATTCTTCGCCAATATTTCTCCTGAGGGGAAGCTTTCAAAAATCAAAGAGCTTCAAGATGAAGGTCGTGTCGTGGCGATGGCAGGGGATGGGATAAACGACGCGCCTGCTCTTGCTCAGGCTGATGTGGGTATTGCGATGAGTACGGGGACCGATGTCGCGATCGAGACCGCAGGCCTTACACTTCTCAATGGAGATATTTCGAAGCTCGTAAAAGCAGTGCGTCTTTCTCGCGCAACAATGCGTGTTATCAAACAAAATCTATTTTGGGCATTTATTTTTAATCTCATCGGGATTCCTCTCGCCGCGGGGTTGTTCTATCCGATTTTTGGATGGCTCCTCAGTCCTGTGTTTGCGGGGACGGCGATGGCGTTCTCGAGTGTCCTCGTGGTTACCAACTCCCTTCGCCTCAACGCAAAATCAATCTGAGTTGCTGGTGATTACGGGATGTAGTACTCTGTGGTGAGTTAAGTCTTATTGTTCCTCACACTCTCTTAGGGAGGTCATATGGATGACAGACTGTGGATGGCCCTTTTGGGGATGCTGGTTTTCACGGTTTCTTTGTTTGTGTTTGTTGTTACACACTTTATCTTTGATCCACGACTGATTGTGCTTTCATACTTCTTGATTCCTATTGTGTGGGTTTCGGCATGCTGGTTCCTCTCATTCTTCCGGATACGCACCTCTTTTCTCAAGAACATTTTCCCATTGTTCTAACCCCGTCATGAAATAGTGGCGGGGTTTGTTTTTGCCAGTTTTCCATTGCGGTTATTATTCGTTCCGTTGTATAATATACGTATTACTGGAAGTAGTTTTTAATAGATAATTTTATATGAAAAAGCCCCACGTAGTTGTGCTCGGTGGAAACTTTGCAGGTATGGGTAGCGCCCAGAAGATTCGTGAGTATGCAGGAAATGCGGTAGATATTACCGTTATTGATCGCAAGGATTATTTGCTTTTCGTTCCCAATATTCCGAATGAAGTTCTCGAAAACAGAGACCCTCAGGACTCTTTGAAGATGGACATCCCATCAACACTCAAGAGAGATGGAATCAATTTTATTCAAGCAGAAGTTACTGGACTTGATGTAGACAAAAAGACCGTGACGTATGTACCAGCAGAGCGTCCGGGTGCGGAGGCTCATTCAATGGCATACGACTATGTTGTCGTTGCTGTCGGATGTCGTCTTGCTTTCGACAAGATTCCTGGTTTCGCTGAGTACGGTGATACGGTTGCGGATTTTTATCACGGCAATCGTTTGCGCGCAAAGCTCCACAATGGTGGCTACAAGGGTGGACCGATTGTTATCGGTTCAGCACTTTGGCATCAGGGAGATGGGGCGAAGGATGTAAAGCCTTACGGCACTGGAAGTATCCCTGCAGCCCTTGCTGCATGTGAAGGTCCAACCGTGGAAATGGCACTTTCAATGGCTACATGGCTCCAGAATCACAACATGGGGGATGCGAAGAAAATCACCATCACAACTCCCGCTGAAGTCATCGCAGAGGATGCGGGCGAGAAGGTTGTGGGGACGCTTCTTGGGGCCGCAGGAGCTATGGGCTTCAACTATGTAAACAATACCCGCGATATCGTACGTCTCACGGAGACTCACATTGAGTTTGAAGGAGGCCAGAAGATTGAAGCGGAGATTAAGGTTATTTTCCCAGACTGGGAAGCGTACAAGTTCCTTCAGGGTCTTCCTATTTCTGACAACAAGGGCTTTGTGATTACTGACCTCCTTATGCGTAACCCAAAGTACCCTGAGGTATTCGCAGCAGGAGACTGTGCAGCGGTGACCGTGCCAAAGCTTGGCTCAATCGGGCACGAAGAATGTGAAATCGTTGGACGCCAGATCGCAGCAGCGGTGGGTAAGATGACCCCCGAAAAGGCAAATACACCTCTCAATCCGGTAGTACTCTGTCTTGGTGATATGGGAAATTCAAAAGCATTCTACATTCGTTCAAACTCTTGGTTTGGAGGGCCAACACAGGAACTTCGTTTTGGTCGTAGAAACTTCTTCCTTAAGATGCGCTACCGCGATCTCTTCTTCTGGGGTAAGGGCAAGACTCCTTCATGGGGAAATAAATTTGCCACATGGCTCGCAGAAGTTCTTAAGTAAAGAAACTTCGATATAAAACACACCGCCCGCGATTCAGCCGAATCGCGGGCGGTGTGTTTTTGCTATTCCCTCGGGTGTATACTATAGGTAGTGAAATATAACAGCGTGCACAGGTGTAGTAGTTTGTGTAATCCTATAAATATACAATGAATAATTTTTTACAAACGAAGGTTGATTGGGCTAGGGCACACAAGAAGACTGCGGCAGTTGCGAGCATCCTTGTTTTAGGTGGGGGATATTTTCTTTACGGGGCAGTCTTTTCTTCGACAAGCACCGAGACGCGCTATGTCCTTGGGGCAGTAACCAAGGGAACTATCATCTCTTCTGTTTCTGCGAGTGGGCAGGTTTCTGCTTCAAATCAGCTCTCGATTCAGCCAAAAGTTTCAGGAGAAATTATCTCTATCAATGTTCTCCCTAATCAAAAAGTAACAGCAGGAACCGTCATCGCGGTTCTCGACTCTACTACTGCACAAAAGAATGTACGCGACGCCGAGGTAAATCTCGAAAGCGCGCAGCTTTCTCTTGAAAAACTCAAGAAGCCGACTGACGCCCTCTCGCTCATTCAGGCAGAGAACGCACTCGCGCAAGCCGAAGTTACGCTTGAAAAATCATACGACGATGGTTTCAACTCGGTCTCAAATGCGTTCCTTGCGCTCCCTGATGTGATGACAGGACTTCAGGATATTCTTTATGGTCTGACGGTGAGTTCGTCTCGTTCGCAGGACAATATTTCTGCATACGCTGATATGGTGAGTTCGTACGATAGTAATGTGACGAGATTTAGTAATGATGCAGCAGCCAAGTACAAGACGGCACGTACCGCGTATGATGCGACCTATCTCAAATATCGCTCACTTACACGCACCGCAAGCAAACAAGACGTTGAAGATTTGATTCTTGAGACGTACAACACGACGAAGGTTGTTGCTGATGCGGTAAAGAGCACCAACGATCTCCTTGGTTTCGTGGAAGACAAGCTCACGATTCAGAGTCGTACGATTCCTGCAATCCTCAGCACACACCAAAATCAAACATCGACCTACACCTCAAACACCAATTCGCATCTCCTCACGCTTCTCGCTATCAAAAACACTATTATCTCAGCGAAGTATTCAATCGCAGAGAAGACGCAATCCCTCGCCGACCTCAAAGCAGGGACAGACCCTCTCGATATTAAGTCAGCGGAGCTTACCCTCACGCAGCGCAAGAATACGCTCGCTGATGCAAAAGCAACTCTTGCGGACTATTACGTGCGTGCGCCGTTTGACGGAACAGTCGCTTCTCTCGGTGTGAAAAAATATGATACCGCATCTTCGGGTACAGAAATCGCAACACTCCTTACGAGCCAGCGCGTTGCCGAGCTCTCTCTCAATGAAGTCGATGCAGCAAAAGTGAGCGTCGGGGCGAAGGCTACACTCACCTTTGATGCTATCGAAGACCTCACCCTCACAGGGCAGATTGCAGAAGTGGATACTATTGGAGCAGTGACGAGCGGGGTGGTGTCGTATTCAATCAAAATTGGTTTCGATAGTCAGGATGAGCGCGTGAAGCCAGGAATGACCGTAAACGCGTCTATCCAAACAGCAGTGAAACAAGACGTCCTCATGGTGCCATCAGGCGCAGTGAAAACTCAGAACGAAGTAAGCCGTGCGCAAGTATTTTCTCCAGCACTCGCGACAACAGGAGGAACACAAGGGGTTACTTCAGATACGCTTCCTGTGTCTGTTGAAGTGACCGTCGGTATTTCTGATGACACCAATGTAGAAATTTTGTCAGGACTCAAAGAAGGGGATCAGGTTGTGGTGCGAACTATTTCAGGGGCAACAGCCGCAAAAACAACCACAACAACCTCGAGGACAAACACACAGGGTGGGCCTAGTGTGGGAGGTGCACTTCGAGGATTCTAAACATTCTCTATGATTAAAGTTGATAACATAACAAAGACATACGGTTCAGGAGACATGGCGTTTCAAGCGCTCAAGGGTGCTTCGTTTACGATTAAAGAAGGTGAATTTGTGGCGATTATGGGACCCTCAGGATCAGGGAAGTCGACACTCATGCACATTCTTGGCTGTCTCGATACGCCCACAAGTGGTTCGTATTTTCTCGACGGCAAAGATGTTTCGACGCTCGATGATGAAAGTCTAGCGGATATTCGCAATGAAAAAATCGGTTTTGTATTTCAGGCATTCAACCTCCTTCCGCGCACGACCGTGCTTCGCAATGTGATGCTTCCGCTCGTGTATGCGGGTGTCCCCGAGGAAGAGCGTGAGAAGCGAGCGACGCAAGCGCTCTACGCTGCAGGCCTCACTGAGACGCACTTCACGCACAAGAGTAATGAAATCTCAGGCGGACAGGTGCAGCGCGTCGCCATCGCACGCGCCCTCGTAAATAATCCTTCCCTTATTCTCGCTGATGAGCCGACGGGAAACCTTGATACCAAGACGGGGGACATCGTCCTTGCTACATTCCAAAAACTCAACAAAGAACACGGCAGCACTATTGTGCTCATTACGCACGAGCCCGACGTGGCTGCTTATGCGGAGCGTATCATTACCGTGCGCGACGGAGCTATCGTGTCTGATGTGAAAAACGCATCACAAAAAATTCACGCACTATAATTATGAAACTCAACGATATTTTTCACGAAACATACACCGCGCTCTCTGCAAACAAGGCGCGCTCGGGCCTCACGATACTCGGCATCGTGATTGGTATTTCGTCGGTGATCGCGATGGTGTCTATTGGGACCGGAGCGTCGGCAAGTATTTCTTCGCGTATTGAGTCTCTTGGTTCAAATCTTATTCAAATCACGCCGGGGGCTCAGCGCACGCAAGGGTTTGGCGCAAGTGGTGGGCGTGGCAACGCGAAGACGCTGACAACCGCCGACGCGGAGGCGATTGCAAAAGAAGTTGCAAACGTAGCTGCTGTTGATGCGCAAGTATCAGGGAGATATCAGGTGACGGCAAAAGGCACCAATACCAACACGAGTGTTACGGGGGTTACCTCAGCGTATCTTTCGGTGCGCAATGTTGAAGTCGCGGAGGGGACGTTTATTACCGATGCTCAAAACAACAGCGCGGCAAAGGTCGCCGTGCTCGGGCCCACGACGCGCGACGATCTTTTTGGTGCTGACGCGACTGACGTAGTAGGGAAGAGCGTGCGTATCAAGGGGGTGGAGTTTAAAGTCGTTGGTATCACGGTTGCAAAGGGTGGCACGGGATTCCAAAATCAAGACGACATCATTTTCATCCCCGTAAAAAGCGCACAGCGATATTTCTCGGGAGACCAATACTTGAGCACGATTGCGGTCCAGGCATCGACTCAAGAGGAAATGACACAAGTGCAAGAGGATATCACTACGCTTCTTTTGAGCAGGCATAAGATTAGCGATCCTGCACAAGCCGATTTCAGTGCGATGAATCAAAACGATATTCTTTCGACAGCCTCGAGTGTGACCTCGACACTGACGTATCTTCTCGCAGCAATCGGAAGTATCTCACTTCTTGTGGGAGGTATCGGTATTATGAATATGATGCTCACGACGGTGACCGAGCGCACGCGGGAGATTGGACTTCGCAAAGCAATCGGTGCCAAGAAAAAAGATATCTCAACGCAATTTCTCGCTGAGGCGGTTGCGCTTACGGTGATTGGTGGCGTGATTGGTATTGCGCTCGGGTGGCTCATTGCATATGTGGTCAATCTGACAGGACTCGTGACGACAAGTGTCTCACTTTCATCAGTAATCCTCGCGTTTGGTGTGTCGGCGGTCACGGGTATTGTGTTTGGATATTATCCTGCCCGCCGCGCTGCAAACTTGAATCCCATTGAAGCGATGCGCTATGAATAGTGAAAGAAAAGAGTAACCCATTTGTAATATAAAGCGAGTAGCTCACAATTAAATTATTTAAAATTTTATGGAACAATTAAAAAACAAAAAGAATATTATCAATATCGCAATTCTCATTGCGGTCGCGCTCGGTTCGTTTTACTGTGGCACACTCTACACAGCAAAGAATAAATCATTCCCTCGTGGTGGTTTCCAGATGATGGACGGTCGCGGAGTACCTGGGGAAGCGGGGACTTATCGAGATGGTGTGTCTCGTAGCGGCGCTCGCGGCATGATGGGTGGAGTTGTCGCGGGAGAAGTTATTTCAAAAGATGCGACAAGCATCACGGTGAAAATGCAGGACGGCAGTACGAAAATCGTGCTCGTAAGTGGAAGCACACAAGTATCAAAGTCAGCTGCTGGAGCGATGGAAGATCTTACTCAGGGAGTAAGTGTCGTCGTTATTGGCTCGGCAAATACGGACGGGAGTGTGACGGCGCAGTCAGTACAGATTCGCCCACAAGGAGCAGGTCTTCCCGTAAAGCAGATTTAGTTACATAAATACATTCACAAGAGAAAAGCGGTCAGACTGGCCGTTTTTTTCTTTGAAATAAAAGATTCCCGCGTGTTGTATAATAGATAGATGAACCGCGTGCAAAGTGAAAAAACCGACGAAGAGATTGTTCTGCTTGTTCAGCGTGGAGACACTGAGCAATTTGGTGAGCTTGTGGAGCGTTATGAAGAAAAGCTTTTGCGCTATGGTCGCAAGTTTCTCTCGCGTCGCGAAGACATTCAGGATATTGTGCAGGATATTTTTATCAGTACGTATCAGAATATTCAAAACTTCGACACCCTACAGCGATTCTCTCCGTGGATTTATCGCATCGCGCACAATGCTTTTGTAAATCGATTGAAGAAGAATTCGTACAACCCGCTTATTCTCGTCGACTTTGACACGCTCGTCTCTCATCCTGTGTATGAAGACCCTGCGCCACTTGAGCGCGAACAAAAAGAGATGCGGGTGATGATCGACAGGGGGCTCGAGGAACTCGCGCCAAAGTATCGTGAAATCCTCATCTTGCATTATCTCGAAGATATGTCATACAAAGAAATATCAGATATTTTACAAATCCCAGGAGGGACCGTCGGTATACGTTTGAAGAGAGCAAAGGAGGCACTTAAAAAAGTTTACGAAACAATGAACCTACACCATGAATAATCACGAACCAAAAAAGAATATTAAAGAAGCAATTCTTCGCAAGATAGAGACGCGTGAGCTTTCGATGCGTCCAAAGTTGTATTTTACGCTCAGGATTGTGTCGATTGCGGTGCTTGCCCTCGCCGTGCTCCTCATCTCTGTTTTTATTCTCAATTTTATTTTGTTCAGTATTCGTATCAATAGTCACGAAGCTTTACTTTCCTTTGGTCCTCGTGGGTGGAGTGCTTTCTTTCATTTCTTCCCCTGGGTACCGCTTCTTCTTGATGTTGTCCTTGTGGTTGCCCTCTCTCGTCTCTTGCGACATTTTCGTTTTGGGTACAAGACACCCGTTCTCTATTTACTCGGTGCGCTTATTGTCGCCACCTCGCTTGTCGGTATTACGGTAGAGCGTGGCACACATATCAACGAACGCCTCCTTCGTCAGTCAGACGAGCGTGGGTTGCCGCCACCATTTGGAGGAATGTATGGACATGCTCGTCGCAATCTCCCTCCGGGTGCTGGCGTATGTTTGTGTACCGTTCTTTCTATCGAGGGGAATACACTTAGTGTGCAAGATACAAAAAGCACTACGACGCTCAAAGTGCTCATCCCTGAAAACAGTCGTCGTGCGACAACCACTGGTCTCGTCGTGGGAGAAACAATTTTCGTTGCCGGGGAAGTGAAGGATGGCGTGATGCAAGCTTTTGGGATTAAGAAAGCAGAGGAAGGGTTCCCGAGACCTTAACTGGTGATAATAAAAACACAGGGCCCGCGATTCAGCCGAATCGCGGGCCCTGTGTTTTGCATGCTACATCAATTTCCCGAGGAGATAGTAAGTGAGTTCTGCTTGCACATTAGTGCGTAGGTGTTTGCGTACCTCCGTAAATGCCGTTGTGCCATCACGCCCACATTCTTGGATAATCACCCCTTGCCCTCCTGGGTGCTGCACGATGTAAGGAGTGAGATCGTACACGTTCCCATCGATAATCACCCAGCAATTGCTCTTTGTCGCGTGCTTTGCGACTTCAGCCTTGGTGAGAGTAGGAGCTTTTGTTGCGGGGGTTGTTTCCTGTGGCTGAGGTGCTTCTTTTACGGTCGTTGTGGGGGCTACAGATGTAGTAGTCTCGGGTGAGGCTGTCGCCACTCTGTTTACAGGCGCACTGCGCATCTGCCCCTGCCCGCCTCCGTTTTTCGACACCGATACGCTTGGTGTGTTGCTGTCAAAAACCCCCATAAAATATGCGACGGCGACGGCGCTCGCGATAGCCAATAAAAAAGTCGCAATTGATGATTTGCTCATATATCGGCATTATACAACATAGCCACCACTTTTCTTTCGTTTTTGCTATACTATTTGTATATGACATCTCCAGTACCCGAGCACAAGCACAAAGAGCTCCACACCCACAAGACGGGCGTGCAGCTCAATTCCCTCCGTGCTGCTGTGCTTGGGGCAAATGACGGCATCGTTTCCACAGCGTCTTTGGTTCTTGGAGTTGCGGGGGCTGCCGCCTCGTCGGATATTATTCTGATTACAGGAGTCGCAGGGCTTACTGCAGGTGCTCTCTCTATGGCAGTGGGGGAATATGTGTCGGTGAGTACTCAGCGCGACACTGAGAAGGCACTTCTTGAAAAAGAGCGTCACGAGCTTGAGACGACCCCCGATCACGAGCTCGGCGAACTCGTGTCTATTTATGAAAGAAAGGGGGTGTCACACGAAACCGCACAAAAGGTCGCCGAGGAGCTCACAGCTCACGATGCGTTTGCGGCGCATGTTGATGTGGAGCTCGGTATCAACCCCAACTCCCTCACAAACCCTTGGCACGCGGCGTATGCCTCTGCCGCGTCATTTACGGTGGGCTCGCTCATTCCGCTTTTTGCAATCATGCTCCCTTCGGAAGAAATGCGTGTTCCTGTTACGTTTGCATCAGTTCTTCTCGCGCTCATTATGACCGGAAGCCTTAGTGCCTACGCGGGTGGTTCATCTCAGCGTGTGGCGACGGTGCGTGTGGTGTTTGGCGGCCTTCTCGCGATGGCCATTACGTATGGGATAGGTACCCTTTTTGGCGTATCATCTGTGTAGGGGTTTACTTTTCTTACCCCCAGGAGTAGGCTAAACATCGGGTTTGAACATTAACTAATAGCAGGGAGGTGCGCTATGTGTAATACGTCAAAGAATGCAGTGAGATTCCGCCTCATGGAAACAAAGCTTGAAATCGAAGCACTCCAAGAACGCTTCGAATCGCTCCGTCTTGAGCTCCAAAAAGAGTGCAAGCACAAAGAGGTGATCGAAACCGAAGATCTCGGCGTCAGAAACACCTATTTGCCCCGAGTTTGCACCGGGTGTGGGCTCGAAGAACAGGTGTGGATTGACGAACAGGGTCAAAGTTCTGGCTACAAGATTCTTGGCGGGGCAGAAGGCCGCATTATTCGCGTTGCCTTGAGTGTTGAGCTCTTGCACTACAAGGAATTGCGCCACATCGTTTGATTTTTCCCAAAAAGCGGACGCTCCCGAGCTCCGCTTTTTCTTTTTCTTTCAAAAAGGGGATATCCTTTACATTTTATGTTGTCAGGAGTAGTGTGAATCAGGGTCAGATCTATCAATCACTGAAGCGGAGGAATTATGCCTAATACTCAGAAAGCCCGTACGAAACTCCTGGTTTTGAACATACGGCGCTCGATTGCTCAGATGCAAGCAAGAGAAAAGCATCTTTTTAACACTCTCCAGTTAATCTGCGGGCACCCGGTGGTGGCCGAACACGACCGTGGTGCCAATAACTACTCCGTGCGGATTTGCACTGAGTGTACCCTGCGGGAGGAAGCGTGGGTTGACGAAGCGGGGATGAGCAGTGGCTTCGAAAAGCTTGTGGGTGCTGAAAACCGCACTATTAAGCAAGTTTCGATGGCCGAAATAGCGCAATACGAAACACTGCAAGACGACAATCAAAAGCCTGCTGCAGAAGATGGTGTTGCGGTAGTGATGAAGAAAACACTCCTCCTGGCTCAAGACCAGCTGGGTAACTACAAGAAGGATCGATAGAAGTAAAAACATTAAAAGCGGACGCTCCCGAGCTCCGCTTTTTCTTTTTTTTCAAAAAATATACACTCCTCGACAGCCCCCTGTGGAAAACTTTTTACATAAAATTGTTTTGCGAGAAGAAAAATTTTGTTTGCCAAAATTTGCGCGCGGAAAACGCAGAATTTCAGCCCTCGTTTGCCAAATTTTTAGACATTCTTTTTTGTGCATGATGTAGTCATAAAATTATTCAAATTTACTTCCGTTTAGTTTTTCCTCTGTGTTAAAATAGGGGAGTTAAAGCGCACTTCGGGCATAGTTTTTGTTTTCCATTAGGCAAAAAAGCTTGCATCCACCCGTAGGTGCCTTTTTTAATCATCATTAACAACTTATCCATCATATGAATCAGGTCCAAAAACGAAACGGTACTATCGTAGAGTTCTCTCCGGAGAAAATCACGACTGCGATTAGTAAAGCTTTCAGCGCGTGCAACACCCCCATTACCGAGGAAAAGCTTTCTGAAATGACCGCAGCTGTTTTGATGGCCGTAAAAGATGGTGGATATGGACAGATTCCCTCTGTTGAGAAGATCCAGGACGTTGTTGAGCTCGTTATTATGAACGAGGGCTTCCACGAAGTCGCAAAAGCCTACATCATTTATCGTTACGAACACGAGAAAATCCGTGAAAAGAAGCAGGAAGAGGTTATTGAGAAGATCGAAGACAAAAAACTCTCTATTACCAAGCGCTCCGGCAAGACCGAGCACTATTCTGAGAAGAAAATCGAGAAAACCCTCGCGCGTGTGACGAGTGGCTATGAGAAGGCTATTGATGTCGACTCTATTCTTACTCAGCTCAAGCTCAATGTGTACGAGGGTATCACTACGACCGAGATTACGCGCGCAATCATTCAGGTTATGCGCTCAATGATCGAGCTCGACCCTGCGTATTCCAAGGTTGCTGCACGTCTTCTCTTGCAAAAGCTCTACCGTGATGTCTTTGG
This sequence comes from Minisyncoccota bacterium, assembly GCA_023229865.1. Classification (GTDB taxonomy): domain Bacteria; phylum Patescibacteriota; class Minisyncoccia; order Phycocordibacterales; family UBA1550; genus UBA1550. Next base: position 35,415 of record JALNYL010000004.1, read on the forward strand.
AACCAACTTTGAGCCAAAGGACATCCTCTCCGCACACGCAAAGTCATTCCCCGAGAACATCAAGCGCGCCGTTGCTGATGGTCTCCTCGACGCACGCATGCTCGAGTTTGATCTCGACAACCTTGTAACAAAGTTTGAGCTCGAAAACGACGAACTCTTTGAATACATGGGACTCGAGATTCTCGCGTCACGCTATTTCCAAGAGGACCCAAAGACCAAGAAGCCCATCGAGACTCCTCAGATGTTTTGGATGCGTATCGCTATGGGTACCGCACTCAACGAAAAGCCCGAGGACCGCACTCGCGTAGCACTCGAGTTCTATGAGGTGCTCTCTCGCTTCCTCTACACCCCAGGAGGCCGCACCCTCTTCCAAGCGGGGGCAAAGAAGGCTCAGCTTGCAAACTGCTTCCTCAACGTCGTTCCAGACTCTCTCGACGCTATCTTTAAGACATTTGGCGATAATGCGCAGTATTTGAAGTGGTCAGGTGGTACGGGTACGAGCTGGACTCCACTCCGCGCTACGGGTGGCTTCATCAGTGGTACGGGCGTGGGGAGTCAGGGGGTTGTTCCTTTCCTCAAGATTGCCAACGATATCAACATTGCTATCAACCGTTCCGGCAAGCGCCGTGGGGCAGGTTGCGTGTATCTTGAGACATGGCACCTCGATATTGAGGATTTCCTCGAGCTCCGCAAGAACACCGGCGATGAGCGTCGTCGTACCCACGATGTGAATACCGCCAACTGGATTCCTGACCTCTTTATGAAGCGTGTTCGTGATGGCAAGGAGTGGACACTCTTTTCTCCTGACGAAACCCCAGATCTCCACGAGATTTACGGCGCAGCATTCGAAAAGCGCTACGAGGAATACGAAAAGATGGCAGACGAGGGCAAAATCAAGCTCTTCAAGCGTCTCCCTGCGACCGACATCTGGAAGAAGATGATTTCGATGCTCTTTGAGACAGGGCACCCTTGGATTACGTTCAAGGATCCTTGTAACGTGCGTTCACCTCAGGATCACGCAGGTGTTGTTCACAGCTCAAATCTCTGCACCGAGATCACGCTCAATACCAACGCCAACGAGACCGCTGTATGTACGCTCGGCTCACTCAACTTCGCAAAGTTTGTAAAGGACGGCAAGTTTGACCACGAGCTCGTAGAGAGCGTGACTCGAAGCGCAGTCCGTATGCTCGACAACGTTATCGATGTGAACTTCTATCCTACGGAAGACGCCCGCCGTGGTAGCACCCTCCATCGCCCTGTCGGACTCGGTGTTCGTGGGTATCACGATGCACTTTACCTCCTCGGTATCGACTTTGACTCAGAAGAAGCAGTGAAGTTTGCGGACGAGAGTATGGAAGTCGTCGCATACTACACCATCCTCGCATCATCAGAGCTCGCCAAGGAGCGTGGCGTCTACTCGACCTACAAGGGTTCAAAGTGGGATCGCGGACTCCTTCCTCAAGACACCGTCGACCTCCTCGAAACAGAGCGTGGCGAGAAGATTGAAGTAGAGCGTGGTGGTGTACTCGACTGGACTCCTGTACGCGAGAGTATCAAGAAGCACGGCATGAGAAACAGCAACGTGATGGCCATTGCGCCGACCGCAAGTACGGCCAACCTCGCAGGATGTATTCCTTGCGTAGAGCCTATCTACAAAAACATTTACGTAAAGTCCAACAAAGAAGGGGACTTCGTGGTGGTAAACAAGTATCTCGTTGAAGACTTGAAGCGCCTCGGGCTCTGGAGCCGTGATATGTTGAACAAAATCAAGTTCCACGACGGTAGCATCCAAAACATCGCCGAGCTTCCTCGCGATATTCGCAAGAAGTACAAGGAAGTGTTTGAGATTGATTCACGTTGGCTCATCGATGCCGCAGCACGCCGTGCAAAGTGGATCGACCAGTCACAGTCACTCAACATCTTCTTCCGTGGCACCTCAGGCAAAGAGCTTTCAGAGATTTACTTCTACGCATGGAAGAAAGGCCTCAAGACGACCTACTACCTCCGCTCACTCGGTGCGTCACAAGTAGAGAAGTCCACCGTGTCCGTTTCAGAATTCGGCAACACACACAAGCGCGACTTCACGGTCAAGTCCGCAGATGCCGTAGTGTCTATCAAGGAAGAAATCAAAATTACTTCAGCCCCGTCGGAAGACCAAAAGAAAGCCGACGCCGAGTTTATGGCACGCGTCGCGAGAGGAGAGGAGGTTGGTATCTGTGAGTCGTGCCAGGGTTAAACGAAACGACACAAGGCCCGGCCTTAAGAAACTTGGGCCCAAGGCCGGGCCTTAGTGGCGCTGAGTTTAGTAAATAAATTTTTATAACCATTATCAATTAATCAATTAACAACATGCCCATCGCAAAAGGAGACAACCCCGTAAACATCAACAATCGCCGCGTCATCAACGGTAAAGACGCTGACGTTATTCAGCTCTACCCCATGAAGCACACCTTCGCGTGGGATGCCTACACGGTGGGCAACGCAAACCACTGGCTCCCTACGGAGATTGGTATGCAAAAGGACATCGAGCAGTGGCGCTCAAAAGACATCCTCACCGAGGATGAGCGCAAGGCATTTGAGACCGTACTCGGCTTCTTTACGACCGCAGACTCCATCGCAGCCAACAACGTTGCCCTCGGCTTCTACAAGCACATCACGTCTCCTGAGTGCCGTATGTACATCCTCCGTCAGGCATACGAAGAGGCTATTCACACCCACGCATACCAGTACATCGTGGAGAGTCTCGCGATGGACGAGAGCAAGATCTTCAACATGTACCGTCAGGTAGACGCCATCTACAACAAGGACAACTTCGTTCTCTCTTTCAACGAAGGCATCTTCGACGACAACTTCAAGACCGGCACCTTCGAGAACGACCAGAAGTTCCTCGAGAACATCGTTATTTTCTCGCTCATTATGGAAGGCATCTTCTTCTACTCATCGTTCGCCGTTATGTTTGGCTTCCAGCGTCAGGGCAAGCTCACGGGCGCCGCAGAGCAGATCCAGTACATTATGCGTGACGAGTCACAGCACTTAAACTTCGGTATTAACCTCATCAACACGATTAAAGAGGAACAGCCAGAGCTCTGGACCCCCGAGTTCCAAGAGAAGATGATTGGCCACATCAAGCGTGCCGTAGGACTCGAGTACACCTTTGCGACGACCGTGTTCCCAAGAGGTATCTTCGGTATGAACGCCGATGGTTTCAAGCAGTACATCGAGCACATCGCAGATAGAAGACTTGAGGCAGTAGGTTTGCCAGTACAGTATGGTGTCGAGAACCCATTCCCGTGGATGTCAGAGGCGATAGACTTGAGTAAGGAGAAGAATTTCTTTGAGACGAGGGTTACCGAATATAAGACTGGCGGCGCCCTCGAATGGTAGTCGCTCTGGTCTTTTTATCGGATTTCGGCGTTGCAACCTCCGCTTGCTCCCGCGCAGTACTAGATGTACAGCTTGGTCACAATGCTCGGTTGCGCCTTGAACTCCAATAAAAATCCTCAGAGCTTGTGTGTGTCGGCTTTAAATACATAAACAACCCCCTGCTTTTCAAAAAAGTGGGGGTTGTTTGCACCCTTTTTCCAGTGTAATTGAGTGCAATCTTATAGATAGTTGCTATAATGTGTCTATGTCATTTTCCGTCACCAAGTTCCTTAAGGGAATAAAAGAAATAAATTTTAAATATTCATCATTTAGAAAAAATGCCAATGATCACTTGTTGATTAATGGAAATTCTGCGGATGTCCTAAAATCCTTTCCAAATGAATGTATAGATTTAATTTTTACAGACCCTCCATATAATGCTGATCTTGAGTACGGCTCTACTTATAAAGATAATTTATCTTGGGATGAATATTATAAACAAGCAAAGAGCTGGTTCAAAGAGTATAATAGAATTTTGAGCAAGACTGGTTCTGTCTACATAATGAATTATCCAGAGGTTAATGCCCGCTTGCTCCCTTATCTCACTGACGAACTTGGCTTTAAATTGCAGCGCTGGATTACTTGGCATTACCCCACTAATATTGGGCACTCAAAGAAGAATTTCACAAGAAGTCAGAGATCTATTCTATTTTTAACAAAAACAAATAATTATACTTTTAATAGAGACAAAATTATTCAACCATATAAAAATGAGAATGTAGGTAAGATTAAAGAAAGAATTAAAAATGGCTCACGCGGGAGGGGTGCTTATGACATGCTCTCATTTCTTGATTTGCTTGAGATGAGGATTGCGGAAAAAAACTTCAACCCTCTCGATGTGCATGATGTTAATTTGCTTAAAAATATTTCAAAAGATAGATTGAATGGGAAGCATCCTTGTCAGCTCCCTTTTGAATTAATTAAGCGCTTTATAGAAGTCAGCTCTAACCCTGGGGATGTTGTTTTGGATCCATTTGCTGGTACTTTCAGTACTTCTTTTGTCGCGTCTGATTTAAAAAGAGCTTCTGTCGGTATAGAAATTAATCCAAAATATGTTAGTCTTGGCGTTAAACGAATTAAAAATGGCTAAGCAAACGGAACAACAAAAAAAAGAAAAACGACTCAGTAAGAATGTCTCAAGCACATTTAATAATGCGGGCTTTACTTGTGTGGGCAAAACTAAAGATATTGAAGTCATTGTTGACGGGCAAAAGTCGGATTTTGATAATATTTTTTATTACGAAAACAATATTATTTTTATAGAGGAGACAACAAATAGTACTTCAGAGCATGTTAGAAAAAAGTATGAATTTTATATGACATGCTGTAATAATAAAAATTTATTTTTAAATGAACTTAAAAGTAAATTTCCTGGAATTCGTAAGATTGTCACTCAGCACACTCCTTCTGAATTAAATTTTATATATGTTTATACGTCATTAAATTCTGTTGATTGTAAATACCAAACAAGATACAAGGAAATATTTTTTTGGGACATAAAACAACTACTATATTTTTTGACCCTGTCTTCTATTATTCAGAAAACATCAAAATATGAAATATTTACTGCCCTAGGGATACCTTTGGGGCAACAAATCAGTACCTCTACTTCTCGTGCGGGGTATGATGCAATGATACTGCCACAAGTAGCCAGTGGTTTCCCAGATGGGTATCAAATATTCTCATTTTTTATTGATCCAGAAAATTTACTTCAGCAAGCATATGTCCTAAGAAAATATGCCTGGTTAGACGCCGATCATTTATATCAAAGGATTTTAGTGAAAAATAAGATAAATGAAATGAGGGGGTACTTAGTTAACGAGAATAGAACATTTTTGAATAATATTATAGCCACTCTTCCAGATGACGTAAAAATAGATGATGACAAGGGTCACACCATAGCGGATGCAAGTAAATTGCGTGCTGGAGACAGAGTAAAAATACATATACCAGTTAACTCAAACAACATAGGAATTATTGATGGTCAGCATAGAATATTTGCTTATCACGAAGGTGATGATGTTCATGAGGCTAAGATATCTAAAATTAGATCAAAAAGACATCTTTTAATTACCGCAATATTATATCCGACGGGGATATCTCAAAAAGATAAGGAAGCCTTTGAGGCAAAGCTTTTTTTGGAAATAAATGACAAACAAACACCAATTAAGTCATCACTTAAACATGTAATATATACTGTAGTTGATCCATTTTCAGATATAGCTATTTCTAAAAGAATAGTACAGGAGCTATCAAAAAATGCTCCAATGAATGAAGTATTTGAAACAAATTATTTTGATAAAGGCAAACTTAGCACGACTTCAATCGTTAGTTATGGAATAAAATATTTAGCAAAACTTGATGGTACAGACAGTCTTTTTTGTCTTTGGACAAACCCCAAAAAGGATGATTTAAAAAAGAGAAAGAGCCACAAGTTGCTGGATGCATATATTTCATTTAGTGCTACTCAGTTATCAATATTTTTGAGCGGTTTTAAGAGTGGTATTAATAAAGCAATGTGGACTCATGATCAAAAAATTAGCAAAGTTTTGACAGCGACTTCTATAAATGGGTTGATTCATTGCTTGAGATTACTTATACAAAATGGTAAGACAGGTGATTTTTTGTACTACAATAAAAAGTTCAAGAATATAGAAAAAATAATTAATTTTTCGCCAGGGCAAAATGCAAAAGGAGAGGATTATTTCCCTTATAAATCTAGTCACTGGAAGGCCTTAGGAGAAGAAATCTACAATAAGTGCTTCTAAAAGGAAATGGGGACAGCCACGGTTCAAAGAAAAAGGGACACCATTCTTTCGTAAATTGTGTGATGCAATGTAACCCCAAAAATCCTGAATCAGCAGATTCACGTCTTGGACGAAATCGTCGTTCTCTACCTCTCAACCATTCAACCCCTCAATCTTTTCATTCCAACAATTATTTGCTATCGCAGATAATTGTTGGAATTGGTTTTGCCTACTTTTCGTTTTTGAAACAAGGGGGCGCACTGTCTGCAAAAGGAAAAACAGCTGCCCACTTGGGACAGCTGTTCTGAGGCTTTTAAAGTTTATTCAAAGCAGAGACATTAGAATCAAGCTTCGAGGCGACCGCCAGTTGTAAAACTGCAACTTTGGCGGGAATATCCTTTGCCACCAATCGCATCTTTGCCCCCGAGTGTGCTTCGACTAATTGAAGCACGTTGTTGGGGTAAGCGCTTTCGCACTTGTGACACGCAGTATTTTGGGGGTTATCAATCACGTGCCCCCCACAACTTGGACAAGACAAACCTGCGATAATCATATGGATTCCTCCGTTTGGTGATTGAGAACAAGTATCCTAATTAGTAAACTACTCTTTTGGAGGAATGAAGTCAAATTATAGAAATAATCTACAGACAGGGGTATAATACTTGTATATCAGCGAGCAATAATTATTAATAATATGTTCAATCTTGAAAACAAGGCGGCGAGGACGATTGGGAGTGCGCTCATTTTGAGCGCGGCGGTGTTTGGTGCGTTTTACTACAATGCACAGTCAGTATCACAGAGCGACGTGCTCTCGGTGACAGGCTCAACCAAGGAGACGGTTGATGCGGATCAGGCAAAGCTCATTATCTCGCTTTTGCGCACAGTTTCTCAGGGCTCACTTTCTTCGGGCAACATCTCTATTGCGCGCGATCGTGGCATCGTGCGCGCCCTCCTCGCAAAGCATGAAGTTGCTGAGACTGAAATCAGTGAAGGCCCCGTATCTATGAATCAAATGTATTCAAACGACCAAGCGACAAATCCCCACTACGAACTCCGTCAAACAATCATTGTGCAATCAGCAGACATTCAAAAGGTTACCAATATCGCCAAGGTAGTACCCGACCTCACAGCGCAGGGCGCGATTGTTTCTGTGGGCTCTCTCGAATACTACTACTCGAAACTCCCCGAGAAGCGCGTGGCTCTTTTGTCTGGCGCTATTAAAGATGCTCAAGCTCGCGCTCAGATGATTGCCGAGAGTACGGGTCGCAAGGTGGGCAACATCCGCTCGGCATCAAGTGGGGTAGTACAGGTGCTTCCGATAAACTCTATCGAAGTCTCTGATTACGGCTCATACGACACCTCAAGTATTAAAAAGGACATCATGGTGACGGTAAAAGCATCGTTTAGTTTGAAATAATCACCAAAAACCAAAATAACTAAAACAGCGCAATAGGAAGCGATAGCTTCCTATTGCGCTGTTTTAGTTTTCACTACTTTACTTTCTGCAAAGGAGTATAATGTTTACATATCAGCGTGCGGTAATTTATTTATTAACTACACATGTTTAATCTACAAGGAAGGGTTGCTTTAGTTACGGGTGGTCGTCGCGGGATGGGCAAGGCTCATGCTCTTGCGCTTGCGAAGCAGGGGGCAAAGGTTGTCATCACCGACATCAACGTCAATGAGTGTGAGCTTGTTGCGGACGAGATCCGTGCGGCTGAATCAGCAGATTCACGTCCTGGACGAGAACTAGATGTCTCATGTTTCAATATGGACGTGTCGAACAAAGTCGATGTGGATGCGGTGTTTGATCAGGTTGTTGAGAAGTACGGTCGTCTCGACATTCTCGTGAACAACGCAGGTATCTATGAGTCGCATCCATTCCTGGAGCTCACCGAAGAGCAGTGGGACCGCACCATCAGTATCAATTTGAAGGGAGAGTTCCTCGTCGCTCAACGTGCCGCAAAAGAGATGGCGAAGAATAAGTACGGTCGCATCATCAATATCGCATCTATCGCAAGTGGCGGGGTGGGTGTTGGTATTGCAGGTGGTGCACACTACACCGCATCAAAGGGTGGCATCATCGCCCTCACGGAGACGATGGCTATCGAGCTCGCGCCTCTCGGTATTAATGTAAATGCTATTGGCCCCGGCGCTATCAATACTCCTATGGCAGATGCAACAAAAATGCCAAAAGAATATATGGATGCAATCCTCGCAGGGGTCCCACTCAAGCGCATGGGTGAATCAAACGAAGTTGCGGCGGCAGTTGTCTTCCTCGCATCCGAAGAAGCAAGCTACGTGACGGGCGCAACGCTCTACGTCGATGGTGGCTGGCTCGCAGCGTAGGCCACAAAAAACAAACAGGGCGCGACCAAAGGTCGCGCCCTGTTTTGTTTTTGTAGACAATCCCGTCAGGGTGTGATAGTTTTCTCTCTGGCGTCAAAAGTTTAAAGCTTTTGATTTTTAGTACGTTACATGGAGAAAGTATATATGGCAAAGGTAATTTCGTATTCTGTGAATGTTCCGACCCCCGCCTCGGCGCTTGAAAAGGCCATAATGATGATCGATCCCAGTATCGCGCATCGGGTGTGTGGCTTCCGAATCGTCAAAGGCTCACGTAATGACAAAAGTGGGATGACGGTGAGCTTCTTTATTGAGAAGCCTGAAGATCTCGAACTCATCTCAAAATCATGGGACTTTGATACGGTTTCTTTTGAAGGTCAGTATGTCTTGAACATATTCCTTCGCTTCAAATCAAATCACTTCTTGAATGAAGCTCCCGACATCAATGGCTTTATGCTCGAATGGTCGGCGGCATTGACGAAGTGGGTAAGTGTCCAGAGCGTCAATGTTTACCAAGCGCTCCTGTTTCACCCCGTTCGGTCAGTGGAATGTCTCATCGACGAAGAGGGGGAAGTGAAGATGCGAGTAAAGCTCGCACTCAAGGAAAAGATTCATCCCACGCTGTGGAATCTCCAAATAGTGTCATAAAAAGGCGCAGCCAATTGGTTTTTACCAATTGGCTGCTTTGTTTTTTCGTGCAACAATTTGGCGTTTTGGTCAAAATAATGTATGGTAGGGGAACTAAATATCATTATATATGGCAAAAGGCGACGTAATAATCCGTTTCGAAGATGTCTCGTTTGAGTACGGGCACAACAAACCTATTCTTGAGGAGGTTTCTTTCCCTATTCGTCAGGGCTCAAAGCTCACCCTTATGGGCCAAAACGGCGCAGGGAAGTCATCACTCTTTGGGCTCATTATGGAGACCAACAAACCAACCGATGGCGATATTCATATCGTGCGCGGTACTTCTGTGGCTATTTCTCGCCAGGTGATTCCTCGTGACCAGCTCGACCTCACGGTTCGTGAATTTTTTGAAAAGTGTTTCGCGAAGAAGATGTACGACATCGATCCAAAGATTGATGAAGTGCTTGAGGTGGTAAATTTGAAGGGACACGAAAAGCTCCACGACCGTATTGTGAAGTCATTTTCTGGTGGACAGCAAGCACGCCTCCTTCTCGCATCAGCACTCATTCAGGATCCCGACGTACTTCTTCTCGACGAACCAACCAACAACCTCGACAAGGCAGGCATCGCGCACCTCACCAAGTTCCTTCAGGAATACAAAAAAACGGTCATCGTCATTTCTCACGATGCAGAATTCTTGAACCTGTTTACCGAAGGCGTGCTCTATCTCAATGTGTACACGCGCAAAGTTGAGCAGTATGTGGGCAACTATTTCGACGTGGTAAAGCAGATCACGGCGCAGATCGAAAAGGAGAATATGAAGAACGCTCAGCTCGCAAAAGAGATTCAGGCCAATAAGGACAAGGCAAACTTCTTTGCAATGAAGGGAGGACAGATGCGTATGGTGGCAAAGCGTATGCGTGAGAAGGCAGAGGAAATGGAAGAGGCGAAAGTTGATATCCGCAAGGAAGACAAAACGATTCGTCCCTTCACTATCCCTGCACAACCAGAAATCACGGGAGCCATCCTCGAGCTTTCTTCATACACTGTGCTCAAAAACCACAAGCCCGTAGAGTGTACAACCAAGATTTCTCTCAAGCGCAAGCACCACCTCCTCCTTCAGGGGCCAAACGGCATCGGCAAATCGACACTCCTTGAGTCTATTGCAGCAGGCAAGGTGAAGGATATGAAGATTGCTGAGGGTATTCGCGTAGGATACTACCGTCAGGATTTTTCAACACTTGATTTCAATGACACCGTGTATCAGTCGCTCGCTCGCGCAGCGCAGGCCGTCGACGGCAGACTTGATGAGGAACGTATGCGCGCAACCGCAGCAAGCTTCCTTATTACCAGTGATATTATCTATACCAAAATCGGCAGTCTTTCAGAAGGGCAGAAGGGTCTTGTGGCATTTGCTCAGCTCGTTCTCGAGAAACCAGGCCTCCTCATTCTCGACGAGCCGACCAACCACATCAACTTCCGTCATTTGCCCGTCATAGCAAAGGCGCTCGACCAATACGAAGGCGCGATGATTCTCGTTTCTCACGTCCCCGAGTTTGTCCACCAGATTCGCATCGACGAGGTGCTCGATTTGGAGAAGTAGGGTATACTGTAGGGATGGAAAACTTTGGATTTAAAATTATTGAGTCGGAGAAGTCACGCGATATGCGTCCCGAAATCGCAGAGATTGCGACACAACTTGAGGCCTCAGAGGACAATTACTCAAACGCTCTCACTGACCTGGAGTCAGAGGACAAGGGTGTCCGTGAAGAAGCGATGATATATCTCGGTCGTCAGGAGGAATATTTAATAAACGCTGCCGATACATTTGTACGCATCGGATTTGATACTCCCGAGGAGCGTGATACCGAGAGTGCTGTACGTGCTCGCCTCGGTATTATTTTGGAAAAACTTAGTACTCTCGAATAGCGATTACAATATTTTCACGAACAAAAACTCGCTGGTAATACCTGCGAGTTTTTGCTAGTCTCAAGGGAGATAATTCTTTATAGAGGAGAAGGTTATGAATTCATTGTTTCCACTTACGCACGGTGAGTCGTTGCCCGAGGTATATCATCTCAGTTTCAATGGTACCCACTTTGAGGTCTTTGTGAGTCAGGCATATTGGGAAAAGTTTGTGAAGTTTGCCAGCGAAACGCAATTCCCCAAGAACATGGGACCGACATATGTTCCGCCGTCTATGATCAAGCCAACGTTTGGCTTCCATGGTTGCGCAGAAATAACGCAGACCTTTGACGGACTTACTTGCCTCAAGGTTCCTGCTCTCTTGGTCCCTAATGATGAGGAGAACCCCGCAAACAACATGCGCGCATTTGGAGAAACACTTTCGAGTATCTTCATTATTCTGAATCATTTGATTTACAATTCTTTTGAAGAAAAAGAGATCTGTAACTCAGGGGACCTTCCGCAGTTGTTTGCGCTCGAGACGTTCATAAGTCACGAAGCAAGATTTCATGGAGCGGGATTTTCATTTTCGATTTCACATCGAGCACTAAAATATCTCGAGGCTCTCGGTATACGTCATCTTCCTCGAGCGATTGAGTCTATGGAACATCATTTCTTTGCTCAGTCGCGTCGCGACGACGATGATGATGATAATAATAATAACAGGCGATTATTCCGTGGTTCTATGGAATGTCGCTTGCGGGAGTATGGGACACTTCATATGCACACCGTAGGCAACTGTGCGTGTCTTGGTGTTATGCCACGGGACTTTGGTCGTGACGGCTGCGGACTTTCGACACACAATGTAGACACGATCTCTCAGCAGTTCAATCTGCTTGTGGGTATCTCTTACGTCTGGCAGATGGTGCGTGAAGGGATTCACACGGGAGAGCCACCAAGTCTTGATTGAGGTAATATTCAAACCGCGCGCGAGTAAGTCTCGCTCGCGGTTTTTGTTTTGGCAGCTTGTATTTTATAGAACTTTTAGGTAGTCTCAAAGAAGAACATTCTTTTAAGGAGGCTACTGTGGAACACAATCCAGTTATTGAAAGCTACAATTTGCCTGAGGTGTATCATCTTGGTTACAACGGCACGCACTTTGAGATTTGTCTGAATCCGACCTATTGGGATAAGTACATCAGACTTGCGGGAGCAGGGACTCCCTACGCAACAAAAATGGGACCGACATATATTCCACCGTCTATCTTTGGTGGAAAGTTTGGTTTCTATGGTTGTGCTACGGTGATCAATACCCCTGAGGGTTTCTCGTGTATCCGGATTCCTGCACTCACTGAGAAGGGTGAACAAGACTTAAAGATGTCGCTCCATACATTTGGTGCGACGCTCTCAAGCGTTTTGTTTTGCTTGAATCATCTCCTTTATCTTGCACATGATGCGAAGGAGAAGGCGATGCCAGGGGAGAACTTCCAGTTGTTTGCAGTCAGGACTCATGTGGGCCATAACCCAGCATTTCACAAGGTGAACCTTTCGCTCGCTACCTCTCTTTTGTCGATCGAGTTTCTCACCCGCTTTGGGAGCGAGTATTCGTTTTTGGATACGACAGAAGAAATGGAAGACCACTACATCACACAAGTAGCTCGTGACGGAGAAGTGGTGCGCTTGCTCCCCAGAGCAGTGGAGTGCCATTTCTACAACTATGGCGCACTCTTCTTCCGTACGATTGGTGGCGAGAGAGTCACCCTAGAAGTCCTCCCTGAGGATTTTAGTAACAAGATGCGTTGCCTCTCTGGTCGTAATGTTGAAACCGTCCTCCAGCAATTCAACCTCTTGGTCGGGGTGGCGTCCGTATGGCAGCTCGTCCGCGACGGTATTCGTTTAGGGGAATTGCCGACTTTTTCTTGAATCATTCAAACCGCGTGGCGCGTAATTCGCCCGCGGTTTTTTCTTTTGTGCTAAAATATTCCCATGGATACATTTGCTCATGGACTCTGGGCGGGCGCGCTCGCAAAAGGTCTCAACAAAAGAGGGGAGAAACACCGTCGTCTCAATGTGTGGGCGACGGCGCTCTGGGGAGTCTTCCCTGATATTTTTGCATTCGGGCTACCGTTTATTTTTGTTGTGTGGAGTGTGGTATTTGGCGGTTCATCGTTTGCAGATTTTGGAGGACACCCTCCCGTCGCTGAGCCGATGAGCGGAGACACGCTCGCGGTATTCCAGCTCTCAAATGCTTTTTATAATGTGAGCCACAGCCTCGTTGTTTTTGCGGTAGTGTTTTTTAGTGTCTGGGTGCACTTTAAAGAGTTTCGTCTCGAGCTTCTTGGGTGGTTTGTACATATTCTTATCGATATTCCTACCCACACATACGCTTTTTTCCCGACCCCTGTCTTTTGGCCGATTTTCGATTGGAAGTTTGATGGATTTTCTTGGGGTCAGCCGTGGTTTATGATTCTCAACTATACACTTCTTTTATTGGTGTACGGTGCGCTCATTGCAAAGCGGGGGAAGGGAGAGTTTGACAAGAAAGCATAAATAGTCTATAGTAGTAGCAACTTCATCTCATAGAGTTTTTGTCCAGGCACTACGCCTGAAAAGGGGTTGTCCTAAAAGCACATTCTTCGCATTACACAGAGGCTTCAGAGAATTAACGAAGAATTAATTATCGTCTGTAAAAACAGACTCTTTTAGAACAATATATGGAACACAAAAAAACATTTTCACGTGGCGCAAGCTCTAGTGCGCGTCCACGTACAGGGGGTGCTTCGTCGCCTCGCTCGTATGGTAGTTCGCGTCCACGTACTGATGGCGCGTCTTCTTCTCGCTCGTATTCGAGCTCACGCCCAGCAAGCTCACGTACTTATGGGTCTCGCCCAGCTTCAAGCTCGTCAGCTCGTTCATACTCTGCACGACCTGCTTCAACTTCGTCGAGTTCAGCAGTTCGTCCTGCTTCAACTGCATCGACAACAACGCGCGTATACCCAGCAAAGCCACGTCCATTTTCAGCACGTCCACCACTTGGTCGCTCATTTAGCGCGTCACGTGGAGGCTCAAGCCGTGGAGGGGGAAAGCGTGGAGCTCGTAAGGGCCAGCACATCGATATTAATAAATTTATCAACAAGACCGTCATCACGGAGGAGGCTGTAGTGTACACACCAGAGCACCTCTTTAAGGATTTCGTTATTGACGAGCGCCTCAAGGCAAATATTCTCGGCAAGGGTTACAACGAGCCAACCCCTATTCAGGATCGTGTGATTGCGCATATTTTGCACGGACATGATGTGGTTGGTATCGCAAACACAGGTACTGGCAAGACTGCTGCGTTCCTCATTCCGCTTATCGACAAGGTTCTCAAGAATCCAAAAGAGAAGGTGATCGTACTTGCGCCAACACGTGAGCTCGCTCAGCAGATTGAAATGGAACTCAAGGGCTTCGTAAAAGGTTTCAAGATTTTCTCAGTATGTTGCGTGGGTGGAGCGCCTATCGGACGCCAGATTTCTGATCTCCGTTACCAGCACAACTTTATTATTGGAACACCAGGCCGCGTAAAGGATTTGATTGAGCGCAAGCTTATCAACCTTGCAGACTTCAAGTCAGCAGTCCTCGACGAAGCAGACCGTATGCTCGATATGGGATTTATCCACGACATGCGTTACATGATGGACCTTATGCCAAAGGATCGTCACACACTTTTCTTCTCAGCAACACTTTCTCCAGAAATTGCTGCGCTCATCAAGGACTTCCTCAAGGAGCCTGTGATGGTATCCGTGAAGACTCAGGACACATCAAAGAATGTTGAGCAGGATGTTGTGAAGATTAAGGCAGGGGAGGATAAACTCGAAGTTCTTCATGACCTTTTGATCGACCCAGAGTTCAAGAAGGTTATTATCTTCGGACGCACCAAGCACGGTGTAGAAAAGCTCGCCGTAGCTCTCAATAAGAAAGGATTCAAAGCTCAGTCAATTCACGGCGACAAAAACCAGGGACAGCGTCAGCGCGCGCTCGACACCTTCAAGAAGGGTCTCGCGCAGATCCTCGTGGCAACAGATGTTGCAGCACGTGGTCTCGATATCTCAGGCGTGTCACACGTAATCAACTACGATATTCCAGAAACCTATGATGACTATGTACACCGTATCGGTCGTACTGGCCGCGCAGGGCAGAAGGGAAAGGCGCTTACCTTCATCGGGTAAACTGCAAAAAACTCCCCACCATTCAGCCGAATGGTGGGGAGTTTTTATTTTGACATTACGCAGAGAACCATGCTAGGCTCTTAAGAGCAATTTGTTCTCAAACAATATTAAAGGGAGGCGTGTATTATGTTTATTACTGTTGGTGGTCTTGCTGGTGGGGTTGTTCATGTTGATCGTGCTGGCGATCTGATGTTCCCCGACTGGGAACATCGCATTATCCAGCCCAGTTTTGAATCATTTGGGCCGATCGCGTTTGTGCCAAAAAGTCTTGAAACTTGGTTCCATAAAAACCAAGAGTCGGGGGTCCCCATGATCGCTGAAGACTTGCTTCTGTATCTCGAGCAAAACAAGATGCGTGAGCGTTGCCTCGGCCTCTATGAAGCCCAGGCTATTCAAAAGAAGGGAATCAGGTTTTATCGGGAACACTTCGGCAGTGAAATCGTCCTGTGCTGGAAATGTGTTATCGCCCGCAGTGATGGTTTGCGGTACGTACCATTTCTTGCGGAAGCTACTGGTCGGGAAGAAGTGGTCCTTGGTTGGTTCCCCGTTGATTGCCGCCGGCATATTGACGCCCCAGTGTATCTTTTCCCCGCACAGTAATCGTTTTTCCCCTTGTTTAAAAAGGCCCGCCCACCAGCGGGCCTTTTTGTTGTTTGCTGGTAAATATATGCTAGTATTCTCTGTAAGAACGGCCATTTAGCCCCGTCTTCATTATTGTAGGCATGAATCCAAATGCGGTTGAAAAAGAATTTCTTGGAGCATATGACCAGTTTGCCGATGCAATCTTTCGGCACTGTGTTTTCCGCGTATCAGACCGCGAGAAAGCAAAAGATCTAGCTCAGGGGACCTTTGTTCGCCTTTGGGATTATATGTCGCAGGGCAAAGAAATCGACAATATGCGCGCATTTCTTTATCGGATAGCCAACAACTTGATCATTGATGAATACCGAAAGAAGAAGGATGAGTCACTCGACAGAATGCGTGATGAAGAGGGATTTGATATAGGATTTGAACCTCGTCACGACATTGAAGCAAAAGATGACTTCGCCCGCGCCCAGCTTCTCCTCGATGCTCTCCCGGATAAATATCGAGAAGCACTCGTGATGCGGCATATCGACGGACTTTCCGTAAAAGATATCGCACGCCTCACGCACGAGACAGAAAATGTAATCTCCGTACGCATACACCGCGCAATAGAGAAACTAAAAACGCTTTCAGAAAAATCACACCAAAATGGAAAACATTATTAAACAACTTAAGAAAGGGTCACAACACGCACGTCTTTCGTCTGCTGAAAAAACAGAAATGAGAAGTGCGCTTCTTCAGTATGCCAAGGCGCATCCCGTAGAGAGCTCAGTGCTTTCTTCTCGAGCGATTGTTTCTCCGTTTTCTCTCAGTAATTTTAGAAACAAAAAAACTATTTCCGGTTTGGTTATCGGAGGGCTTTTGATGAGTGGATCAGTTTCATTTGCAGCAGAAGGGGCTTTGCCTGGAGATATTCTTTATCCCGTGAAGGTAAGCGTAAACGAGGGGATTCGTAAGGCCGTTGCGGTAACCCCTGAGGCGAAGTCTGCGCTTGGTGTGAAGCTCGTAGAGCGTCGTCTTGTTGAGATTGAAAAGCTCGCTGCCCTCCCTGATACTCCTTCGGAAATTCACGAATTGGCTGCGCTCAATTTGGAGAAATATATGCATGATGCTGAAGAGCGTTTTGAAACGGTTGAGAACGACAATGATGGTGACGAAGATACGCACGTCATTACAGATTTGTCAGCAGTGCTTAGTACTCATGAGCAGATCCTCTCTGATCTCCAGGCAGATTTTGAAAAGAAAAATATTGAGGTACGTCGTCACAATGAAGACGCGTCGGAGCGTGATGAGAATATCGTTGCAACTTCGACCGTATCTACGGCAGTTACTACAGCGCGCGAGGTAAAGAAAGAATCAGATCGTCATGAAGATTCTCCTAAGAAAACAGAAAAAGAAGAACATTCATTTGTGCCAGCCACAACAACCGTTGCAGTAGTAGCCACAACAACCGCAGCCGTCGTTCACTCAGAGCATATCAAAAAAGCTCTCGAGACTGTTCGTGAGTCTATAAAAGACATTGAAGAAAAAAACGAAGAATACAAAAAGAAGAATAATACCACAGAATCAACTTCCAGAGATTCAAAAGAGGTTAAGGATAATACTTCACGAAGGGAAGAATCAGCCTCGACGGAATCGTCAACCGTGCGTATAAAAGTTTACAACAAAGACAAAGAGAGGGAGAAGCGTCAGGAGGAGGAAATTCGTTCAAGTCGAGAGACTCGAACGCCAAGCGTTTCGACCGTAGCTACAACGACAGCAACAACGACGGAGGTGGAGGAGCGTCACGATAACTAAGTAAAACAGACACAGGGCCCGCGATTCGGCTGAATCGCGGGCCCTGTGTCTGTTTTTAAAATCTTGAGAAGAATAGTACAATATACAAGATGAAAAGATTTATCTACATTCTACTTCTCGTTCTCAGCCCGTTTTCTTTTGCTTGCGCGGCTGATGAGCCTATTAAAAACGCTGGCTTTGTTCCTGCGAATATTTGGTATTCAAAAGATCCGTTCTTTGCGGGGGAGACTATTCGCGTGTACACGATTATTTTCAATGGCAGTTCGTATGATCTCGAGGGGACGGTTGAATTCCTTGATAACGGAGTTCTTTTGGGTAAGACAAACTTCTCACTTTCTGGCGGCGGGCGGGTGCGTGATTTGTGGGTAGACTGGAAGGCTACAAACGGGAAGCATGTGATGACGGCGCGTATCGTAAATGTTACTGCATCTCTTGCAGGTGGAGCAAAGCGCTCAATCGCACTCGATAATGCCGAGACGGGGAAGAGTGAACGCTTGGTAGATTTGGATACCGATGGCGACGGTATCGGCAATACTGAAGACACCGACGATGACGGCGATACCGTGCTCGACGTTGATGAGCTCCGCAATAATACTGACCCACTCAAAAAAGATACCAATGGTAATGGTGTTTCAGACGGGAAGGAACTTGAAATAGCTGCGCAGAAAAAAGCAGCACAAGAAAAGGTTGCAGCTGGTGCGACCACGAACGAAGAGCCTGCTGGAAGTATTTTGGGTACGATTAAAAAAGTAGAAGAAACTATCCCTGATCCGGTGAAGTCTGGCGTATCAACGGGCGCAAACGCCATCGAACGTTTCCGTATTGGAGAAGGATATCAAGCGCGTCTCGCAAAAGAAGAAAAAGCTCGCGAGATTGATGCGATGAAGGTCGCCGTGCGTGCGCCCGTGGTGGTGCAAAAAGATGGCACCGTTCTCGGCGCTTCTTCAAATGTCGCAGAAAAACCATTTGCGTATGTGATGCTCGGACTCTATGCACTCCTTCAATATTTCTTTGAGTGGCAGATTATTTTCTACAGCGTTCTCTTTTATATCACGTATCGTTTGTTGAAATATCTCGCTCGTCGTATCTGGAACAGGGATTAGTTGTAGAATATAAAAAAGGGCGCATCGCGTAGCGATGCGCCCTTTTTTATTAGTTGCCCCCAGATTACTTCTTCTCTGTGTATGAAAGGGTCATCTTCTGATCCTTTGCATCAAAGAGGGTAATCGAGAATGAGTATGTGCGTCCGAGTTCAAGTTTCTTCTTGAGCTCTTCTTCGGTACCAAACTCTGAAACGTGTACGAGACCTGCGATCCCTTCTTCAAGAGATACGAGTGCACCGTAGTTGTTGAACTTGATAACGATACCGGTTACGGTGTCGCCCTTCTTGTAACGCTTCTCAGCATCCTTCCAAGGGTTCTCCTTGAGAGCCTTGAGTGAAAGAGAAATCTTTCCATCCTTGATCTCAATAACCTTTACGCGAACCTTTTCACCAAGTTTGAACATCTTACGTGGATCATCTACGAGACCCCATCCGATTTCTGAGATGTGTACGAGTCCTTCGATACCATCCTCAAGCTTCACGAATACGCCGAAGTCTACGATACCTGAGATTGTACCATCGAGTTCATCGCCGTTTGAGTACTTTCCAGAAATCTCGCGCTTCTCCTTTACTCCCTGCTCCTTCTCAGAGAAGATGAGTTTGCCTTCCTTTGGAGATGCTCCAATGATGGTTACCGCGATACGCTTTCCAATGAGCTTCTTGAGTTCGCCAAGAATCTTATCCTTGTCGCCGTCATCGATACGTGGGTAGTGCTCGCTCTTGAGCTGTGACGCAGGAAGGAATCCCTGAATCCCTTGCCACTCGATGATGAGTCCACCCTTGTTTGCCTCCTTTACAGGAAGATCAAGAGTCTTCTTTGACTTAATAGCTTCTTCAGCTTCGCTCCAGATGATTGCCTGACGTGCCTCCTTGAGCGAGAGCTCAATGTAGCCGTCTTCGTTGTTGGTGTCGACTACCTTTGCAGTAATCGTGTCGCCAATATTGAGACGCTTGATGACGTCACGAGCGTTGATAAACTCACGTCCGTAGATAATACCCGTACCGATGGCACCGAGGTTTACGTACACACATGACTTTGCAACGCTGATAACAGGTCCCTCAACAAGTGAGTCATTCTCAGGCAATGGTTTTACATCAGCCATGAGTTTACCCATAAGTGACAATGGGGCCTCTACGATTTCTTCAATTTCTTTTTTCATGTAACAAAAAATCCCATCAAACCTACATAATTGTAGTACAAGCGGGATGTGTGAACCTTGGTTTTCCCCCGAACGGTCGAGTCAGGATGGGGGAGGGTTAGCCTTGGAACTGCTTGTGATTAACCCGTACAATATACGGGAAATCAGGCAAAAAGTAAAGGGGGCGATTCAGCGAATCGCCCCCTTGGGGGTTGGTCGTTACGGGGTCGGCATTTTATCAGCCGATTTCCTTGTGGGGAGTTCGTCGTGGATTGGCCCGGGGTCATCCTCGTTGAGCGGGTACATATTGAACCTCCTTGAAAATTAAAGGGCTCCGCGAGGAGCCCTTGGGTTGCGGCATTGGCCGGTTAGACGAAGTTGAGACCTTCGGGATTCCACGAGGGGTCGCGGGTTCTCATAGGCGTTCTCCTTTAAAGTACAGCTGGGTTAAGGGATTTTCTTAAAGTCACCTCACGGTGGTTTAAGGGTTCATCGGTAGACTGGATCACCATCCTTTCCCTGGGTTGAAACTAACTAAAGCATAGCAAAGGTAGTTAAATTTGCAAGAACTTTACCGTACTTGTTTCAGAAAGCCGCGCAATCTATATACATTTGCCTAGTCCACATCATGCGCCGCAATCGGACCGTATGCTTTGTAGCATCCTCGTGCTTGCGGTAGGCTGTGACTTCATCTCCGCTTGGGTCATGAATGACCCAATCCTTGTGACTGCAAGTTTCAGTGTGGCACCTGCAATAGTTCTGGCGAACATGGAACCTGCGCGGGGAGTCAGGGTCTGCTGGTAGTAATTCAAGGCTCATCTTGCTCTCCTCTTGTCTGTTAATGGTTGAATCCTTTTGCAGTCTAGCAAACTATGTTCTTACTGCAAGTTATTTTTGATAAAGAAAAACCTCGCAACATGCGCGAGGTTAAGGTAGGGGAATGGAGTCCTGTACAAGAATCGAACTTATGACAGTGCTTTTCAGGGCACTTACGTTGCCACTCCGTCAACAGGCCTTGATTCCTCCACTAGCTCTATTTTATCAAAGGGAAAGGAAAAGAAAAAGGGCCCCACGTCGTTGTGGGGCCCTGGGTTGCGGCCGGAGCCGATCAGGTTGTGATCTTGATACTGTTGGTACCATCGCGGATGAAGTTCATCATCCACCTCCTTTCTCTCTGTTGACCGGTGTGCGTCATTGTGACGCGGGGTTGATTGGCGTAGGGGCCGGCATGCTGGAGTTAACCGGCGCCCAGCACCATGGCCGCCAGGCCGCCGTGGGTGGTGGAATTGCCGCTGCAGCGCGTGATCAGATAGCTCTTGGTGTTGGCGCCGATCGTCGGGCCAGCAGTCGCGGGCATGGTCTTCTTCATGTGATACCTCCTTATGGAAAGAACAGCGTTGTCCTCCGGCAAAAGCGCGGAGGGATGGATGTCCTGGCGGGCGAATGGCGCGGCGACTTCCTCGTTAGAAACACTGGAAGCGGCCGATAAGCCCTTGCGGTCGTGGGCGAGTCAATCCCGCCACAGAGCCGTACGTGCCAACCAGAACAAAAGCAGTATAGCAGGTTATAAAAATTTGTCAACCCCGTTAGAGGTGAATACTCGCTGCGCTTCACTCGCGACCTCTAACGGGGCTTGCCCCACAGTTTGGATTAGAACTTACGGTCGTTTACAACCTACTTCTAACGGGCCAGGCCCCGGCGATTCTGGAACCACGTGTCTTTATTGCGCCCAACGTTTCGCTCCTTTAAAAAATCTGCTACAATACCACCTATGATTGTTACATATTACGGAAAGCAGTTTTTCAAGATTCAGCTCGGGGATCGCACGATTGCGTACAACCCTATTGGCAAGGATTCAAAAGAGAAAGGTTCACGCTTTGGCGCGGACATCGTCCTTTCCTCGCTTCGTCATGCAGACTTCAACGGCGCCGATCAGTGTGCGTACGGTGAGCGTCAGCCGTTCGTAATCTCTGGTCCCGGCGAATACGAAGTAGGAGGAATCTTTATTAAAGGTTTCGGTACTGACACCACATACGACAAGGATAAAAAGATCAACACAGTTTTTTCTGTAATGTTTGAAGGTATCAACCTCTGCTTCCTCGGCTCACTCGCGACCGCTGACTCACTCTCGCGCGAGGTAAAAGAAGGTCTCGGAGAAATCGACGTCCTCTTTGCCCCTATTAGCGGGGGAGACGCACTCAATCCTGCCGACGCGCACAAACTCGCACTCGCGCTTGAGACAAAGATTGTTATTCCTATGGACTTTGAACACGCAAAGGGTTCACTCGAAACCTTTATTAAAGAAGCTGGGGCAAACGCAGAGACAATGGAGAAGTTCACATTTAAGAAGAAGGACCTCGAAGGGAAGGAGGGCGCCGTCGTTGTTCTTAAGGAGGCTTAATTTGTTCCCCGTTTCAGGGCTCTTGTGCGAAGATTTTACAACATCACATGCTTGAAAAAATACAAGAAAAGCCACACCATATAAAGCAAGCCATCTCGCTTATTATCACGGTAATTATTTTTTCTGCGATTTTGTTTGTGTGGGTGTCTTCGCGCGATGCGCGTTCTCGTGAGCTCGAAGTACAGGCCAAGACTGTTTCTCCGACAGAGGGGGTAACCTCGATGTTTAGTGGGCTTGTCTCGGATTTCAAAAAGAAAATGGCAAACTCAGATTCTTTTGGTCAAAAGAATGACGCCAGCGCGACTTCGACCGATACTTTTGACCTTTCGGGAGTGGTAATCATTGATCCATCTGCGACGACAACTGCGAGTACGACAGCAACGACCACCACTGCGAGTACCCCCAAATAGCCTTACATTACAAGCTCCAAAAGGGACCGTTCTTTTTGATCATTTATTTGCTTGATATTTTACTGATTACATAGGATAATTAATAGGTAAGGGGCTTGCAATTTTTGCAGATATGTGCTATAGTTTAAGTGTTATAAACGAGAGTTTAATCTAAACCAATTATCAATATGTTCGAATCATTCCCACAACCAAATATGAATACTAACGAAAACAAAATTAGCCACAGCACACCTGAGCAGATGGCGGCGGCAGAAGCACTTCTCAAGGGTTCAACCCTTAGCCTCGAAGACGAAGCGTCATCAAAGGATGGAATTGCACATTTTGGAGGAGAGCTCAATACTCACCTTATGGCTGAAAAGAAAGCGTCAGCTCCTGGCCCAATGAAAACCAATCCATTTGATGAAATGGGGATCCATGTTGCTGATGACGCGCAGGTCAAGAAGGCAGAGGAAATGCTTAAAGACTCTGGTTTGACACTTCAGTAAAATCTCATTCGAAAAAACCCAACATTTTATGCAAAATGTTGGGTTTTTTCTTTTGTTAAAATATGATAGAATAGTGAAACTATGGCTCGCAAAAAAGAAGAAGAGAAGGTCCCCGAGGAGGCTTCCGTCCCACGTGTGAACGTTGTTCCTCAAGACATTTCAAGTGAAATGCGTACGTGTTTCATCGACTACGCGATGTCGGTTATTACTGACCGTGCGCTCCCTGATGTGCGTGATGGTTTGAAGCCAGTGCATCGTCGCATCCTCTACTCGATGTACGAGAAAGGTTTGACCTACAATGCAAAATTTCGTAAATCTGCGACAGTAGTCGGAGATGTGCTTGGTAGCTACCACCCACACGGCGACTCGTCAGTGTATGAAGCGATGGTAAAAATGGCGCAGGATTTCTCTTTCCGTTATCCGCTCGTTGTTGGTCAGGGTAACTTCGGTTCTATCGACGGCGACTCAGCTGCGGCATACCGTTACACCGAGGCTAAGATGTCTCGCGTGTCAGGAGAGCTCTTGAACGATATCGATCGCGATACTGTTGATTTTAAGCCAAACTACGATGGTACCAAGAAAGAACCAACCGTACTCCCTTCTTCTCTTCCCAACCTTCTCTTGAACGGTACGCTCGGTATTGCGGTGGGTATGGCAACCAACTTCCCTCCACACAACTTGGGGGAGCTCGTGGATGCAACCAACCATCTTATTGACGACCCAGATGCAACCTCCGATGACCTTACGAAATTTGTGAAAGGACCTGATTTTCCTCTTGGTGGCGTTGTCTTTGGGGAAAAAGATATTAAGCATGCTTATTCTTCTGGGCGTGGTGGTGTCGTCGTGCGCGGTGAAGCAGAAATCGTTGAAGAGAAAAACCTCAATCAGATTATTATTACATCACTTCCGTTTCGCGTAAACAAGGCAAACCTCATTGTGAAGATTGCTGACCTTGTGCGCGAGAAGAAGCTCGAAGGGATTAAGGGGCTTCGTGATGAATCAACGAGAGACATCCGTGTGGTTATTGACCTCAAGAATGGCGCATATCCTCAGGTTGTTCTCAACTATCTCTACAAGCACACTGAGCTTGAATCAACCTTCCACTACAACATGGTGGCGCTTGTTGATGGTGTGCCTCAGACACTTTCGCTCAAGGGTGTGCTCTCAAATTTTATTGGCCACCGACAGACCGTGGTGCGTCGTCGTACTGAGTACGATCTCCGCAAAGCAGAAGAGCGCGAGCACATTTTGCTCGGGCTCAAGAAAGCGCTTGATCATATCGATCGCGTGATTGCGGTTATTCGCGGATCAAAGGATACGGCGACCGCACACGCAAATTTGATGAAGGAGTTTAAGTTCTCTGAGCTCCAGGCGTCGGCAATTCTCGAAATGAAGCTTCAAAAGCTCGCAGGCCTTGAGCGTAAGAACGTTGAGCTCGAACTTAAAGAAAAGCAGGATTTCATTAAAGAATGCAAAGACCTTCTTGCAAGCCCAAAGAAAATTTTGGCTGTTGTAAAGAAAGAACTCACCGTGATGAAAGAGAAGTACGGTGATGAGCGTCGCACGCGCGTGGTCAAGCACGCTGCAGGCTCAATCTCTGTTGAGGATATGATCCCCGATGAGGAATCAATGCTCGTATTTACAAAGGGTGGCTATATCAAGCGTACAAACCCAGGTGAGTACCGTCAGCAGAACCGTGGTGGTGTGGGTGTTGTTGATTTGGATACTAAAGAAGAAGACTTCATCACGCTCTTTACTTCTGCGACAACGCACAGCGACCTCCTCTTTTTCTCAGATAAGGGCAAGGCTTACCAGATCAAGATGTACGATATCCCTGAAGGTAAGCGCGCGACACGTGGGAAGTCGATTATGAACTTCATATCACTTTCTTCTGAGGAGAAGGTTACTTCGATTCTTGCAATGCCAAAGTCGGTAAAAGACTCAAAGCTCTCACTCTTTATGGTGACGAAACAAGGCACCGTGAAAAAAGTTTCTGCGGACAGTTTCAAGGATGTGCGCAAGACGGGAATTATTTCTATCAAGCTCGAAGCAGGGGACGAGCTTATCTCCGCACTCTTTACTGAAAAGGGAGATGATATTATTTTGACGACCGCAAAGGGTCAGGCAATCCGCTTCAAAGAATCAGATGCTCGCGAGATGGGTCGTGCGGCTGGGGGAGTCCGTGGTATCAAGCTCGGCAAGGGTGACTTCGTTATTGGCGCGGATACTATTGCCAAGGACGCAGAGAAGCCAGAGCTCTTGGTAATGAGCGAAAATGGCTACGGTAAGAAGACTGCCGTAAAGGAATACAAGGTCCAAAAGCGCGGTGGCTCAGGTATTAAGACCGCAAAGGTGACCGCAAAGATTGGTCAGCTTATGGTGGCAAAAGTGGTGACTCCTGCGTTTGCAGAACTTGTGGCCATCTCAAAGGCAAGTCAAGTGATCCGTATCACGATGACTGATGTCCCAACGCTTGGACGCGATACACAGGGTGTGCGCATTATGAAGCTTCGTGAAGGGGACAGTATTGCATCGCTCAGCTGTTTGTAAAACAGCTGAAGATTGAATTTCGAACAAAGGGCGCGATGGTGAAGCCATCGCGCCCTTTGTGTTGCATCTACGCGTATCACGCGGTACAATATCGAAATGGAAGTATCTAATTTCACTGACCCCGTTCAAGTTATTGGTGCACTTGGTGTGTACGAAGGAATGATTGTTGCTGATCTCGGCTGCGGTGTTGGTGCGTACACATTGCCCATCGCAGAAAAAGTGGGGGAGTCAGGACGTGTCTACGCAGTTGAAGTGCAGAAGGATTTTCTTATTAATATCAAAACAGAGGCCGCAGCGCGCGGGCTCAAAAACATTGAGCTTCTCTGGGGGAATATCGAAAATCTCGGCGGAACAAAAATCAAAGACGATGGCGTGGATGCGGTAATCATTTCCAACGTCCTCTTTTTGGCTGAGGATAAGAAGGGGCTCCTCCGTGAAGCGCGCCGTATTTTGAAAACAGGAGGGAAGCTCCTCCTCATTGACTGGAGTGACTCGTTCAACAATCTTGGACCATCACCAGAAATGGTGGTGACAAAGGATGAAGCGCGCGCTCTTTGTGAAGCAGAAGGATTTGTTCTTAAGGACGAAGTCCCTGCCGGAGAGCATCATTACGGATTTATTTTTTTAAAAGCATAATTATCTTACTATGGATAAATCACCAAAACCTTTTCAAATTGCTGTTACTGGATTTTTCGTAGTACTCTTCATCCTCGGTTTCTTGGGATTTTCGGGAAAGCTCCCTCTCCCTTCAAGTAGTAAGGAGGTGAGTTATGGAGAAGTGACGCTTTGGGGAAGTATCTCAAGAGAGTCAATGCAGTCTCTTCTTGCGAACAATTTTCGTGATGAAAAAAGTGTAAGCATTAAATATGAACAGAAAAACGCGACGACATTTACGCGGGATTTTGTGGAAGCACTCGCAAGTGGCAAGGGGCCCGATCTTGTGATTTTGCCACAGGAGGAACTTTTGAAAAATCTCAACAAGCTCGCCGTCATCCCTTATCAGACTATTCTTGAGCGTGATTTTAAAAATACGTTTATCGCAGAAGGGGAGATGTTTTTGCGCCCTGAGGGGACTGTTGCGTTGCCGTTTATGGTTGATCCAATCGTAATGTATTGGAATCGTGACATCTTTACCAACGCTCTTATCGCAAAGCCACCCGTACTCTGGTCAGAGTTCTATGATTTGGTACCAAAGATCACCGTCCGTGATCGAACGGGGAACATCACCAGAAGCCTCGTGCCTTTTGGTGAATATAGAAATGTTACCAATGCAAAAGAAATTCTTTCGGTACTCCTGATGCAGGCGGGGAGCCCGGTGGTTACGAGCAAGAATGGCAACCTCACCGCAGCGCTCGTTATTCAAGGACCCCTCAACGTGGAAAATCCTGTAGTTACTGCAATGCGTTTCTATACAGAATTTTCAAAATCTGAAAAAGATTCATACTCTTGGAATCGTTCATTACCACAATCACGCTCAATGTTTGAAGCGGGAGATCTCGCGCTTTACTTTGGGTATGCGAGTGAATACCAGTCGATTAAGTTGAAAAATCCTCACCTTAATTTTGACGTGGCGATGATTCCTCAAGTAGGGAAGACAGCAAATAAACTTACGTTTGGACGCATGCATGGCATCGCAATCGTGGGCGCAAGTAAAAACCAAGGCGGTGCCCTCCGCGCCGCGATGCTTCTTTCGGGAAGCAGTGTGATCACAGGTATTAGTGGTATTACGGGGCTTCCTCCTGTTCGTCGTGACCTCATCGCGATTCCTCCTGTCGACGCGGCACAGTCTGTCTTTTACGATTCTGCGTTGATTTCTCGCGCATGGTATGACCCATCTCCTATTGAGACCAATGCTATTTTTATGACGATGATTGATAGTGTAAACTCGGGACGAAGCAGTATGAATGAAGCACTCGCGGTTGCACACAGTAGCCTCGCGAAGTTGTTCCAGGATTATCAGCAGTAATATTAAAAATCATGACTCAAAAAATCACCACTACCGCAATTGCAGCAGCTATTCTCTCTCTCCCTCTCTTGTCTGCTGCTCAAGTCGGAATCCCTTGCAATGGTCCTGATTGTACCTTCGACTCGCTTATCCAGCTAGTGAATAACATCATTAAGTTTCTTATGTTTGGCGTAGCCGTCCCTCTCGCTGCTATTGGCTTTATGTTTGTGGGGGCAAAAATGGTTTTGTCATCTAATAAAGAGTCGGCAAAGACAGAAGCGAAGGAAAGTTTTGGGAATATTGTGAAAGGTTTCCTTATTATGCTTGGGGCGTACGTTGTGGTAAAAACAATCGTCTACTCATTTATTACTGATGAACAGAAGACTTTTATGGGATTCCTGTTTCAATAATTAGGAAGATAATATACAATATGAATACTATGAAAAAGATACTTGGTGGACTCGTGGTTCTAGGGGTGTTTTTAGGAGGGACTTCTGTCGCATTGGCTGTTCTGCCTTGTGCCGCTGTCCCTAGCCAGTATAAAAATGTGTGGACAGACCTTCCTGCTAGTGCGCAGCAATCTTACTACGACATCTATTGTTCTCCTGGCACCGGCTCTACGGGGGCATCCGGCTCTACTGGTTCGGGGGCTACCTTGTCCGCAAATACGAAGTTGCAAAATCCCATCAAGTATTCAACTTTTTCTGAGTTTGCTGCAGCAATAACCAAAACAGCTGTTCAGGTCCTCCTTCCATTCATCGTCCTTGCCTTCATCTACTCAGGCTTCCTCTTTGTGAAAGCACAGGGTAACGAAAAAGAGCTCGAAGAAGCAAAGCAGGCAATCTGGTACAGTCTCATTGGTGCCTTCATTCTCCTTGGGGCGTGGGGATTTGCGCAGATTATTAGTCAGACGGTTTCAACAATTACCCAGTAATCTACTATGGACTTCAAAGAATTTGTTAATTTTCTTGTTGGCACACTTATCAAGCCACTTTTCTCGCTCTTTTTGGGTGCTGCAGTAGTCTTCTTTTTGTGGAATATGATGGGGGTCATTCAGAAGAACGATCAACCAGAAGAGCTCGCAAAGATGAAAGAAAAGGCTATTTGGGGGATTATCGCTATCGCGGTGATGGTCTCAATGTGGGGATTGGTCAACTTTTTTGCAGGGTCACTCAGGCTGACCAATACTCCTCTTGACCTAGAGCGTTTCAACCAAACCTTGTAGTTTTCTCGGGGGTTTCGTATAATTAACAGATACGATCAATTAGTATTCGTACATCATAATTAACATTTAATAAATTAATAAACATGAAAAAAGTTATTGTATTGGGTGCCTTTTTTGCCCCATTTATCGCGAGTGCTCAGATTGCCCAGGGGGCAAGTACGGTTCCTGGTCTTATTGCGTTCTTGAAGGACGCGCTTAGCACCGCTACGGTCCTTATTCTTGCAGCTGCAGTTGTATACTTCCTTTGGAACGTATTCGGCTTCGTTATGGCAGCAGGGGACTCAGATAAGCGCGCAGAGAAGCAGAGCGGTATTATCTACGGCGTTATCGGTATCGCGGTGATGGTATCTATCTGGGGCCTCGTAAACTTCCTTACGTCTTCAGCAAAGCTCGACACAACAACACGTACAGCTCCATCACTTTCTCTCTAATCCACGTTTCTTAAACCAACACCATTATGAACATTATGCAGAGAATCAATGAGGCTATTCTTCAACCAATAGTTTCACTCCTTATGGCAGCGGCCGTAGCATATTTCTTGTTTGGTGTTATGAAGTTTGTGAAGGATCAGGGGAGTGAAGAATCTCAAGTAGAAGGGAAGAAGCATATGATGTGGGGGATTATTGGTCTTTTTATTATGGTGAGCGTTTGGGGGATATTGAACTTTATCAATTCCTTCGTTATGGGATTTTCTCAGTAAAGCGCCCAAACAAAAGAGAAGCCCTGCGTATGAACTACGCGGGGCTTTTCTTTTTATGCACAAAAAGAAAAGCCCCACAGCATTGCGCTGCGGGACTTTGAGGGTTGAATTGCAAATTAATACTGGAGCTTCACGGAGACTAACACCTCGGGGGCATACTTTGCTGCGACCCCCGCATGAAGCATTCCATTAAAATGTCCGATTTTCGTGCCACAGTCTTGGAACCACCCCTTTGATTGGTCGTTTTCCCAAAGAAACATCCTCCCGCCAGGGCAGTAAATATCAAACACGACTCCCGTTGGGATTGGGGGAAGCTCGACATACTCATCTGGTGGGCCATCAACAATGACGGACTCGTCGTCGGGGTTGCCGTTGTTATCCTCAGCGAGGGTGTAGACGTCGGGATCGAATTTCACCCAATGACTTTTCACCTCGTGAGTGACCTCCGTGCTTGCCGCCGGCGATGAGCTGCCGAAGGCCTCCTTGAAGAAGGTGGGGTGATTTGCTGCTCTCACACTAGCCTTCATGTCTTTCCATGTTTGGTAGACAGGTTCGGGGAGGATGAGACCAATGGTGGCTATTGCGAAATAGCCAACCACCATCACTTTTGTTATATCGGAGACCTTGCTTCCCGTGAACAAGAGCCAGAGCCCCATGATGTGCAGGGGGATAACGACGACGGCGCCAATCACGATAAACATGCTGGAATCGTCGGGGAGCAGGTAGGCGATGCAGATGGTCACAATAAACAGGATAATCATTGCCATCCAGTTCCTGCGAACCTTTTCTTCATCCTCCTTTTTTATTTCTTCAGGAGTTGATGTGGTGGGCTTTTGTTTCTCGTTAGTCTTGGAGGATGATTGAGGCACTCTCCCGTTCATTGCATCAACTTTGCGTTGCATTTTTGTGCTCCTTATTGTGAGTTATGGCGAGAGGCAGTCTTTCTCCAAGGCTCAATACATCGCCTTTGAAGTTTGATACCGCCCCTGCGTCAATTTCGCGATGAAGAATTTCCATGCCGCCATCGTAGCCAGCAGCAGTTCTCAGCCGCGCATCAAGTGCTTTGGCTTGTGCTACCCCGAGTGTCTCAATGCCGCGTGCTTTTTGTACAGCCGCATCTGCTTCGAGTCTCGCGATTTCAACTGCCGTAGTGGCCGCTTTTTCTTCTTCGCTTGCGCCGACAAGTTCAAAACTTACGAAGTCAACCTTGTGAACAGCAACCCCGAAGGTATCGATCACTCCCAGCGTACTGCCAGAAGTTTTATTCACCTTTTCGATGTCAGAAGAGAAAGAACTCCCTTCACCTTCTTTATCGAGTGCACGGAAGTCGTCGTATGTTCTGCCACGTGCAAAATCTGCAATGGCCCCCTTCACGGTTGCGTTGGCGTTATTAAGCCATTTCCCCTTGAAGATAAAGACAAGTTTGATTGGGTTCACGACTCGGTATGTGACATTGACGAGGAGATTGATTTTGAAGTTTCCCTTGAGATCAACCCCCTCAACAAGAATGGGGTAGGAAGACAAGAAATACAGCGAATTCACATACTCCGACTTGCGGACGATATCAAAACCTTCTTCGTCTTTCGACGAATCGCCTTTAGTCAACTTGTCCCAGTCAAAGTGCCACACATGGATTTCTTTGAGCGGATACAGCAAGCTCACGAGAAACACGCCGAGAATGCTGAAGGGGCGAGAAAAGTTACTGTTCTCTCCTTCGGCAATGAGGCCAGTTTTGTAATCGTAATGGTAACCCGTCCCCTTAAGGTTCGGGATTACTTTTTCACACGACTCGCCAGCCACCACAAACTTGATCTCCCCGGTGGGGACATAACAAGTTTGTTTTTCGTAACGTGCCCCGTAGAGGAGCCAGACACAGAAAGCAATTACTGCAACAACCAAAAGTCCAACAATAAATGTGAACATGTTCTTCTCCTAAGTGAGTTAATTTGCAATTATCAATGAACCGATAATCTCTGACAACATTATACACTTTTTGTCAAAAAAGTCAAGGTCTGCGGGTGGCAGGAAAGGCTTGGGAAATAAGACAAATTACGAGTGAGCATGGGGAGACTTGAACTCCCAATCCTTACAGAATGCGCTTCTGAGACGCACGCGTATACCAATTCCGCCACATGCTCATTTCAGTTTAATTGTGCCGAGGAGAGGACTTGAACCTCCATGGGTCGCCCCGCCTTTTCTTAATGCCTGTTTCGTGTTCGCTCAACAACGGTATTTGCGCATTAGCGCACCAGATTTAAATCAAAACAGTTTGATTTAAATTCACTCGGCAAGCATATCGTGTACAAAGTGCTGGGAAGAGGACTTGAACCTCCATGGGTCACCCCGCTTGCTCCTAAGGCAAGTGCGTCTACCAATTTCGCCATCCCAGCACTCTATGCACGATGCGTCTACAATTTCTGAATCAGCAGATTCACGTCTTGGACGACCTCGGCATACAACACATAAGGTACACTAAAATTGAAGAAAAGGCGAGGGGGGTTCACAGGATTCGCCTCTCCTTTCAGTCGAGACTAATCTTGTGTGGTCACGAGTTACTAAGTCTGCTCAGATGATTACATCCTGTGCGGACTAAGTACTCTCGACCCCGGCTCGCCATTTTGTCTGCTGACAAAATATGGCTGCGCCTTGCACAAACGGAAAACCTGCCGCAGGGCAGGTTTTCTTATCGTTTGTGCACCCAGTAGGATTCGAACCTACGACCGTCTCGTTAAGAGCGAGCTGCTCTACCAACTGAGCTATGGATGCATCTATTCTTCATCAGTAACTTTTGAGATAAACCCTCTGGGCCTACCAAAACAGTTATGGATGCATGTACGAGATATTATACACAAATAATAGAAAATGTGAAGTGGGGGAGGCGGGATGGGACTCGCCTCTCCTTGCAGTCGAGACCATCCATTTTAATAGTCGCGTTGCTCCTTTAAAATGGTGGGCCTTCGGTTCGGGTCCCATCTACTGGATACACAATAGCAAAAAAAAGACAGGGAAGGGACCCTGTCTTTTTTTTGCTATTGTGTCCGGGATGGGACTCGAACCCATAAGCCTTGCGGCGGGAAATTTTAAGTCTCCTGTGTATACCATTCCACCACCCGGACATGTTTATTTGTATTTTATTCCTGACGTTGGGTTTGTTCCGGCTTGCGATTCTGATTTTTGTACCTCAAAAATCATGTCGTAAGATTTCGAGCAACTAAGTTGCGAGAAATTTACGACCCGACGCAAGTGAAGCAGTTCACTTGCTCCCACGCCAAGAAAATCCTGGCGGATTTTCTTTG
The DNA here is from genome assembly GCA_023229865.1 of Minisyncoccota bacterium. GTDB lineage: Bacteria > Patescibacteriota > Minisyncoccia > Phycocordibacterales > UBA1550 > UBA1550. The sequence continues at coordinate 68,306 of JALNYL010000004.1, forward strand.
AGGCGTGGGCGAGAATCGAACTCGCGTATAGAGGTTTTGCAAACGACTGCCTTACCACTTGGCTACCACGCCTTTATTTATTATTTTAACCCCTTTGAAACTTCCTTGTAACACTTTTGACACAAGTGAAACTTCCTAACCATATCCTTTTTGTTTGGTGGACTCAATAAGATTCCACCAAAGTCTTTGAGCTCATCTTTGCATTTATCACACTTTGGTTTAATGGCCATATTTTGTGTTTAACTCAATGCACCTGCCTATCTTATCCTTGTTGTCCCAACTCGTCAATTCTTTGGCGATTGCGCTCACCTTCATCAATCTTCACTTCGAGCACGGGAAGGTTCTTTAAGTGTGCGTGAGTCTTGATGTATTCACGGAGTTCAGTGCGCTTGCGCTTTGCGAAATCAAGAGCTTTCTCTTGCTCGCTCGTAGGGAAGCAGGTGAAGTAAATGGTCCCGCGCTTGAAGTCAGGGGAGATCGTTGCGTCGGTGATGGTGATAAGGGAATTTTTCCCAGCTTCACGCGTAAAAAACTCAGCTGCAATAGAGCGGAGGAATGAACGCATTTTATCTTGTCGGGGGGTGGTCATGGGGTAGTTGTTAGTTGTTATTTCTCACTCATTACAAATGCTTCGAGCACGTCTCCGCCAGCGATCTCCATTTTTGATTCAACCATCATGCCGAATTCATTCCCTTCATCAACTTTCTTTGCTGCAATCTTTTGTGACTGAAGTCCTTCAATCTTGCCACGGCCAATCTCAACCTCGCGACGCATGATTTTTACCTGAGCGCCTACTTCGATAGTTCCGGTGAGGACTTTTCCTCCCACAACTTGCTTGTGTTTCGTCGCGCTGAATGTCTTGAGAATCTTTGCTGTGCCTACAATGTCCTCGCCCATAGTCTTTGGGGTGCGACGATCGAGTTCCTCATTGAGCCATTCTGAAAGTTTGTAAATGATATCGAAAGTTTTGATCGTGATACCAAAACGCTCTGCGATGTCTTGTGCGCCACGCTCAACCTTGGTGTGGAAGCCGAGGATAATAGCACTGTCTGAGCCCGAGGCGAGCTTTGCGTCGTTTTCACCAATAGTTCCAACGCCCTTTGCGATGATTTTGATAGCGATACGCTCGCGCTCGATTTTGCCGAGTTCCTTCTCGAGTGCCTCAAGGGTTCCTGCTACGTCTGATTTCAAAACGATAGGTACAATGAGTGCATTGTCAGCGAGGGGGATAGTGCGAATGATTTTTGCAGCAGGATTCTTTGCGCGTGCCTCACGGATCTCGAGCTGTACCTTCTCGGCATCTTTCTTGTTTTCGTATGCACGGAATGTGGTGCCCACTGCGGGAAGTGAATCAAAGCCGGTGATCTGAATAGGGGACGAGAACGTCGCCTCAGAAACTTGCTTGCCGAGGAAATTCTCAATAGCGCGTACTGGTGACATGCTCTCTTCTGCGAGAATAAACATCCCTTTCTTGAGGGTGCCGTTGGTAATGATGAGCGTTGCTGAGGTGCCGCGCTTTGTGTCGATGTGTGACTCAACCACGATACCTTCTGCGGGGAGGGAAGTGTCGCCTTCGAGATTTTCCATCTCTGCGACGAGAAGCATCATATCGAGAAGCTCAGGAATACCAGTTCCAATTTTTGCAGAAATAGGTACAAAGGGCACATCGCCACCGAAACCTTCGAGGTAGATCTCGTTCTCGGCGAGATTCTGCTTGGTGCGCTCGATGTTTGCGTTGGGCTTGTCGATTTTGTTGATAGCAACAATGTAAGGGACGCCTGCTTCTTTGATGGCGCGGAGTGCCTCTTTAGTTTGTTCCTTTACGCCGTCTTCTGCAGACACGACGAGAATAGCAATGTCAGCCACACCTGCTCCACGTGCACGCATCTTTGAAAACGCTTCGTGTCCTGGGGTGTCGAGGAAGGTGATACGCTCTGCGGTGCTCGTCTCCCGTGTCTTGTGATCAACTTCGTACGCAGAAAGGTGCTGTGTGATACCACCTGCTTCGCCTGCAACAACGTTTGATTTGCGGATATAGTCAAGAAGGCTCGACTTGCCGTGGTCGATGTGCCCCATGATAACGACGATGGGTGGACGGGGGATGATTTTTGGTTGAGCCTTTTTGGTCATAGTATAAAAATAATTAGATTAACGCGTTGCTTGCTTTACGACCTTCTGTTCCTCTTCTGTCATTTCAAATTCCGAAGTGAAATTTTTGATAGGCTTTGCGAATACACTCATACGATCCCGCGCGTAAAGACTTGAGACGACCGTGCCATCGCCTTCTTCAGAGAGGAGAGCGATTGCGAAGCTTTGGTTGCCCCCTTCACCAGTGCCTTTAAACGCATTGAAGCGAATAGTCTCAACACCCTGGATACTGCGCTTGATACGCTTTTCTGCATCAGTGAGATAGGTAGTGGTGTCGTTTTGGAACTTTTCGAGTGAGCGGATATCTTCAGTAAGAGCGACAATAGTGTCTTCGAGGCTACGAGCATCTTTGCCAGCTACGAGCTTCTTCATGCGGCGTTCCAAGATAAAAACCCATACCGCGAGAAGGAGTGTGGTTACAAGGAGAACAATAGTGAGAATTTGGGTGGGGCTCAAGGTCATATTGGTTGAAACAGTACCATATTTTCAGGGATTTTGCAAAAGTGGTAAGGGCGGGCTATGATTAATACACATGAAGAGAATTTACTTAGATAACGCGGCGGCGACGCCTGTGAGTGCTCTGGCGCAAAAGGCGGTTGCGGAAACTTCAAAAAAGTTTTTTGGGAATCCAAGTGCGATACACAAGGAGGGGAAGGAAGCACGCACCTCCTTGGAGTCGGCGCGCGCCATGGTCGCGGAGGCACTCGCTGCGCGTCCTGATGAAATCATTTTTACCAGTGGAGCAACAGAGGCCAACAATATGGCGTTTATGGGTGTCGTGCAATCAGCGGGGATCCGTGGACTCGCACGGCCTCACATTGTTATCTCTGCTATTGAGCATCCTTCTGTGCTTGAGACCGTGAGAGCTCTTGAGCGATATGGTATGCGTGTTGACTATTTGCCTGTCGATAGTCGAGGGCTCATCGATACGAAGGAGCTTCGCAAACTCATTACTCCTGAGACCGTGCTCGTATCGGTCATGTATGCCAACAATGAGATTGGCACAATAGAGCCTATTACTGATATTGCACGTGAAGTTCGTCACGCACGCAAGATGAATAGTAGTGCATATCCATATTTTCATACCGATGCATCACAGGCGGCAAATTATCTCGATATGAATGTGCTTCGTCTTGGTGTGGACCTCATGACCATCTCTTCGGGTAAGACGTATGGTCCTCGTGGTGTCGGCGCGCTCTTTGTGAAGCGCGGTGTCGAGATGAGTCCACTCATGTATGGTGGGGAGCACGAGGCGGGTCGTCGTCCAGGGACTGAGTCGGTTGCGCTCGCGACTGGTTTTGCAACTGCGCTCGCGGAGGCGCGTAAGATGAGCGTGAAAGAGTCAAAGCGTGTGGCGAAACTCCGTGATGCACTTGCGGCGAAGGTTTTGAAGAAAATTTCAGGCTCATCAGTGAATGGTGATTTGGCACGTAGTCTTCCTAATATTTTGAATATTTCCTTTGAAGGTGTGGAGAGTGAAGCGCTCGTGCTCTACTTGGATGCCGCGGGGATTGCGGTGTCGGGGAAGAGCGCTTGTAAGAGTTCCAGTGAAGGACCGTCACATGTTATACTTGCGATAGATAAGGCTGGTAATGGTGAGGCAGGCGCAATTCGTTTTTCGCTCGGTCGCGAGACAAAAAGTGAAGATGTGACCCGTGTGGCAAATGAAGTGATTCGTTTAGTTCCGCTTCTTCGAACGATGCAAGAAAATAGTAATTAATTTTAAATATTTATGTACGAAGCAAAAAATTTTGAACGACTCTTGGGGACCGAAGGATTTTCTGATGTGCTTTTGCGCAATCATTTTACGCTCTATGAGGGATATGTTTCGAATACCAATAAAGTAAGTGAGCTTTTAAAAACAGCAGAGACGGGGACACCTCTCTATAACGAAGTGAAGCGCCGCTTTGGTTGGGAATGGAACGGTATGCGCCTTCATGAACTTTATTTTGGGAACATGATTAAGGGTGGAACTCCTCTCGAAACAAAAACCGCTCTTGCAAAAAAGATTGTTGAAGATTTTGGATCGTTTGAAGCTTGGGAAAAAGATTTTCGTGCGACCGGGGCAATGCGTGGTATCGGCTGGGCCGTGCTTGCGCGCGACGGTGAGTCGGGGCGCCTCTTTAATGTATGGGTCAACGAGCATGATGGCGGGAATCTCGCAGGTGCAACAATCCTCCTTGTGATGGATGTGTTTGAGCATGCGTTTGCGCTCGACTATGGTATTAAGCGCGCAGACTACATTAATGCCTTTTGGGCAGCTATTGATTGGGTAGTTGTTTCTCATAGATTTGCAGGGAAGTAAACTCTAAGGTACTATTGAGAATATATGGAGCACCTCACCAAAGCACAAATCGTTCTCCTCACACTCTTTGTTAGTTTTGTGTCGTCTATGGCGACGGGTATTGTCGTGGTTACTCTTATGGAACAGGCTTCAGCGCCGGTAAGTCAGACGATTACCAATGTGGTTGAGCGTACCATCGAAAAGATTACACCGACGATTATTGAAAAGCCGGGCAAGCAAGTCATTATAAAAGATGAAGATCTCGTTGTGTCTGCTATTGATCGCAATATTAAAAGTGTCGTTGCGTTTAGAATTGCGAGTGAAGGAGGAGACTCTCTTGTGTCTGGGGTAGGAACTATTGTTTCTCCTGAAGGGCTTGTTGTTACTGATAGAGGTAACTTTGGGGCAGGGGCGCTTACCACAACGATTGATGGCGTCCAGTATGTTCTCGAGGTTCTCTCAAATGAAAAGGGAAACACGCTTGGCATCGGGAAGCTCACTCCTGTTTCGGCGACATCAACACCAAAATTTGCTACGGCAACATTGGGAAGCTCTGTTAATTTGCGCCTCGGGCAGACCGCGGTGGTTATCGGTGGTCGTGATGGGAAAACTATCACTACAGGACTTATTAATAATCTTGAGACAAAGACCATCGTAGACGAGGCGACAAAAGCAGAAACGAAAGTCTTGGAGAATATCGGAGTTTCGTCTCGTTTTGCAGGCTCTTCAAATGGTGCTCCTATTATTACCCTCAGTGGTGATATTGTTGGATTTTTGAGCATCGATGAAATCATTGGTACTCAGAAGGGGGCACTCGTTACTGAAGCAAAAAGACTTATCGAAGAAGTAAGCAAGATAGTTCCTGCTAAAAAACTCTAAGATTTAAGCCTGCTTTGCGTCCTCGGGTCTATTGTTTGACAACATAGAACCACTATTGTACATTGTCCCTGATTTTAGTATTTTAAAACAAACATTATGCCCCCATTCAATAACTTCACAACCAAAGCACGCGATATTATTCGCCGCGCACATGAGCTTGCGGTGGAGCGTGGGCAGAACCACGTCAGCCCGATGCATCTTCTGACGTCTCTGATGCTTGACGATGAGAGTATTGTCGTTTCTATTCTTGAGCGTCTTGACGTCGACACAATGCAGCTCGCGGAGGATCTCCTCTCACTTATTGAGCCTACTACTACGCAAAATGTTGCGGCAGCTTCGTACCAACTCTATCTTACTCCTGAACTCGGGCAGGTACTCGGCGAGGTTGCGCCACGCCTGGCGGCAGAAATGAAAGATGAGCAGATTTCTTGTGAGCATCTTTTCCTTGCGCTCTTTGATGTGGAAGGGCAGGCGCGTGAGTTCCTTGTTCGTCATGGCGTTGAGCGTGAAAATGTAATGCGCATTCTTGATGAATTTCGTACACAAAATATTACCGATAGTACGCCAACAAAAAAACTTAAGTCAGTTTATAAGTACACGCGCAATCTCACCGCACTCGCGGCTCAGGACAAACTTGACCCTGTGATTGGCCGTGACAATGAAGTGGGTCGCATCATTCAGATTCTTTCGCGTCGTACCAAGAACAATCCTATTCTTATAGGAGAAGCGGGAGTGGGGAAGACTGCGGTTGTTGAAGGCCTTGCTATTCGTATGGCGAAGGGCGACGTCCCTGAGTCTCTCAAAAACAAGGAACTCGTTTCTCTTGATCTCGGTTCTCTTATTGCGGGGACAAAGTATCGCGGCGAGTTTGAGGATCGTTTGAAGAAGATTATGAAGGAAATTGAGCGTTCAGAGGGGAAGATCATTCTCTTTATTGATGAGATCCACACGATTGTGGGGGCGGGGGCAGCGGAAGGTTCAATGGACGCTTCAAATATGTTGAAGCCTGCGCTTGCGCGTGGGGAACTCCGCGCTATCGGAGCTACAACGCTTCGTGAATATCAGAAGCATATCGAGAAGGACCCTGCGCTTACGCGTCGTTTCCAGCCCGTACATGTCAACGAGCCATCAATCGAAGATGCAATCGCAATTCTTCGTGGCCTCAAGGAGAAATATGAACTTTTCCACGGTGTGCATATCACTGATGACGCTATTATGGCGGCAGTAAATCTCTCGAGTCGCTATATTACTGACCGTTTTCTGCCCGACAAAGCAGTAGACCTCATTGATGAGGCTGCATCGTCTCTCCGTATTTCACTCGAAAACAAACCGCCTGTTCTTGAAGATGCGCATCGTCGTATTATGCGTCTTGAGATTGAAAAAGAAGCGCTCAAGAAAGAAGCAACCCTTGGCGGAGAAGAAGGGAAGAACGCAAAAGCCCGCACAAAAAAGATTGATAAAGAAATAGGCGACCTCCGCGAGAAGACACGCGAGATTGAACTCAAGTGGAAAAACGAGAAGGAGCTCGTGGTGGAGATTCGCGCTATTAAAAAAGATATGGAAACTGCACGCCTCGAAGCAGAAACCGCAGAGATGAAGGCAGACCTCGCGCTTGCTGCGGAGATTCGCTATGGACGTATCCCCGCGTTTGAAAAGGATCTCGCGACAAAGATGGCGCGCCTCAAGAAGCTCCAGTCGTCACGTCGTATTTTGAAAGAGGAGGTGGTGGAGCATGATATTGCAGAAGTTGTTGCTCGTTGGACAGGGATCCCAGTGACAAAGATGCTTGAGGAAGAAGCAGGAAAGCTTGCGCATATAGAAGATGAACTCGAGAAGCGTGTAGTCGGGCAGCGTGATGCTATCCAGAAGGTCTCTGATGCTATTAAACGCTCACGAGCGGGCATCGCGGACCCAAATCGCCCTATCGGCTCATTCCTCTTCTTGGGGCCGACAGGCGTCGGTAAGACTGAGCTTTCAAAGGCACTCGCGGAGTTTATGTTCAATGATGACAAAGCGCTTATCCGCGTAGATATGTCGGAGTATATGGAGAAGCATGCAGTGTCGAAGCTCATTGGTTCGCCTCCTGGATATGTCGGACACGAAGAAAGTGGCAACCTTACGGAAACGGTGCGTCATCGTCCATACTCAGTGCTCCTCTTTGATGAAGTTGAAAAAGCTCACCCAGAGGTTTTCAACATCCTTTTGCAGGTTCTTGATAATGGACAACTCACTGACTCAAAGGGGCGTGTGGTGAACTTCAAAAATACGGTAATTATTTTGACGTCGAACATTGGCTCAGAACATATCGACAAGATGCAGGCCATTGGCTTTGGGACGCACTCGAGCGACAAGGCAGATTATGCTGACGCAAAAGATCGCGTGATGGATTCGCTCAAGAATTTCTTCCGTCCTGAATTTTTGAATCGTCTTGATGAAATAATTCTCTTTGATATTTTGTCACCGGAAGTTATCCAGAATATCGTCGGTCTCCAGGTGGACATTGTGAAGAAGCGTCTTGCTGAAAAAGAAATTACGCTTAATGTCGCTCCTGACGTCCTCTCATATCTTGCAGAGAAGGGATATGATACGCACTACGGCGCACGCCCGCTCAAGCGTTTGATTCAGAATAAGATTCTTACGCCGATCGCATCACTTATGATTTCTTCGGGGGTACTCAAGGGTGGTCGCGTCCTTGTCTCGACAGAAAAGGGGGAAGTGGCTATCCGTGTGGAGAAAAAAGCGGTTACTTCAAAGTCTCGCGCTCGTACAAAAGCGGCTGCGTAATACATTAGAAAAAATAAAAAACTAACCTTCGCGCATGGGGGTTAGTTTTTTGTTTGTGTTGTGGAGCAGTATACTACTCTGTTATAATAAAGAGATGAACACAAAAGAGAGGGGAGATCTCGCAGTTGGGCAGGCAATTAATTTTTTTATAAAAAATGGTTACGAAGTGTGCTTACCAATTGGTGATAAAAGAGATTATGATTTTGTTGTTGAGAAAAATGGAAAGCTTGAGAAAGTACAAGTAAAGTACGCAGGACTTTATGAGCGTAGTAAGACTTGCAAGGTAGGGTTGAGGATAACGGGAGGGAATCAGTCGTACTCATATGCTAAGAAGTACAAAAATGATTCCTTTGATTTATTGTTTGTGTATACAGAAAAGGGCGAAATCTATGTAATTCCCTGGAAGAAGCTAGAAATTCGGAATGAGTTGTCAATTGAGACAAAAAAGTATAAGATGTACAAGTTCTAAAAAAGCGTCGGTACTCAAGTGGTCAACGAGGGGAGACTGTAAATCTCCTGACTTCGGTCTTCGAAAGTTCGAATCTTTCCCGGCGCACAAAAAAACAAAGCTCCCAAACTTTTTCAAGTTTGGGAGCTTTGTTTTTTTGGCGGGTACCCCAAACTTCCTCATTGACAAAAAGCACAACTTACGGCATATTATTGAAAGGTTCCTTCAATTAATCACAATTTTGGGAGGTAGTCATGGGCGCAGAACAGGGAGAAAAACCGGTCTACGTAACACCAGGGTTTCTTAAGAATTTTTTAGGAATTCTTTCTGACCCCGACGCGAGCTTCATAGAGGTTGGGCGGATGTTGGTTACGCAGCCGTATTTAGTAGCGCATTTACTACGTGTAGCAAATATGCGCTGTGAAGATTGTGGCTCACTGGCGAAACCCAAGAGTGTCAATGGTATACTTATTAAACTCGGTATCTATAACATTGTTGAAGCGTGTAAGATTGCTGAAGATGTGCCACCTGCTGATTATGCAAGTTTTCGATCGAAAACAATCGATACATATTCGCTCGCGGTTGTGCTCTCGGAACTTGCAGAAAGAAGGCTTGGCCGTTTTGCGGCACCAGACTTTTTTCTCGTAGGACTTCTTTCAGTAGTGGTTCCTCAGAGTGATATTTTTTTGGATTTTTGTCATGAGGAGATCTTCGAGCATTTCAAGGGGACGCCCCAATTGGGTCATCCGACAATCCCTGAGGCTTTGACGCTTGTGGGGGATTTCAGGAGAAATGTCTCAACTGAGCATGCTGAAGTAATGGCGAAGTGGAAGGCTGCGCGTGAGCGAGCTCGTGAAGCAATCGACAATCTGACGAAATTCTAAATTAGAAAGAAGTATTCAAGAGGCGAACCCCCGTTCGCCTCTTTTTGTTTTTTGCAGATTGAATTTGACGTTGTGTTGACGATGCGCTAGTCTGAAAAACAGAAAGAAACTTTTAATGAGGGGAGGGAAAAATGAACGGAGTCATACACGCCCTTCGAGATGTGAATCTTGAGCGGGGGAGAAGGAATGAGCAAAGGTTTCTCGATGCGATGAAGGCGACGCATTCTCCCGTGAAAATGCCGAAGTGGTTTATTCGCGGATATCACGCCTCAAAGAAAGAAGATCGTTTTGAGGGGAAAGATGCGGTGATTGAAACCACTGACGCGGGGAAACTCTTTATCCAAATCAAGAGCTCGCAGGCGGGAGCACAGCGTTTCAAAGAGAAGAAGAAAGGGAAGCGCTATTCTTTTATTGGGGTTATTATCATTCGCGATGACGACACGATTGAGTCTATCCGCTTAAAAACGCGGAAAATACTCTCAAAACTTCGTCAGGATGTTTTTGCTGAACGCAGTAATATGGGGTAATGAGGAGGGGTTTCGACCCCTCCTTTTTGTTGCCTGATGAATCTAAATATAAGGGGGATTCCTAATTAATTTGCCTTTTTTGCTCGGGTGTAGTAGGATAGAAAAACTATGTCACAGGACCAACTTATAAAACTCGCCTGCAAGAAGTGCAAGCGTCTCAATTATTGGACTCGCAAGAATAAGAAGCTTGTAGAGCGCAAGATTGAGCTCGATAAATACTGCAATTCGTGCCGCGCTCATACAACGCACAAAGAGGCAAAGAAGTAGTAAATTTCAAAAGCCCCGAGAGGGGTTTTTGTTTTTTAGAGTAATTTTTGGTATACTCCCCGTACGAGTAAATGAGCCAGGCCTATATCATCGGCAGTAGCCTTGATATAGACCCATCGCTCGGACGAAATGAAAGTAAGCTTTCGTTCCGCTCCTCATCCAGCAGGATGACTCTTGGAGTATGCTCGGGCCTATAGTTCAGTGGTAGAATATCGCACTCCAAACGCGCAGACCGAGGTTCGAGTCCTCGTGGGCCCGCAATGACAACGCCAGATACTTTCAGTATCTGGCGTTGTTGTCATTGCGAGGTCCACGAGGACTCGAAAACCGCAGGCGGGCACACAGTGTACTCACTGGGTCGCCGAGGTGGGGCCGCGAGTACTTATGAGCAAAGCGAATTAGTAACTCGGGGCCGCGTCCTCGTGCTTGATGTTTAACCCAAACACGAAAGTGTTTGGGTTTTGTTGTTACTGCGAGGCCCACGAGGACTCGAAAAGCGGAGCCGGTATGCAAGACGAACGTAGTGAGTGCTTGTCGGCGAGCTGAGACCGCGAGTACTTAATAGATTTCGAGTGTAACGAAGAAATATATTTAGTAACTCGTGGGAGAGTCCTCGTGGGCCCACCCCTATTGCACAAAAGGTTGTATGTGGTAGCCTAAATATTAGATATTTAAACCGAAGGAGGGTAGTGTCATGAACGTTATTCGTTTTGTGATGTTCGCGTTCTTTTTGTGTTTCTCGAATGTTTCCGTAGCTTTTTCGGGTCCGACAGATGCCGAGCGAAAAGAAGCGGCAGCACGTGAGTATGCGTACTGCATGTTTCTCGGAAAGTTCGTTGGCGTTTCTGGTGTTATCTCATACATCCAAGGACAACAAACGGGCTCCTCTCTCTATAGTAATTCTGAAAAGTTAGCACAAGAGAATTGCATCGCTGACACTCTGGGGCTAATGCGCTATCGAGACCTTGATGAGATTGTCGCTGCTGACGATGGTTTCAATCTGGTTCCCATCGCCGCGCCGTTCATTGTTGTTAATAATGGGGTTCCGCGAGAGCGACACCTGTCTCGTCCTTGGGCTCGCGATTATCTTTTTGATATCGCTCAGTATTACAGAAAAATCTCATCTGGGAAAAAGTTGCGCGTGGCTTCATTGGTGCGATCGCGTATCGACCAGAAAGGGCTGAGTGAAGTCAAAAAGTTTTATCGTCGTGTCAAAGGAAGACTCAAAATAATATTGCGCAAAAGGCGGAGTTTTGCTGATTGCTCAAGTAGCGCCGTATGCTCGACGCATCTCACGGGAGCGGCAATCGATGTTTCTCTCCGTGGTGTGTCAAAAAAGGAACGTGTGCTTCTTTCGGAACGTTTTTTGAGGGACCGGGAAGCTGGTCGCATTCTTGTTATTTACGAAAGGGTGGGGAATCATTTTCATGTTTTTGTGCTCCCCAAGCAAAATGTTTTCTATTTTTATCCCGCACCTTATCTCGACGGGGTGAATAGGGAAAGCATTGTTAACCAATCAGTCACTGAGATACTTTCTCAACCCCCGGCAGAATAGCTGGGGTTTTTCTTTTCCCCGGAGCAGATTGTGTTTAGTTTTTAAAAATGATTTAATGCAAACATATTATGGAACACAAAAACCCTTGGGAAAATATCCCTCAGCCAGAGCTCGTCCCTGTTGCCCCCACACAAGAAAAAGACAAACCCTCAATTACTGACATTGAAGGAGCTCTCGATATTTTTAGGAGAGAAGAAGAGAATAATTCGACAGAGGAGATCAAGAAGCCAACCATTCACTAGCTCTTAAGAAAGTTTTGCACCACACGCAAAATTTTTTTTGTATCCTTTGGGTGAAACCATTTGATATTGGTGTTTCTTTTGAACCACATCATTTGGCGTTTTGAAAATTGCCGAATAGCGATTTCGAGAAGTTGAATCATTTCCTCTTTGGAAAGTTTCTCTGTGAGAAATTGCGCAAGGAATCGGTACTCGAGCCCGAGTGAGTCCATTTTCTTCCAAGAGAGCCCTCCTTCATGTAGGCGCTTCGCTTCGGCAACCATGCCGTGACGCATGCGGGCAATGAGGCGCATATGAATGCGCTCCTCGAGTTCCGCCTTCGGCATCGTGAGTCCAACCCAGAGTGTATTGTATCGCTCGGTTGGTTCGGTACGCTCGGGGACTTTGCCAATCGCCTTCGCAATCTCGATGGCACGAATAAGGCGACGAGGGTTTTGTGCGTCGATTGTTTTTGCGCGCACAGGGTCGAGCTTTACTAATTTTTTAAAAAGTTTTTCAGGGGAAAGTTGCTCGAGTTTCTTGCGAAGCTCGGCATTAGGTGGAACCTCGGGGAAAAAAGCGTTCGTAAGAACGGCATCTAGATAGAGGCCCGTGCCACCACAGATGATGGGGGTCTTGCCACGTTTGAGAATTTCTTTGATCGCGCGTGTGGCGAGACGCTCGTACTGCACGACAGACATCGTGCGCCTTGGGCTACAGACGTCAAGGAGGTGGTGGGGGACACCATGCATTTCGCGTTTGGTGACCTTCCCAGAGCCGATATTGAGGCCCGTGTAGACTTGGCGCGAGTCAGCAGAAACAACCTCGCCACCGACGAGGCGAGCTACCTCAATAGAAAGGGAGGTTTTGCCAGAGGCGGTTGGGCCGACAATGGCAATTACTTTCGTTGTCACTTCGTCTTTGTTGCTCATTTTGTTATGATACTCATATACAGAAGATTATCAAATAAGTAAATAAAACTATGGACCATGAAAATATGTGTGGAGTGCATGACGAACCCCTTTTTGCTCAAATTGGGCATGTTATCCCAGAGGCAGAGGCGGATGCATTTCATAATGAAGAAATAAAAAAGATTAAACTTTCTGACTATCGTGGAAAGTGGATGGTGCTTTTTTTCTACCCTGCGGACTTTACCTTCGTATGTCCCACAGAACTCGAAGAGATGGCGGACAATTATGAGACGATTCAGGGACTTGGTGCTGAGGTGCTTTCAGTATCAACAGACACTGTGTTTGCACACAAGGCATGGCACGACACCTCGGATTCTATTAAGAAGATTAAGTTCCCCATGCTCTCTGACTCACGTCACGAGCTTTGTGAAATGTTTGGGACTTACATTCCTGAAGAGGGTCTCTCTCTCCGTGGGACATTCGTCGTTGATCCAGATGGTATCCTTCGAATCGTTGAGGTAAACGATAATAGTGTTGGACGCAATGCGAAGGAACTCATTCGCAAGATTCAAGCTGCTAAGTTTGTGCGAGAGCACGGCGGCAATGTTTGCCCAGCGAGCTGGGAGCCAGGCGATGAAACATTGAAGCCAGGATTGGATTTGGTGGGGAAGATCTAGGGATAGAATGTTGAAGATAGAATATCGAATATAGAAAAAAGCGCGACCTTGTGGTCGCGCTTTTGTTGATTATTTCTTCAAACTCCCGTCTTCGTTTAGGAGCTTGTTTATTGGGCAGAAGGAGGAGTGAGTCAAGTTGGAGAGTGACAAATTCTTTTTATCGGTGCTACTTGGTAGTCCAAGTTCTGTGGTTAACCAACCAGTTGAACCACAAGCAACGCATCGTCCTTCTTTGTAACCCCCGTGCTCGCCCGTAACAATCACAGCGTTCCTTGCCTCTATTTCTATTTTCGGCATAACTCACCTCCTTTTGTAAATATCAAAGCTAATCGAATACTACACCTTGCGTATCAAAAGTCAAAAGAAAAAAGCGCGACCTTGTGGTCGCGCTTTTGGGTTGGGGGTACTGCTTTTGGTTATGCCTGCTGCCCCTGCCTTTCTTTGTTCTGGTTGTAAGCGAGCATCTTGCCAGTTTTTTCAGCGAAGGATTCAGCTATTGCTTTTCCTTTGCGAAAAAAGATCGACAGCCTCGGAAGACTGCGGACACCGATGGTTGCGGCAACCGTCAGAAAGCCGATACTTACCATGCACAGATCGTTGTTGTAATTCTCGCCAGTAACAGCCTGACACATCATCACCGCGCCGATAACGAACAGGGTGACGATAATCAGATTGACGGCGAGTACTGCAAACTTCTTTTTGTTGCTTGCCATAGGCATGCTCCTCTTTTTTGATTTATAAAGAACTACAATCCCAAGGTTTCCCGAGGTGTATTTGATGACGATTCTACTCCCAGAATCTTACACACCAAGGAATTTCCAAGGGAGGAGTAATGTAACACGGTATTTTAAAACATGCAACCTCGTGGGATTATTGTCTTAATCGGCTTTCATTTTTCCTCTTGCTTTGCTAATATGGGCGAGTATTTAAGTTGATTGCCGGGATGGCGGAATTGGTAGACGCACACGACTCAAAATCGTGCGGGGTAACCCATGAGAGTTCGATTCTCTCTCTCGGCACAAAATGTCAGCCCCAGAGTTTATACTCTGGGGCTGTTACATTTTGTAGATGAGAGGGAGAATCGAAAGACGGAGCCGGTATACAAGACGAGCGAAGCGAGTGCTTGTCGGCGAGTCCGGGGAGGAAGTTCTTGGTGAGCTTGCGAACCTAGAAACTTGACCCCGATCCTCTCTCGGCACAAAAATTGTTTTGGTAATGAATGTTTGTCTTGTATAATGTATCCATGACAAAACTTCGGGTCGGTGTTATGCGTGGCGGGCTTGGTAGTGAATACCACGTTTCTCTTCGTACTGGCGCAAACGTAATAAGCGCTCTTTCGGGTGATAGTAAATACGAAGTGCATGACATCCTCATTTCGAACATGGGGGAGTGGCATATTGATGGTCGGCCAACAACTCCTGCAAAGCTCGCGCAACACATAGATGTTGTCTTCAATGCGCTCCATGGAGAATTTGGCGAAGATGGGAAGGTACAGAAAATTCTTGAGAATTTTAATATTCCTTATACAGGTTCAACTTCACTTGCGTCAGCGATTGGGATGAACAAAGATCTCGCGAAGAAATATTTTTCGGCGGTTGGGATCAAGGTTCCTCAAGGGCTCGTGGTTGCGCGCGGGGAAGAGGTGAACGAAGTTCTCGCGCGCGTGGGAGCTGAGATTCGCGCGCCATACGTCGTGAAGCCACTCGCGGGCGGTTCGTCTGTGGGGCTCTCTCTCGCTAACAACGAGAAAGAGTTGGTGCTTGCGATTGAGAAAGCCCTCGCGTATTCGGAGAAGGCGCTCATTGAGGAGTATGTGCGTGGGCGCGAAGTGACACTTGGGGTAGTGGATTCATCGGGAGGGTATGGTTCGTACTCTACGCCACCACTTGAGATCCTTCTTCCTGAGGGACAGCTTTTTGATTACGATCAAAAATACAAGAATCTTTCGCACCCTGTTGGGCCTGCGCGCATGACCGACGTAGAGCGCCGCACTCTCGAAGAAGCGGCTCTTCGTGCGCATATCCATCTCGGTGCGCGTCACTATGCACGCTATGATTTCATCCTTACAGAAGAAGGACCATGCCTCCTTGAGGTGAATACTCTTCCAGGGCTTACGGATACTTCGCTTTTGCCAAAATCATTGGCGCTTCACGGTCTTTCGCTCCCTGAATTTGTGGATTACGTGCTGACACTTGCATTACGCAAAAAATAAGGTATTATATCCCAGTGCCCAAGAAACACTTGGGCCCGTAGCTCACTTGGCTAGAGCGCCGGTTTTGCACTCCGGAGGTAAGGAGTTCGATTCTCCTCGGGTCCACAAATTAAAAAACACCAGATTCATTCTGGTGTTTTTTAATTTGTGGACCCGAAGCAAGGCGCCTGCGCGCCTTGCGTGGAGAATCGAAAGCTGGAATATGCCGAGCAAAGCGAGGCTATGAGGCGGGGTAGCGGATACTTAATGCTCGCAGGATGTAATCATCCGAGAACATTTAGTAATCCGTGACCGATGAAATCGAAGGGCGCAGGCGGGGCACCCTTTGGGTCGCCGAGCCGGGGTAGCGAACACTTTGTATTTTGTGAGTAATCGAAACAAAATACTTAGTGATCCGTGACCGATTCTCCTCCTTGCGACCACACGCTAGTCAAATGAGCTGTAATCAGCGAATACTTTTTTAATAATCCCTGACCGATGAAATCGAAGGGCGGAGGATGTGGCCACACGCCAGCCTTTTTGACTCTCTTCCCATATCGCGCTAGTATTTCTAGAGAGTCATTCTGGTCCCAAACTTTTACGAAAGCGAGGTGCGTTATGGACTTTCAATACGTAGAAGGGCATGCCGCTATTGATGTTTCTTTTAAGCCCGAAGAAATAGATGACGCCATTGATGTTCTGAAAGAATTCATCATTGAAGCTGAGGAAATGAAAATGCACATCCCTGCGTTTGCTCCTGGTTTTTTTGAAAAACTTAGCCTGCAGACGTCAGAGACGGTTATCCGGTTTAGTTTCGGGTACCTCGAGTTTAGTATGAATTTTCTCCAAAAGGCATTCATAATAATCCCCAAAGAGGACGATGATGTTGCCATGCTCGGCAGAAAACTAGAACGCCTTTGGATTGATGTTGCTCCTTATTGTGTGCGCGACTCCATGCTCCAATAACCCTATCGTATGATGGGGTTTTTCTTTTGCGCGAGAATGCGTTATGATGGCATCAATGTTCGCAATTCTTCTTACGCTTATCGGTCTCGTCGTCTTCGAAATTGTTTCGAGCATCGACAATGCGGTCGTCAACGCTGATGTCCTCTCGACAATGAAAAGTCGCCGCGCAAAAAGATTTTTCCTTACATGGGGAATCCTCTTTGCAGTGTTCGTAGTCCGCGGCTTCCTCCCGTCCGTCATTGTGTTTCTCGCTGACCCAAGCATTGGTGTCTTTGGGGCACTTCAGGCAATCTGGCAGACTGACAGTGGGGTGACCGAGGCGGTCGAAGCGGTGACACCTACGATTATGGTCGCGGGTGGAATGTTCCTCGTGCTTCTCTGGGCTCACTGGCTTTTCATGGAAGACAAAAAGTTTGGACTTCCTCACGAATGGTACGTGCAGACATATGGCGCAGTATGGTTTTATTCAGCTGCTGCACTTCTTCTTGTGGGGGTTATTTATGAAATCAACAACCGCGCACTTGAGAACCCAATGCACCTTGCTCTCGCTGCGGCTGTCGGCTTCTGTGTATTTTTTATCACGCAAGGGTTTAAAGATAACGCAGAAAAGATCGAGGAGCGCCTCATTGAGTCGGGGGAGCACAGCACGATGTCGGATTGGGCAAAAGTATTTTTTCTTGAAGTTCTCGATGTCGCATTTAGTATTGATGGTGTTATTGGAGCGTTTGCGTTTACGACGGTTGTGCCGCTCATCCTCATTGGTAACGGTATCGGCGCAATCGTAGTGCGTCAGCTCACCGTGATGAATGTCGACCGCATTCGTTCGTATGTATATTTGAAAAACGGTGCGATGTACTCGATCGGCTTCTTGGGGCTCGTGATGATCCTTGAAGCTTTTGGTGCTCATATTCAGTCATGGGTGTCGCCACTCGTGACTCTTGGCGTGGTAGGGTACTTCTTTTGGCGCTCGGTCGCGGAGAATAAATTGAATGGTAATACCCCCGCCGCCGTTGTATAATTATTCTCATGAAATACCAAAA
>JALNYL010000051.1 GCA_023229865.1 Minisyncoccota bacterium
CCAATATCGGTCATTTCCGCGCCGCCGGTAAATTGCTGGAAAAACACCAAGGCGAATTGCCGACCCAATTGTGGGTAGCCCCGCCGACTAAAATGGATCAAACCCAATTAACCGAGGAAGGCTATTCCAGTACCTTCGACAAAGCGGGAGCGCGCACCGAAATGCCGGGTTGTTCATTATGCATGGGCAATCAGGCGCGGGTCGCCGAGAACGCTACCGTGGTTTCCACTTCAACACGGAACTTCCCTAACCGTTTGGGTAATGGCGCTAATGTGTACCTGTCATCGGCAGAGCTGGCGGCAGTATGTTCGATCCTGGGCAAGATTCCGACTTTTGACGAATACATGCACTATGCAAGTCAGATTAACGAAACAGCCGAGGATACCTATCGTTATTTGAACTTTGACCGGATGGATAGCTATCGGCAAAAGGCTGGCAGTGCAGCATAGGACTAAACTGCTGGATTGTTAGAGTGAGACTCTGAGATATAGCACCAGTTGTACTATCGTTATCCCGGCAAAGAGTCACGTCAGGCTATCCTGCCTGACGCCCTTCGGGTAAATGCAAAGCTATTCCAGACAGATTTGTGCCGGGAACCAGAACACAGGGATGTGCCAGAGTGAACGTATGGAAAAACAACCGTGCATGTATCGTGTGCTTATAATCATTGCACAAATTGCATCAACGTCATCCCGGCAGGGATTGCCGGGATCCAGAACACAGGGATGTGCTAGAGTGACCCTATGGAAAAACAACCTTGTGTTTATATTCTTGCCAGTCGTCCCAACGGGACGCTTTATGTTGGAGTGACATCCAATCTCATCGGGCGCGTATATCAGCACCGTCAGAAACTAATCGCCGGGTTTACCCAACGTTACAATGTACATAATTTGGTCTGGTACGAACCACACGAGCAAATGGAAAGCGCCATCTTGCGGGAAAAACAACTCAAAAATTGGTCTCGCGTGGCAAAAAAGCGGTTGATTGAATTGACTAATCCCCAATGGCAAGACTTGTCGCCTGATTTAGGGTTGCCATCCCTGGCCTCTGGATCCCGGCATTCCCTGCCGGGATGACGAGCTACATTGGTATCTGTACCCCTCGCTGGGAAACATGCTCCTCCACTTGCAAAAGCCACCATGTCGGAAATAACCTTTCAACAAACAATCACAAAACTGTCCCAAGACAACCCCGGCTTGCTGGAAAAGCAATACAACGGCCTAGTAGCGCAAGGCCACATCCAACACGAGCCCATGCAAATCACCGCTTTATACCACCTGCAAACCTTACTAGACAACTTGCTGGCAACTGTCGAGTACGAGCAAAAATCAACACTACATAAACTCATCCTCCCCAAACCAGCCAACTACCAAAGCCTGTACATCTACGGGAACGTAGGCAGAGGCAAATCCATGTTGATGGACTTGTTTTTCGAGGCCTGCCCGATCCGCCAAAAACGTCGGGTGCATTTTCACGCATTCATGCTGGAAGTCCACGCCTTCATCCACCAATGGCGCAGGAAAAACAATACCGACGCCATTTCCGCCTTGGCAAAACATATCAGGGAATCGGAATTGCTGCTTTGCTTCGACGAGTTTCATGTCTCCGACATCGCCGACGCAATGATTCTGGTGCGGCTGTTCCGCAGACTGTTCGAATTGGGCATCGTCGTCGTGATCACCTCCAACTGTCATCCCAATGAACTCTATCATGACGGCCTACAACGGGAGTTGTTCCTGCCTTTTGTCGGACTCCTGCAAGAAAAAGCCAAAGTCATAGAACTGGTTGCAAACCGGGATTACCGGCTCAGCCATTTACATGTGCTGAAGAGCACTTATTACTATCCGCTGGATGAGCAGGCCGCCAACTTCATACGGCAAAGTTATAACGAATTGACTAATTTTGCCCCGCTGAAACCGGGCGTTGTGGAGGTATTAGGCAGAAAAGTAGGGCTGTCAGCGGTACACGGCAATGTCGCCCTGACCTCCTTTGACGAACTGTGCATGCACGCCCTAGGCCCGGCCGATTACCTGGAAATCGGCAACCGATTCGACATCGTAATACTGGCTGATATTCCCAAACTGACCAACGAAAAATGCAACGAAGCCAAGCGCTTTGTCACGCTGATTGATGCGCTGTACGAGCATAAAGTGAAACTGATCTGCACCGCCGAAGTACCGGCTCAGGAACTTTACACCTCCGGCGAAGGCTCGTTTGAATTCGAACGGACGGTGTCGAGATTGATCGATATGCAGTCGGAGAGTTATTTGCATATTGAGCATGCCAGTCGGTGATTGCGTAGATAAAGTTTTCGGAGTCAAGTACTTAAGTTTATTATCTTTTTCCTCTGTAGGTAATTTATACTTATACGTGCTTTTATGTGACGCTATCTGAATTTAGGACGGGTTAACAAAAAGTACCACCTAAATATGGATGGTGATACCTACAACAATATCACAGCAAAAGGCATCAATTTAATCATGAAAACTACAGCTATAGGG
>JALNYL010000005.1 GCA_023229865.1 Minisyncoccota bacterium
AGTCAGGGGAGCCGTGAGTACCCGAAATCCCATCTTGTATGGGCTTAAGGTAAGCATGGTGACAAGGACTAAGTCGTAACAAGGCACGGCTAGCGGAAGCTGGTCGTGAATCAATTCAAAATATAAACATACCATTGGCCTTCGTGGTCAAGCGTATGATGAATTGGTCGGTTATTTCCGTAAGGAAATAAGATGAAGATTCTCTCATCTCAAAAAGGATTCCCCTTATCAGAAGGGTTACTGATAGCCAAGACCTAACTTAATCGCCTGTTTTTTAAACGGACGGGGAAGTTAGGCGAAGAACGGAACAAAAGAAAGAATACTCACAAGGATTTGCAATCCAAGCAAAAAAGATTTTACATATTGTAGTTGCCATAAGCAGCAAAGAAAAACCGCCCCTAAAGGGCGGTTTTTCTTATGGGGGAGGTATTGACTTTTTGTACTATATATGCTACTATATCCTCAGATAAACAACAGGAGATAGTACCATGAAAAAAGCGACCGCGTACGTAGCCCCTTGCCTCCGTAACCTCAGCCTGCCTTCCCAAATGAATCAGCGTGGCTGTGACACGTTCCTCGGGGTTCCGTTCAATCGCGAACACGAACAGCAGATGGGAGATATCGGCCCAGCTCGCTGGAAGGTGTTGCTGGCACTGCCCCTCATCGGTGTATTCCTCTGGTGGGCTGCCACGTTCATTCTGAGTGGTGGTGATTACACCTGGCTCTTTATGTTTATCTTCGGATAAAAGACAAGAGTCAAGACGAGGGGTTCTAACAACAAAGGCTTGAGCGCATGCGCTCAAGCCTTTTCTATTTTTTATTACTTCGTTGTGTCTGCTGGAGGAGTCGACCTTTGCGCTTCTCCATCTCGAGTAAGCAGCCGAAGCGGGTAGCAAGGTTTGGTTCCTTGCTCACGGGTGGTAGTGTTTTGGGGATGGGGATGAGTTTCTCCAGATAAGATAAAACGTTTTTCAAAAAACGCATAATATGTACCTCCGCAAAAAAGAACAGAATTTTTGAAAGACTTTGTCGAAGATACCACATTGTTTTGCACGATGCAAATAGAAAAGAAAAGGACCGAACATTCGCTGAATGTTCGGTCCTATGTTTACCGCCGCCGGCAACCGTGACGGTTGTGGAAGCGGCGAGATTTTTGCTTTCGGGGAAACTTCTGATTTTCGAAGCTACGATACCATGGCCCCTTGAGTCGAGAGTCGCGAACGACACCAATGACGGGTAGGGGAGGGGGAAAGCAGAGGATGATGAGATAGTGCACAAGTGATCGGCTCATACTGCCTCCTTGCTTTTTCGTTGAAAGAAGTTAATAAGTTTTTCCAAACCAGCTTCGCCTGCTTCTTGCGCGTTTTTGTGCGCCGCTTGGATTCGTTGGGCTGCACGACGCAGACTTCTTCTTGCGCGCGTGCGACGATTTGCTTCCTTTTCCTTATTGGGGGAGTTTCGTTCTTTTGCAATACGCTCTGCAAAAGCTTTGGAACCATCCCCTTCGCGGTCTTTTGCGTGAGGAGTTCTTACGCGGATCATGCTGTTTCCATTACCTGCCTTGATATGGCACATAAGTGAAGTCCCTTTTTGTAGTGTTCTAAATATCTCGATTTTTCTCGAGTCCTACAAAACGATACCACACGAATGTGATTTCTGCAATAGAAAAAACTCCCCAAAAGGGGAGTTTGAAATTGATTCAAATTGTGATTAACCCCTGCTGCCCGACGCCCAAAACTTTCCGATTTCGATGGCCTCCTCTAGTGTTGAGTCGAACTCCTTTTTGAAGTCATCTTCACCGAGAATCTCGTGTACCGAAATCCAGAGTTCGCTATAGATTGAGATCCACTCATCTCTTGCGGCAGGCGGGCAACAATGTTCCTCGTTGTCTTTGAAGGCATCTTCGTGTCTCTCGAAAAGTTTTGCATTTTTGATGTCAAACTGTTCAAAAACGTTGAGCACTCCTTCAATTTTTTCTTTATCGTAATCTTCCCCAAAGGTAGCGTGGAAGCCGATCATCCTCTCTATCCTTATAGGCAGTTGGTAAACTTCACAACCAAGTCGTTCCGCGTGTTTTTTGCGCAACTCTACTTCTCTTTCATCCCTCGCATTATCTTGCATAATACCCCTCCTTTTGTTTGAGTACAGTAATCCTTTGTGAACCCTACCAACTGAGCCATTCTTTGTCAATAAACGAAAATCCAGTCAACTTTGACTGGATTTTGTTGGTGCGCATGCCAAGACTCGAACTTGGGACCTCGTCATTATCAGTGACGCGCTCTAACCACCTGAGCTACACGCGCTTTTCAGTACTTGGAGAATATAGCAGAAAATGACCTATTTCGCAATAGTTTCTAGTGTCTGTGCGTCCTCGGTATCTTTCTGGTATGATGACACCATTATGACAACGAATTACAAAACATACTTCAAGGGAGATGGAACACCAAAGAGGATTACCATGCTTGGGCTCGGGCTTTTAGGGCGCGGGGTCAATGTGGCGAAGTTTCTCGCGGAGCTCGGGGTTGAGCTCACGATTACTGATTTGAAGACAGTCCTACAGCTCGCTCCTTCAATCAAAAAACTCGCGAAGTTTAAAAATATTCGTTATGTTCTTGGTGAACACAAGCTCGCTGATTTTAAAAAATGCGATATGGTTATCAAGGCGGCAGGAGTGCCACTTGATTCGCCATACATCGCGGAAGCAAAGAAAAATAAAATTCCTGTTGAAATGGATGCTTCACTCTTTGCGAAGTTTACGCCTGCGACCATTGTGGGGGTGACAGGGACGCGCGGCAAGTCGACGACGACACATCTCATTGTGCATATTCTTGAGCGTGCATATCCGGGTCACGTTTTCCTTGGGGGTAATGTGCGCGGGATGGCAACTCTCCCACTTCTCAAGAAAACGAAAGTGGGGGACATTGTCGTACTCGAGCTCGACTCGTGGCAGCTCCAAGGTTTCGGTGATGCAAAAATCTCTCCACATATTTCAGTGTTTACCAATTTTCTCCCAGACCATTTGAATTACTATAAAGGAAATATGGATAAATATTTTGCAGACAAAGCGAATATTTTTAAATACCAAAACGAGGGTGAGGTCATCGTCATGGGGGAGCAGGCTGCAAAAGAAATTAAGAAAAGATTTAAAGAAACTGCAGGGGGAGACGTCCTTATTGCAAAAGCGGCAGCAGTGCCAAAAGCATGGAAGATTAAAATCCCTGGAGAGCATAATCGTGCAAACATCGCGTGCGCCATTCTTGCATGCCAGGAGCTCGATGTGTCGTCAAAGGCAATCAAGGAAGGCGTCGAAAGTTTTATGGGGGTTCCAGGACGTCTTGAGCTCGTGCGCACTGTTGGTGGTGTAAATTATTACAACGACACCACAGCGACAACCCCGGATGGCAATCGTGTTGCCCTCGAAGCCCTCGCGAATAAAAAGAAGAAAAATATTGTCCTCATCGCAGGGGGCGCTGACAAGAATCTTGATTACAAAGATATGGCGCGCCTTGTACACAAGACAGTGAAAGGCTTGGTGCTCATTGAGGGAGCCGCAACAGAAAAACTTTTATCGCTCATTCCGAAGAGGACCTCATACCCAGTGTACATCGTCGATAGTATGAAAGATGCAGTCGATACTGCGCGCGAGTTTGCAAAGAAGGGAGACACCGTGCTCCTTTCGCCGGGCGCCGCAAGTTTTGGGGTCTTCAAAAATGAATTTGACCGCGGCGATCAGTTTGTGAAGTTTGTAAAGAAACTTAAATAGTAAGCACTGGTATTTTTTGGTATTATTGTAACCAATATGAAGGCCGTTATTTTTGCCGCAGGGGAGGGGAAGCGTCTCCACCCACTTACCATCGAGAGACCCAAGCCTCTTGTTGAGGTTGCGGGGAAGCCGCTCATTCAACACATTTGGGAAGTCCTCCCTGGTGGGATTGATGAGGTCGTTGTTGTCGTCGGGTACAAACGTGAAATGCTCCGCGATTTTCTTGGTGAAGAATTTTTGGGCAAAAAAGTTACGTATGTTGAACAAGATGAACCGCGTGGTACGGCTGATGCTCTCAAGCTCTGTAAGTCGCATCTCGAGAATGAGGAAAAATTTCTTTTGATGTACGCAGATGATTTGCATGGCAAAGATGGGATTGCACGTTGTGCTGAGCTCGATATGGCACTCCTTGTCCACTATGTAGATGATCCACGAAGTTTCGGCGTCGTGGTTCTCAATGCGGACGGAACGATTCGTTGTATCGACGAAAAGCCAGAGCATCCAAAATCAAACCTCGCGGTGACGGGTGTGTATGTGCTCACTCCAGAAATTTTTAATTACGAATCGACACGTGTGCGAAACGGCGAGCATTATCTAACGGATATGATTGAAGAATATATTCGATATAATCCAATGCACGTAATTGAAAGTGATTTTTGGGTACCCATTGCATATCCACACGATATTGATAGGGCTGAGGAAATTTTGAGAGGATTGCCACGTGCAGGGAAATAACGGGATGAATGAAGAATTTTTAAAAAATATTAAAGCCGCACATTTTGTCGGCATTGGGGGGATTGGCGTCTCGGCTGTGGCGCGTCTTATGCTTGCGCGCGGAGTGGTGGTGTCGGGTTCGGATCGTGGTGGCTCGCTCATTACAGAAAAGCTCGCGGCTCAAGGTGCTAAAGTTTTTGTGGGACACGAAGCGGCGCACGTGCCTCTCGTGTGCGATCTCGTAGTGTATTCACCTGCGATCCCAAAAGATAATCCAGAGCTCGTGGTTGCGCGTGAGAAGGGGATACAAACTCTCTCGTATCCCGAGGCTCTCGGTATGATTTCGCGCGGTATGCGCACTATTGCGGTCTCTGGCACGCACGGCAAGACGACAACCACAGGAATGCTTGCGGAGGTTTTTGTCGGTGCACACAAGGAGCCGACGGTCATCGTGGGGAGCCTCCTCAAGTCGGGCACCAATTTTATTGCGGGCACAAGCGACATTTTTATTGTGGAGGCATGTGAATATCAGCGCTCATTTTTAAATCTTTCACCCGAAGTTTTGGTGATTACGAATATTGATAATGATCACCTCGATTACTACGGGACATTTGAGGGGATACAAAAAGCGTTTGCAGAGATGGTAGAAAAAGTACCCGCACATGGAGCTATTGTGTGTGACCCTAATGACCCACGTGTCGCCCCCGTACTTCTCAAGGTAGTTGCTCGTGTTGTTGATTATACAAAAGAGAATCTCGGTGTAACACTCGCTGTTTCAGGGGAGCACAACATTAAAAATGCGAAAGCGGCACTTGCTGTCGCGCGATTCTTTGGGATTGATGAAAAGGACGCGTCGGGACTCTTGGCGCAGTTTCAGGGTACGTGGCGTCGTATGGAGCACAAAGGAGACACGGAGAAGGGCGTGCCTGTTTATGATGACTATGCGCATCATCCGACGGAGATACAGGCGACCCTTCAGGGATTCCGTGCGAAGTTCCCTGACTCACGCATCCGCGTTGTTTTCCAACCACATCTCTACTCACGCACGAAACTTCTTCTTGATGATTTCGCAAAAAGTTTTAATGACGCAAATGAAGTAATCGTCGCGCCCATTTACGCTGCCCGTGAGGCAAATGATACTACGATTAGTTCAGAGATTCTCGCGCAACGCATTATTGATGAGCAAAAGGTCGCCGGTCTTCGCGTCTGGGCGATGCTTGATTTTGAGACTATTGAAAAATATCTTCGTGAGACGGAAATGCCCAATGATGTCGTGGTCACGATGGGGGCGGGAGATATCTATAAAGTAGGGGAGAATATATTAGGCTAACTGTTGGTCCCGTGCTATACTTTGTTTTTAGAAGTCTCTGACACCGATGCCCGCAACGGCCGGTGATTTTTTGTACAAATTGAAAGGAGGGAGAAATGAAAAGCTCTCAAGAACGAAATGTTGTCTTGGATTGGGATGAAGCACTTTTCCGAAAGTGTCATTCTGTTGAAGCGGAAATTCATTATAAAAATGCAGCCTACCAGGGGGTGGTTGCTTCGATCCGAAAATCTGCTTGTGCGGACAACGTCCTTGCGGTAAGACTTGTGTCGGTTGTCCAAACTCATGAGCTGCCTCTCAAAGATGAGGCAGTAGAAGATCGTGACTTCACACTGACAGAATGTTATCGTCCCCTTAGTCTTGTCGACGCTGAATATGATTGTTTGCATATCAACTGCAAGGAGGGCAGTGCGGACATCTATTTCAAGCGACCCAAGAAGATATCTGAGTAATTTGCCGGGCATACCAAGTGCCCGGTTTTCTTTTTGCGACAGGTCTACAATTCTGCTAGTATGTCGAAATGGCAACACTCTACATTATTGGCACCCCCATCGGGAATCTCGAGGATATCACCTTGCGCGCACTTCGTGTGCTTAAGGAAGTTGATTTGGTTTTGTGTGAGGATACGCGCGTGACGAAGCGCCTCCTTTCGAAATATGAGATTGATACACCGACGATGAGCTATCATGCTCAGTCGAAACTTGCGAAGGTTGATAAGATTTTGGAGCTCCTCACTGAGGGGAAAAACATCGCGCTCGTATCAGATGCGGGGACTCCGTGCATTTCAGATCCAGGAGTACTCCTTGTCTCGCAGGTGCGTGAAAAGTTTGGCGACGATGTTTCAATCGTGCCTATCCCCGGACCATCAGCGCTCATTACTGCACTTTCAGCGGCAGGGATCTCCGTGGCCGAGTTTACGTTTCTTGGGTTCCTTCCACACAAGAAGGGGAGAGAGACGCTCTTTAAGGAAATCGCCGAATCAACGCGTGTGATGGCTTTTTATGAATCAACGCACCGCATCGAAAAGGCGCTCGAGTCACTTGAGAAATTTTGTGGGGCTGACCGTCACGTGATTGTCGCACGCGAGCTGACAAAAATTTATGAGGAGTTTGTACGAGGGACTGTCGCTGAGGTGCGTGCGCATTATGCCAAAAACCCCGACCGAGTGCGCGGGGAGTTTGTGGTGATAGTCCAGGGTAGAATATAGAAAATTGAGCCCCGATTCGCCAAAGGCGAATCGGGGCTCAATTTTCAACATTTGTTTTTTCGTGTATACTGTCGCATATGACAAAGCATACCGTTATTACTATTCTCAGTGTCGCTATCGTTGTGGTAGCTCTTGGTGGTTTCCCTGCATGGGCGCGCACCTCACTCATTGTGCTTGGGGGTGTGACGATCGCGGTCCTCTCATATCTTTCATCGGTAGTTTATTGCAGTAACTGCAAGAAGCTTATCGAAGATGCTGAGCAGGCGCTTCCATCTGCTTCAGAAGAATCAATAACGCCTCCTCGGGTACAATAACAATGCGAACAATACGCAAGAACAAACATTTTTTTATGGCGGGAGTGCTCGGAGTTGCAGCATTCTCCGTCTTCTATTTTTTTATACCAACGTTTTTTTCTGTTGGGTACAGTGTTGATGACCCTAAGGATGACAACAAAACCGCCTCATCTTCTGTAAAAGGTGATGCAAAGCCTGTTTCAAAAGAGCCCGAATTTGTTGTTACACACGTGAAGGTTCCCGAAGCGGTGAAGTCTATTTACATGACTGCTTGTGTGGCGTCGATGCCATCATTCCGCGACAAACTTGTGAAGATTGCCGACACGACCGAAGTAAACAGTATTATTATTGATGTGAAGGATTTTAGTGGGACGATCGCTTTTGTTGCAACAGACCCACTTACAAAAGATACCGTAGGCACAGGCTGTCGTGTAAAAGATTTGCGTGAGTTTATCGCAACGCTCCACGAGAAGGGGATTTATGTCATCGCGCGTATTACTGTTTTCCAGGACCCTTACTACACGAAGGCACATCCAGAACTCGCGGTGCATAAAAAAAGTGATGGTACTGTTTGGAAAGATCGAAAGGGACTCTCGTTTGTTGATGTGAGCGCAAAACCATTTTGGGATTACATCGTAGCTATTGGTAAAGAATCATATGCGCTCGGCTTTGATGAGCTCAACTTTGACTACATGCGTTTCCCTTCAGACGGCGACATGAAGAACATTGAGTACTCATGGGGAAAGGGGATGGCAAAGGCTGAGGCCCTCGAGCATTTCTTTGCGTACCTCCACAATGCACTCAAAGACACGGGCGCAAAACTCTCTGTTGATTTGTTTGGCATGACCGCGACAAACACCGATGATTTGAATATTGGGCAGGTACTCGAGCGTGCGCTCCCATATTTTGATTACATTGCACCAATGGTGTACCCATCACATTACCCAACGGGATTTAATGGTTACAAGAATCCCAATGATCACGCGTACGATATTGTGCAGTTCTCAATGAAGAGAGCAGGGGATCGCGCTGAGGCAACAACGACAACCGTAGAACATTTTGGCGGGGTGCGCGTGGGGACATCTACGCCCGCGGTATACACAAAAGAAGTATACAGTCGCAACAAGCTTCGCCCATGGCTTCAAGACTTTGATTATGGCGGAGATTACGACGCAGCAAAAGTGCGCGCACAGATTCAAGCGACGTACGATGCAGATATGAATTCGTGGTTCCTCTGGGATCCAAAGAACTTGTACACAAAGGAGGCGCTTAAGGCGCAGTAGGGAGGCGGTATAACAGTCTGCAAAACAGGGGGCGCGGAGGGCAAAGCCCTCTGCGCCCCCTGTTTTTTTTGTGCGCTGCCTAGTATACTAATAGCAATGTATCTCTACGATAAAAATCGCATCACGTATTTTGCGGAAACAGATCGTCGCAATAAGCGCGTACCTTTTGGTATTAAAGCAGATGACCGCACGCGTCACATGTACATCATCGGTAAGACGGGTATGGGTAAGTCGACCCTTATTGAAAACATGGTGGTGCAGGATATCCAAAACGGGGAGGGTTTTGCATTCATTGATCCGCACGGTAAGTCTGCGGCGCTTCTCCTTGACTACATTCCACCAGAGCGTTTGAAGGATGTGATTTATTTCGCGCCATTCGATGTGGAGAATCCTATCTCATTCAACGTGATGGAAGATGTTGGTGCGGATAAGCGTCACTTGGTTGCCAACGGTCTCATGAGTGCCTTCAAAAAGATTTGGGGACCAGAGACATGGTCGGCACGTATGGAGTACATCCTTATGAACGCGCTCCTCGCGCTCCTTGAATACCCTGAGTCAACACTCCTTGGTATCAGCCGTATGCTCACCGATAAAGACTATCGAAAGAAAGTTGTCGACAATGTAAAGGATCCATCGGTAAAGGCTTATTGGATTGATGAGTTTGCAAAATACAGCGAGAAC
Organism: Minisyncoccota bacterium; assembly: GCA_023229865.1. Taxonomy (GTDB): domain Bacteria; phylum Patescibacteriota; class Minisyncoccia; order Phycocordibacterales; family UBA1550; genus UBA1550. Next base: position 9,269 of record JALNYL010000005.1, read on the forward strand.
TATGCAAAGGAAGCGGTTCCAGGTATTCAAAATAAGCTCGGACAGTTTACATCGAACCCACTCATTCGTAACATCATCGGACAACCGAAGTCATCTTTTGATTTGCGCAAGATGATGGACGAGCGCAAGATTCTCATCGTGAACCTTTCAAAGGGGCAACTCGGAGAGGGTAACGCAAACCTTCTCGGAGGTATGATCATCACCAAGATTTATCTCGCCGCGATGTCACGCGCGGATTTGACGGAAGGGGAACTCAAAAAACTTCCAAACTTTTACATGTATGTGGATGAGTTTCAATCATTTGCAAACGAATCGTTCGCTGACATTCTCTCAGAGGCACGTAAGTACAAACTCGCGCTTGTGGTCGCGCATCAGTACATCAAGCAGATGGATGAAAAAGTTGCCGATGCGGTTTTTGGTAACGTAGGTACACAAATAATGTTCCGTGTAGGCGCCCCCGATGCGGAGGTTCTCGAAAAAGAGTACGCCCCAGTCTTCGTCGCTGAAGATATGGTGAGTCTCGGCTTTACGCAGATTTATTTGAAGCTCATGATTGATGGTGTTGCGTCACACCCATTTTCTGCGGTAACCCTTGGACCTATTGCCCCTCCTGCAAAATCACTTCGCGAAGAGGTGCTCCGTCTTTCTCGTGAACAATATGGTCGTCCCCGCGCGGAAGTTGAAAAAGCAATTGCTGCTTGGTATGGAAGTGCTAGTGCTGTTCCGCCACCTCCTCCATCAATGGAAAAGGACACTCCCCGAGAAGGGACTGCTCCTCGTGCTGATTTTCCTCCTCGCCCTCCGCGCCAGGAAGCACCTTCAGCACCAAGACGCGACGGAAATGCGATGTTTGCACGCCCTGTACGTGCTGAAAAGCCCCCTGTAAAGCACGAAGAAGCCCCCCGTGCCCCAAAGCTCGAAAAGCCTTTTGCGAACGCGTTTAAGGAGATTTTGGCGGTTGAGCCAGTTAAGAAGGAAACCCCTGAGGCTATTAGTTTGGCGGACATCCCTCAGAAGCGAGAAGCGCGTACTGTTCCATCGCAACCAAAAGGGAAGGGCCCTTCAAATGAGGGGTTGAGTAGTCTTAAGGCGGCCCTCGCTGGCGTTCTTGCGGAGACCCCCGCAAAGGCGGAAGAAAAGAAGATTCCTGCTCCTCGGCCACAACCACAAGAGGTGCCTAAACCAGAATACAAACCTGCAGAACCAAAACCTCAGACACCAGCACCTGCTCCTCAGCAGAATATTTCTGTCGCGGCTGAAACGACTCCATCTCCCGCAGCATCGGCTCCTCTCCGTGAGCGAGACATTCCAGAAACTCCAAAGCCAAAAGAAGTTCCTGAAGATGTTCTTGCGGCACTTCTCCGCGACGATGACTAGGCTAACACCCCTCCCCAATAACTCTTGCACAAAGAATTCAAAAATTTTATGCGAGACGATGAAAAAAACGAGAGGAATATCGAGATACTTCGAACGTTTTTTTCGAAGTCGTAGCAAAAATTTTCGGATTATCGTGGATAGGTTATTGGGGAGGGGTGTTAAAACAACACTACTCATACTGGTGTTGTTTTTTGCACAGACCGCATCTGCGCAGGTTTTTATAAATGAGATTGCATGGATGGGGACGAACGTATCATCCTCGAACGAATGGATAGAACTTTCCAATAGTGGCACGGAACAAGTCTCTCTTGAGGGGTGGATTCTTTCGATTGAAGGGAAAAAAGATATCGCACTTGTGGGGAATATTTCTGCGGGCGGTTTTTATCTTGTTGAGCGCACAGACGATTCTACGGTGCCGACAGTTGCTGCAGATGTTGTTTCGTCGTTTGGCGCGGGGATCAACAACACGGGAGCAATTATCTCTCTTAAAAATACAAGCGGAGCAATCGTTGATCGCGTGGATGGTTCACAGGGGTGGCTTATTGGAGGGAACCAAGCGGGGGATAACACCACAAAAGATACTGCACAAAAAGGATTGAGTGCTTGGATGACCGGCACACCAACTCCGCGCGGTGCAAATGTTGGTGCATCGTCTCAGACACAAACGACGGTGACGACACAGGAAACACCACAAGTGGTAGCCGCCTCTCAGTCATCTGCATTTCCTGTTGAGCCGCAAATTTTTACTGATGCGGGACCTGCGGCTCTCATTGTATCAACGGGCGCAACCGTGACATTTTTGGGTCGCGTGTGGGGCCTCAAAAAAGAACCGATTGAAAATGCGCGCATGGTGTGGGCGTTTGGTGATGGCGGAGTGGCGGAGGGCGCTTCTGTCTCACACGTTTTTTATTATCCAGGAGAATACACGGTAGTACTCGACGCTGCGTCAGGATTTTATGCAGCATCTGATCGTATTCGTGTAACTGCGATAACCCCTAATATTTTACTACGTACAGGAGGCGATAGCACTCGTTCGTTTGTCGCACTCGAAAATAAAGGCAACGATGAACTCGACCTTTCTCTGTGGCAAATCGAGTCCGCAGGTAAGAAATTTATTATCCCCAAAAATACTTTCGTTGGCGCAAAGAAAATTCTCACCCTCGCGTCTGAAGTTACTAACCTTGTGACACCATCGGGGAGTGAAGTGCTCCTTAATTTCCCAAACGGCACGCGTGTCGGCGCTCAAGCGACCGCAGCCGCTCCTGTTCTCGCAACAAATACTTTCGCGCCAAAAATAAATTCTGTAGTTCCGCAAGCGCGCGAAAAAGTAGAAGGTGTCCACAGCCAGGAGGCCTCGGTAATCGGTGCTCTCTCTGATTCGTCAGCACCTGGAAAAGAAGATGGTCTGTGGCTTTGGTATTCGAGCGCAGCGATTCTCGGGGCGCTGGCTCTTTTGGGGTTGCGAGCAGTGCAGGGGAGTGGAGAAAAAACAACGTTCACCGCTGACGATTTTGAAATCATTGAAGAAACTGATAACACCGAACCGCACTAGCATTTTTACACAAAACGTGGCATAATCCTCACAGTTCTTTTTAATAACGAAGGGAGGTTGTGATGAATGGAATAGTTCGCGGGACCCCGTTTCGCAATGATTCGGCCGACGAGTATGAGATCGATGCAGCCTTCAGGTCTGCTGAACGAATTTGGGAAACTTTGCGAGACCTCAGAGAGGACATGAAGGATGTCCCTCTTTGGTATCGCTGTTGCGATCGTTTTGTCGAGCTTTATCTCGTCTTGCATCTCCGAAAAAAAATGCAAGGTTTGCTCGCTCTCCTCAAAACGAATCCGTTTACTACGGATCCGGAATTCCCGATTTTGGTCGGCGAATTTCTCTACAAGGCGGAGCGTTATGATGAGGCTGCGATGTGCTTCGGCAGATCCCTCGAAATCCTCAATGAGCCCAATCAGGATATCCGTATCCGGGCGCTCGTGGGGAAACTCGAAAGTCTCATTGCATATCAAGAACGTCTCTGGCTGTGTCGTAAGACCGATCCTCAAAAAGGAAAAGCCACAGAGATTTTGTACGAGCTCGCGATGGAAGACTTGAAAGAGGTCTCCAAGCCTCTCCGTGGTGTTCTTGATGCTCGCCTCTCTCGGGCTTATTCTGACATGAATATTCTCGAGATGAAAATCAAGGTTCGCAAGGAGTCCGAAATGCTCCGCAACATCAAGTTCTCCTAGAGTTTCACCTTCAAGCCGCTGGCACCCCCAGCGGCTTTTATTTTGTTCTAAGTGGCTGTATACTGTGAAAACTATGAGCGAAACAGCAAAAAAGACTATTCTTGTGACAGGTGGTGCGGGGTTCATTGGGTCGCACCTTATTGAAAAACTCGTACAAGATGAAGATAATATTGTTGTTTCTTTGGATAATTATTTTACGGGGTCTAAAGATAATCATATTGCTGGGGCGACATACATAGAAGGACACACAAAAGATATTGCGAAATTAATTGATTTTGCGCCGGACCTTGTTTTTCATCTTGGTGAATATTCTCGTGTGGAACAAAGCTTCGACGATTTACAAATAGTTTGGGAGTCGAATAAAAATGGCACATTTGCGGTGCTTGAGTTTTGTCGAAAACACAACACAAAGATTGTTTATGCTGGTTCGAGTACAAAGTTTGGTGATGGAGGTCTCGGGAGAGATCAGAGCCCTTACGCGTGGACAAAGGCAACAAACACCGAACTCGTTCGAAATTACGGGACCTGGTTCGGCATCAAATATGCAATAACTTATTTTTATAACGTATATGGACCACGTGAAATTTCTACGGGTCCTTACGCAACCCTTATTGCGATTTTTAAAAATAAATTTAAGAACAATGAACCACTCACTATTGTTGCCCCAGGTACGCAGGTCCGCAACTTTACACACGTTGATGATATTGTGCGTGGGCTTATTTTGATCGGCGAAAAAGGGGAAGGTGATGACTATGGCCTTGGTGCTGAAGAGGGGTATAGTATTCTTAATATCGCTAAAATATTCGGCGGAGAGGTTGCAATGCTCCCTGAAAGAAAGGGGAACAGAATGGGGGCGCCTGTTGATTCCGCTCGTCCTAGAAATGAGCTTGGCTGGTGCGCAGAAAAGAGGATTGAGGATCACATCAAAGAATTTGTTAAAAACAATTCTTAATTATCCCCCTAACCTCTTCGCTGTATTTTTTTTCTGAAAAATTTTCTTTTGCAAAAAGATGAGCCGCAGTTCTCATGTTTTGCCACTGTTCGATGTTGGTCTTTTTTAATGCGATGAATTCGTTCATGTACGATGCGTAGGTGTCAACGTCGTCTTTATTTGTGATACGCGCAAAGTCTGGAGACAGATATTCGGTGTGTGCATTCCAAATGTGTGATCGATGGGAAATGATCGGATTCCCTGCGTGCATTGACTCAGCGATATTGAGGCCAAACGTTTCTCCGTCGTTTCTAAAATGTGCTAGGCAGTCCAGTGAGTAGTGGAATCCCCAAATGTCCAGTTCATTGCTGCTTGGTGGTATGAAATGTACATTTTTAATGCTCTCGTCGCGAACTATTTTTTCTAACAGGGGAGGGGGCGACATTATTATGTAATGTGCTTGCGGGTTCTCTTTTGAAATTTTCTGAAAAGCCCTGATTCCAATGGGGTCAAAGATGCTATCTGCGTTTCTCCCGATCCTGCCAAACACGAAATCATCTTTGGAGATTCCAAATTCGTCTCTAATTTGTTGCCCGCGGTTCTTCTCGTTTTGGTGGTCAGACAAAACCTGTACAGGGATAAAAAGAGATCTGTTGCCCGATTGTTTCCCTGTGTATGCTTCAGCGTGTCGCTGTACTTCGTTCGAAATAAAAATATTCGCAACTATGTTTTTTTGCAGTGTAGGCGAACCAAAGATATTTATCATTATTATGGGAACACGAGAAATCGTGTTGATGGGGTACTGGGTATAACCACTGTCCGCAGTAGTGACAAGGTCAATATTGTGTTCCGTTATGACATTTTTTATATGAGGGTTCATCCCCTTGATATAAAAAGGATATGCCGATTCCTTCGCTGTGTAATCAAATTCTATACAGTGCACTCTTTTGTCGATATAGTTTATACGACTATTTGCTACATTTTTGTTCGAATATAAAAAAAAGACATCATAGTCGTCGCAGAGGCTATTTGCTAGACTTTGGAGGTTTTTTTCGGTTCCGCCAAAACTCAACCCAGAAATATGATAGAGAAGTATCTTTTTTTTAAGGTTCAGTGTGTTTGACGTGCTTTTTTTGAGTTGGTATTCTCTTGCTTCTTTTATTGATGAGATATATTTAAAATATGCCTCGTATGAGCGTACGACCCACTTTTTTGCAAAGAGAGGGAGTTTGGTTATTATTTTTTTAATTACGCCTCTCATGTTTATTTGAATTGTAAATATGTCGCCATTTTCTTTATCGCCCTTTCAATAACGTTGAAGAGCCAACTGAGCTTCCAGCCAAGATTTGTTACGCTCCCTGTCTTGTGGTTTGGTAGAACGTCTTGCTCGCCGACGCATACTCCAAAAATCCCGCTCGGATATCCTCCGATCTCAATATTGCAGAAAAATAATTGCCAGTTGGGAAGATTTTTAATCCACCAGTCTTTATTTCGCACGTGCCACATGTTCCAGCTTGTGTTTTTGTCGTACCGTTCATCGAAGAATAACGTTGAATTCGTGGGGAGGTTATTTACGTATGACAAAAACTCCTCTACGTAGTAATTTTCAATATGATTCAAGACTGTTGCCGTTGTTATGAATACAGGAGCTTTGATATCTAGCTGTTGTAGCCCATCAATCATATCTGCATTAATAAAGGAGACATTCGTGTTTTCTTCGTTGATCCTTGTTGCTACTTTTGTGATGGCTGTTGACGGCTCTATCCCGATGGATTTTTTAAAGAATCGAGAACTTTTTCGCACGAGCCATCCGTTCCCAGAACCAATATCAATATGGGTTTCTGGTAGGGGATTGGACATTCTTATTGCGAGTTCAAAACCTAGCGTTTTAAATAGATTGCACTGATCGTACTTTTTGATGAGTTGAATGTTGTTTTCGTAACTGTTCGTCTCTTCAAGATATTCAGAGTTATGCTTTTCGTAGCTTTGTAAGTCTTTTTTCATAAAATTTATTGAATTATACTATTTTTTACCTTATTCTTTAAGTCGTTTAAGAAGAGTAGCCAGTCGGGGAATACCCTTGCTTCTGGTCCTCTGCCTACTTTTCTCACAAACATCTCTCTCAATTCTGGTATATCCCAAATATCGAGTGATTCAAAAAATACGATGTTTTTTTGCTCAAAAAGAGTGCTAATCTGTTGTATGTAAAAATCATAATCCGCGTCTGTTCGAATGTCTTTAAAATTGGAAAGCGTAAATTCATCCTTGAGCAGTTCTTTGTTGCGTGCCACAGATTCTTTTGAGTGGCGGTATGTGGCGTTGATCCTTCTTGCGGAGCGGCTACCCTCGACTAGCTCGCTACAGCGGTACCAGGCTTGTTTCAGCTGATTTCTTTTTTGTGCAATCTTTTGAAAGTGAAGCACGTACCCTGTTTCAAAGGAATGGTATGTTTTAAGCGTATGATCTCCCGGGGTTCGTTCTTCTGAGAGAAACTGCTTTTTGTAGGTGCTTGTTCCGTCGTCGGAAAAAATAAAATCTTTATAGATCGACCTATCGGTTGAATTAAAGCAAAGTTCTCCGTTGTCTTGCCTTATCAAAACCCATGGCAAAAACAATGTCGCCCCTTTATCCATCGAGCTCACCGTTTCTTTGAGTTTTTTTGAAAACTCGCCCGAGAATGTTTCGTCAGCATCAAGAAAAACGAAATGGGTACCATTAGACCTTCGCCCCTCTTGTAAAAGGATGTTTCTGCGGAGCGACATATCAACATGACGCTCTGTCGTTTCGAAGGGGACGACGCGCACCTTGGGGTATTCTTGCGCTATTTCAAGCAGGTCATCTGTTGAATGGTCGTCCAAAATGATTATTTCATCTGAAAAAAGAGAGAAATTCTTAAGAGAAAATCGTAAGATCCAACCTTCGTTTTTTACGGGGACAAGAGTGATTATTTTCATATTATTGAACATTACGTATGATGGTATCGTTCTCTTTTTTTTGTAGGTCGTTTTTTGAACCGCTTAATGTTTTTCCGTCGTTGTTGAAAACACCTGAAAGGGTCTTTGTCTTTATTATCCTCACGTTTTTTTGTGCCGCGCGCGACCACCAGTCAAAGTCACCAGAGATCTTGAACGATTCATTGAATTCCCCGACGATACTAAATGTCTCCTTGGTGAACATAAAATGCGGACCTGCGTACATACCAACTTTGAAAAGTTCGCGATCGTACTCAGCCGGATCAACGACCTTTATCATTGCAAGGATCTTGATGCCCCATACATAGATATATCTTTTATAGATGTACGGGAAATAAGTCGCTTGGAATCCCTTGCTAAGATTCGCGCTTCCTTCGATGAATGCTTTCGTAAAACGCAGGTCATCCACAGCCCAGAAGGTGATGTATTCATAGAGACTTTCTTTGGTGCCCCTGTTCCAACTTGCATAAAGAGTTTCTCTGGGGACGGTGATAATTTTAAAGTTGAGGCCGGAGTTTCCTACGAGCATCCTTTCTTGATTTGAAAAATCGTTTGCGACCAAAATGTGTTCAAATTGGATATTTTGTTTTGCTAATCCATGATGAACCTTCTGGGCGCTTTTAAGGAACGCTGGAAGGTGTGTTTCTGATTTATACAAAGACGTGACGATGGAGATCATGTTGAATTAAATAAGTTTTTTGATTTCGTTAATCACTGCTTCGGTGCTTATGTTACTCACACAGGGGGCAGGGCTCCCTGTGGTAAGTCCATTTGCGCAGGCGTAGGCGTCGTTGAGGCAGTCCATGTTTTTTACTGAAACAACGATGTTCTTTTCCGTATCTTGGGACGGGTAAAATTCTTTGAAATGACCAAGTCCTAATGGGCAAATCACGGTTGCTCCCACGGCCTCGGCTAAATGCGTCGGGCCGCTGTCGTTCCCAATATAAAATTTTGCCAATCGTATTATGCCCGCAGTGGAAAAGATGTTCGTTTTTGCTGTTAGGTTAAAGATGTGATCCATCTTGCTTTTGTCGACATGTTGTAGGATTCCCTCCGCTAAGTTTTTTTCCATTGCGGAGCCACAAATAACGACATCGAAATTGTGTTCAACGAGATGCTCTGCAATTTTTGCAAATTTGTCGACTGGCCATTTTGAAACAGCTCTTCCTGCGCCAGGGAAGATGACGACAAATGCTCCTTGGGCAATCCCGTATTCGGACAGTATCTTTCGAGCGCCAGCAATGTCACTGTCTTTTGAGGGGAAGGTTGTTGAGTAGTCGTCAAATGTTTTTCCCGCTAATTCTTCAATAAGATGTTTGTGTCGATAAAATTCATTTGAAATAGTTGTAGGGGTGCGTATCAACTTTGTGTACGGGTCCAAGAGAAAAATCCGACCTAGTTTTTCAACTTCATATCCCGCAAAAGATATTTTTTCTGTAGCTTGTGTTGCTCTTACGATAAAGTCGCTGATTTTTCTTCTGTAATATATTGGATTTATTACGGTATCAAAATTCATTTGGTAAAATTTCTTAGACAGAGCAAATCTGTAGAAAATATTTTTCGAGAATTTTTTTGCGTCAAAGAGAATGACATTGTCGACATTTTCTCCTTTGTATCGGTTGGCAATTTCGTAGTTGATTTTATTATCAACGAGAAGAGATATTTCATAACCAGGAAAGACTTCTCGGTATTTTAGTAATGACGGGAGGAAAATAATGAAATCGCCCAGCCCTTCAAGCTTGATAAGAAGTAATTTTTTCTTGGTATTTTGGTCTCTTCTTGTGAAGGGCAAAGTGGCCATTATCAAATTATTTACCAGTGTTCGGAAAAGATTTATTGCAGAGTTCATGTTGTTGCGAGTGGGGAAGTGGTTGTTGATTAAAGCAAAGTATATCATTTCTTGTTGTGCGGGAACAACTTAATCCCGCAACGCCGCAGCCCTGTACAAGAGCGTTAATATGTAGTATATTTGCGGGAGTTGTACTTTACCAATGAGGAGAAAAAAATGAATGCACCCCAGCAGAGAATTCGGGTTTTGTTGGTTGCTCGATATTACATCATTGAGCCCCTCGGAATCCTCCATTTGATAGGGCTTGCTGATTCGATTGGTTGTGAAGTTGATGTGGAGCTTGTCCCCGGGAATGACTTTTCTGCTCTTTACAAAAAGGTAGAAGAGTGGAAACCGGATTTTGTTGGTTTCCAAATTTGGACAGGGTGGCATCTCCAGATTTTTGCGGCTTGTGATCATGTCCGCAACATGGGGACAAAGGTGATTGTCGGTGGCCCTCACGTCACGTACTTCACCCACGAATGTGCCAAGCATGCTGATTTTGTTGTTCGCGGTGACGGTTTCCGTAATTTCAGGCGCATCTTGCAGGGAGAACTTCTCCCTGGTATACATTTTGACGTCGAACAGCTGGCGGAGTCGTTCCCTATGCCTAATCGCAGTATCGTGTACAACAAGTACCCCGCATTACGCAATAGCCCCATTCGTAGCATAATTACATCTGTTGGTTGTCCCTTTACGTGTAGTTATTGCTACGCACCAGAATGGAACAGGATGTATGGTGGTTTCAGACACCGACAACGTTCGGTGGATGACATCATTCGCGAAGGGGTTGAAATCAGTACCAAGTGGGGAGCGGAGATGGTCTACATTCAAGATGACATCTTTGGCTTTGATAAGGTTTGGCTTGCTGATTTTGCAAAACGATGGAAGGAAGAAGTTAACCTTCCGTTTCATTGCCAAATCCGATTGGAGCTTACTCGTCATACTGCCGGAGATGAGAGGTTGGACCTCTTCAAACAGGCGGGGTGTACTGGTATTACGCTTGCTATTGAGTCAGGTGATCCGTTTCTAAGGGAGCATGTTCTTCACCGCGAAATGTCAGACGAACTTATTCTTGAGGGGTGTGCGAAGATTCGCTCCCGAGGGATGACGCTTCGTACAGAGCAGATTCTTGCGGTCCCCTTTAGTAATCTGGATACAGATCTTTCGACTCTACACCTTAACAACCTTGTTGCACCAGAAATGGCTTGGACTTCGATCTTGGTGCCATATAGTGGCACTGAATTGGGTGGAATTGCCAATGCCTTTGGTTATTACAAAGGAGAAAACGACGATATTAAGGAGGTGTTTTTCGACAGAAGTGTCATGCGACATTCAAAAACCGCAAAGGGTGTCGTGGAAAAAGTTGTCGGTGAAATGGTTAGAGTGAATAAAACCATGGAGAAGGCACAGCAATATCGGGGTTCCCCCTTGCAACGCCTCGAAGCACGAGAGGTAGCACCGTTTGTCTCGGAAGTTTTTATTCGTGATGGACAAGGCTCGTCTTTCCCGGTGCTCCCGTCTCGCCAAAAGCCGCTCTGCACCATTGAGTTTTTGAACGATGAGGAGAACGATCGATATTCCAATCAAATCGTCATTCTTCAAAGGCTCTTTATGTGGTTTGCCGCTGTCCCAGAAGCACGCGAACTCGCCAAGAGATATATATCACTTGAGCAGGAAGAGTGGACGTGGGTGCGCCTTGGCGAGGTCGTCATGGAGCACTTCAAACTGCTCGGAAAGGAGCAAGACGCAGAAAGGTGGATAAATGAACTCGTTCAGGCATTCAGCTGTGATTCTCGAGATGAATTGCCAAGCGTTGTGAAGGATAATCCACTCTACTTCGTTTTCTTTCCTTCGAGCGCTGATTTTGCTAAGCATGTTGTTGCACTAAATGTAATCAACATGAAGGCAGAGCCAGGACGTCAGTTTGACGAGCTCGGTGGGGTGGCGCGTAGATGGTTGTTTGATACTGCTCTTTATAAAATTGTTCCCGCAACAAAACCAATTGCTTGCGATTGATGTTATGGGGAAACGCCGCTGAGTTATTTCAGCGGCGTTTTTTTATTTGATTATTTTCCTTAATATAACTTCGATTTGAAGCTTGGGAGCAAAGACAAGGATTTTAAATAACCAATTATTGATCTTTTTGTTCGTTATTATGTGGATGTTTTTTCCGTCAGTGTAAAAATGTAATCCAAATTTCGAGGCAAGGTTTCGAAGGGATTGTTCTGAATAAAAGGCGACGTGCTGTCCATGGTGAAATCCATAATAACCCCAAGCGTCAGGGTCGGGGATCTCATTGGGGGGAATGAGTTTTGTTGAAAAAAGGATGGTATTGGATATGGATAATATCTTTTTAATTTCCTCTACAGGGGCAGGAAAGTGTTCAAAACATTCAAAACATGTGACTGCTTTTATTTCTTCATTATGGTATTCAAGTCCAGTTGCGAAAATACCCTCGGTGTATTGGTCCATCCAGTAGAATTTTAGACCATAGTCGTTCATGAGTCGCGCAAACAATCCGTACCCACCTGCATAGTCGAGAAATTTATCTTTCGCGCTAAACAAGGTATAAAAAATTACCAGGGTGATTCTCGACATGAGGATGTTTCTGCCGACATACCCCGTATCTGATTTGTTGATCGAATTTTTGTATGCTTCGTCGAGCCAGTAAGGAGTCTCTGTTTGTATGAAGTGACAGTTTTTGCAGTGAAAATAATCGACATCATACTTTTCGAGTACTCTTTTTGTGAAAATTTTTTCTACTTCTTTGCCGCAAATGTTACATGTTTTCATGATGGGGAATCATTTTTATTAATTTTGCAGGATTTCCGCCTACAATTGCATAATCTGGAACATTTTGCGTCACAACACTACCAGCTGCAACCACACTGTGTTTGCCGATGGTTACCCCACCAAGAACGATTGCTCGAGTGCCAATCCAGGCACCTTCTTTGATGTGTATTGGTTTTTCAGTGATGCTTGCGTGGCGTTCTTCATTGAAGAAATTATAATCATGCCCTCGTGCAAGTAAGCACACTCCATGTCCAAAAAAAACATAATCATCGATAGTGATTTTGCCAACATTATTCCCTGCGTTGATGAGTGTGTCAACCAAGGAGATATGCGAACCAAGATATATATTGTGGTGCCCGCTAAATACTCGGAATCCTTTTTCAATATACACCTGAGAACCTTTGTGGGGGATCATCTTGAAGTGTTGTCTTTCTGAGATGCGATCCCTCTTTCTTATGATGATTTCAGTGTAATCCATGCCGTAATACCAGCCCCTAACAAAACGTGCTACGGACTTGATTTGCTTTTTTATTTCGTTTAGATATGCTTTCATTTTTTTTTAAATTTTTAATTTTAATTTTCTGTAAATGAGTCTTGTGAATTTACGTAATTTTAGCATATCTAGTATTTGTATGAGGAGTATTCGATAGTTAAAATTATCAACAAATGTATCTTTGAGAAGTGCGTACTCAATTTCGATATTAGGCGTCATCTCTCGTGGGTGCTTGAGGTTCTCGACAGAAATGAATTCCGTGTGCATGTTGTTGAAGGGAGATGCGGAGATGCTGTGCGTCCCGCTAATTCCGATGTTGCTTACCAAGTTTCTTGGGGGGATAATGCAGAGCATGTTATTCGCAAGGCAAGAAAAAAACCACTGAACATCCCACGTGTTGATGCGTTTACTGTAGCCGAATTCAAACGAGTCGTTATAAAATGACGACACGTTTTTACTGCTAAATATTTTCTGAAGGCGGTGTTGTTTTTTAAAATTAGGCCAACTCTTCATTTCTATATCATATTTACTCCAAGCTCTCCTCCAAGTGGCCCAGCCCCATATGTAGATTGGTCGCACAAAATAGTATTCGTCTTTGTTTGGATTGATTTTCACGAGAGTTTTTTCTTGCACAAAATTGTCTCCTGATATCATCCCCACGTGTTCGTTATCCTGATATTTTTTTAACATCGTTTCGCAAAAAGCAAAAAAAGAAGGATGGGGAAGGCAGTCGTCCTCTAAAATGATCCCTTGTTCGACGTTTTCAAAAAACCAAGTAATCGAGGAGCTGACAGCATTTTTGCAGCCCAGGTTTTTTTTCTCGGAACAATGTTTTAACCTCGCATTCCCAGTCGATATTTTTCACGATGCTTTTTGTTTCAGCACAAAGGACCTGATCGCCCGGGACATTATCTCGGGGGCCATCTGACGCGATAAAAAGCTGCTTTGGTCTTGCTTTTCGAATTTCTTCAAAGACTTTTGCCGTAGTGTCTGGCCTGTTGAATATCAAGAGAAGGATGGGGGTATCCATAATATAATTAGTGTGTCCTTGAATTATAGCATTTTTTGAAGACCATGCCTTTTGTTTTGTGCTATTATTGATTTTGATGATTTCTTTCAGCAAACTAGGGAATTATGGGAGGTTGGGGAACCAGCTTTTCCAATATGCTTTTCTGAGAACTCAAGCAGAAAGACTTGGGGTGAAATTTTATTGTCCGACATGGGAGGGGGATAGTATATTCAACTTAGGGGACGAAGGCGCGCGTTGCGCCGAATTTGTTCCACGTACATACTACGAAGATCATTCCAATGGTTACAACCTTGATGCCACTCAAATCCAAGATGGTACTGATATTGCAGGTTTCTTTCAGTCTGATAAATATTTTAAAAAGGGGGATGTGCATCGCTGGTTTTCATTTAATGAATCATTGTTTGTCGCCGTTAACAAAAAATATTCGGACATAAATTTTTCAGAAAGTACTGGATTGCACGTACGTCTCGGAGACTATACGACACCCCAGCTTGTTTTCTATGTTCCAAGACCAGAATTTTATAAAAAAGCACTCGAGCTGGTTGATCACAAAAGAAGTATCCTGGTTTTTTCTGACGATGTTGTTTTTGCAAAAAAATACTTAAAGGGGATTCCCGGGAACTTCGTTTATATGGAGAAGAACAAGGGCTATGAGGATCTATACTTGATGTCTAAATGCAGAGATGTGGTAATTTCCTCCTCGAGTTTCAGTTGGTGGGCGGCGTTCCTGAATACCTATTCAGATAAAAAGGTTGTCATGCCCGCTTCTTGGTTTTTACCAGGAGGGAAGACTGCTAATAATGATATATTTGTTGAGGGTTGGATTCGACTGAGGGCGCACCGGTTTTACGATTATTACTATATCAAGTATCTTCCTAATATAATCAGGGTATACAGTGGAAGAATATCTAAAAGCATCGATCTATTAAGAAGGGATGGGGTTGTGTCCGCGATGAATGAAATTAAAAAATTTGTTCTCAAAAGACAACGATAGTCTAGTCTTTTATTTTTTAATGAACCAGAAGCAGCCACAAGCGTCGTTCTGCTTGTCTGATTCTTCTTTTGTTGCGTTCCTGATTATACCAACCTCTCTGGCGTTGTCGGGAATCAAAGAAAACTCCTCTAGGTGAAGATCTGAAAAATATTTCATAATTTGAGCGTATGAATATTGTCGGTGAGCGTTAAAGATGATTTTTGGATCACCGCCGATAGGCACGACGAACAATAAGCTTCCGCCAGGAGCGAGTACTCTTTTGAGTTCTTGTATTGCTTTTAAATCTCCTTGCGGATCAACGGGGTCTCCGTATCGGCCTAGTCCTACATGTTCTACTGTGTGCATGCAAGAAAGTGACATTATTGAGTTGTCTTGAAACGGCATTGAAAGCAGGTCGCCACTTTTTGTCTCGAGATTGTCTAGTTTTATATCTGCGGGGCGGTAGTCATAAAATTTTATGGGAATAAAAGCAGAGATAAGCGTGCTGAACGGGAGAAACGAAGAGAAGTCAACATGATACTCTGGCTTTGTTTTTGCAAGAATTCTTGCTGCCCATGCCGGGTGGTAGGTATAGTGTGGTTCGATTTTTGTTACTGTTGTTCTGTCGAGTAGTTGAGGGGCCATCGAAGATATTTTGAGAGGGAATCGCCCGTCATTGTTTTTTGAAAATTTATACAGATCAAGAACAAAATAAACAAAGTTAATCAGTTTTTTTATTTTGATATAGAAAAAAACCGAAAAAGGGATCGCGATAATGATTTTTTTTGTTCTATTACTTATGTTCATTTATTTATTGATGACCTTGTAGTCTAATATCGATGCCATGACACCAAGATTTTGTCCGTTATAGGCTGCGGTTTTTGGATTATTGATATCTTGAATTTCGAAGCCGATGTATTGTCGTATGTCGAGTCTTTCAACAAAAACCTTGTCTACGGTTACGTCAAAATGGTAATGACCAACATTGAATAAAAATTTTGGTACAGACACAATTACCTCGTAATCACCCTTCTTGAAATCGGATAATTTTTCCGCCTGATCAGAGATTGATGAAATAAGAACCACTTCCCCCTGATAAGAGAATTGCAAGGTGATGATTACTCCAGTAACGTCGTTATTCACCTCTAGGTTTAACTTTATCGAGAAGTCTTCGCTTATGGGGATGCGCGCTGCTGGAGTATTGTTTTTGTTGAGAATCGTTATTTTGGATACTTGTACGTCTTTCCCATGGTTGGTGTTAAATTCGCTGACAGCATTCAACCCCTTGGTGTCATTAAGGTAGTGGTCAACCACCTTGTCTGTTGTGTCAAACATCACAATGTTTCCTTTTTCAAGAAGGATGCTTTTGTTGCAAAGTTGCTGTATCGCGTTTATATTGTGGCTCACAAAGAGAATTGTGCGACCCTTCTTTTCAGTGATATCCTGCATTTTCCCCATGCACTTTTTTTGAAATTCTGCGTCTCCAACAGCAAGCACTTCATCAACAATAAGAATATCTGGCTCCATGTGTGCTGCGACGGAAAACGCAAGTCGAACATACATACCAGAAGAGTAGTATTTTACGGGCGTATCCAAAAACTTTTCGATCTCTGCAAAGGCAACGATCTCGTCAAATTTACGCGCGATCTCACTTCGTTTCATTCCCAAAATTGCGCCGTTGAGAAAAATGTTTTCTCTGCCTGTTAATTCTGGATGAAATCCTGTCCCAACTTCAAGGAGTGATCCCACTGTCCCGCGAATCTTTATTTCTCCTGTTGTTGGTGGTGTAATTTGGGAAAGAATTTTAAGCAAGGTTGATTTTCCTGCGCCGTTTCTTCCAATAATACCGACAACTTCCCCTTTTTTAATAGTAAGATTGAGGTCTTTTAATGCCCAAAAGTCCTCCTGTTTTTCAAGTCCAGCGACTTGCTTGATTTTGTACTTCAAAAATTTGAAGGGGGCTTTGAGAACCCCTGCGAGAACGTCGCGCAATGCAACATACCGCCCACGTTCATGTGTGATTTTGTATTTTTTCCCAATGTTCTTTATTTCGATGATAGTGTCGGTCATGTTGTGTTATATGGTGTCGGCGAAATGGCGCTCTGCCTTCTTGAAGTTTACAATACCAACAATAAGAATGATCGCACATACGATGAATGATATTGAGATGAGGAGCCAGTTGATGGGTGTGGTTCCAAGAAGTGCCGCGCGAGCGTTCTGGATTACCCCCGTCATGGGGTTGATTGCAAGTATCCATGAATACTTTTCGGCAACGCTTGCGGGGTAGATGACAGGGGTCACGAAAAGCAAGATTTGAATAAAGAACGGTAAGACGTATCTAACGTCGCGATACTTTACATTGATTGCAGCGAGAATGAGTCCCCCTCCCACCGATATCATGAATGTGATGACGAGAAGTAGGGGGAAGACGAGGATCCCAACAAGATTCGGCGTGTACCCATAATAGAGCATCATCCCGAAAAGAATCATCGCTGCGATAGTAAAGTCGACGAATTTTGTCATTACTGAAGAGAAGGGGAGAATAAGTCTCGGAAAGTAAACTTTGGTAACTATCGCTTGGTTGGCGATGAGTACATTACTGGTGTCAGCAAGAGATGATGAAAAAAACTGCCAAAATATCAAGCCGGTATAAACAAAGATTGGGTAGGGAACTCCGTTTGAAGGAACCTTAAGAAGAATACCGAAAAAGATGCTAAAAATTACCATCGTGACGAACGGCTGGAATACTGCCCACATAATCCCAATGTATGTTTGTTTGTATCGAACCTTAATGTCTCTCCATGTAAAAAAATAAAGAAGTTCACGATACTGCCACACCTCGCGCAGGTCGTCAAAGCTGAATACTTTTTTGGGCTTTATGATTGTTAGATTACTCATGTGGTACTTTGCAATGGTAGCATTTTGCGAGCTTAATTTCAAAAGACCAAAATATAGGCCTATTTCACGGTGTTTTTCTTGATAACATTTGATTGCGTTGGTGTGTTATAATTCACCTATGTTCAATTTTTTACGCACCATAAAGAGGTATTTTTTTAGAGTAAGATCATACGCGCTTTTCCCATTCGTTGCGAGTAGTTTTTTTGCCTTTAAGGCAAAGGATAAGCAGCACAGATTCAGCACTTCGTTTTTCGATGTGTTCCCGTGTCTTTTTGAAAACATTCCTTACACAAGATTTGATACCCACTATATTTATCACACGGGATGGGCTGCACGAAAGGTTGAGGAAATAGGAGCAAAGGAGCACGTTGATATTTCTTCCAGTTTGTATTTTTCTAGTATCGTGTCGGCTTTCAAACCGGTTCGCTTTTATGATTTTCGCCCTGCTAAATTGAATTTATCGAATTTAATTTCAAGTCCGGCAAATCTTTTGAACTTGCCATTTGAAACAAACTCGATAGATTCTCTTTCTTGTATGCACACAGTAGAACACGTTGGGTTGGGGAGGTATGGAGACGATATTGAACCAGATGGGGACTTGCGCGCCGCGCAAGAATTGTCTCGTGTTGTCAGGTCTGGGGGAAGTTTGCTTTTTGTTGTTCCTGTTGGTAAACCAAGGATTCAGTTTAATGCCCATCGCGTGTATTCATATGATATGGTCGTCACCATGTTCCCTGACCTTACTCTTAAGGAGTTCTCTCTCATCCCTGATGACGCCCTGGAAACTGGTATGATATACAATGCGACAAAAGAAATCGCTGACGCACAGGTGTATGGATGTGGATGTTTTTTGTTTACCAAAAAGTAGCTTCATATGATTATAATAAAATTACAAGGAGGTCTTGGAAATCAACTTTTTCAGTATGCGCTCGGGAAGACAATCGAAAAAACATACAACAAAGAGGTTGCATACGACATCTCTTCGTTTGAAGGGGATAAAAAAGTGACTCCCCGGTCGTTTCTTCTGGATAAATTCAAGACTAAATTAAAAATAGCGAATAATGTCGAGATCCGTGAGGTAAAAGAATCACTTTTATATCTTGCAAAAAAGATTTTGAACAAATTCTTTTTTAAAAAATACCATATTGCTTATGAAGCAGATTTCTTGGATTCGATCAAAGATTCGGACTCCATGTATTTGGAGGGATATTGGCAGAGCGTTCGTTATGTAGAGCCGTGTATTATTGATTTGAGGGAGGAAATTGTCTTGGTTGATGGTTCGAATGAGCGGCTTGAGGGGGCGGTAGGGGGCGCCATGCAAGGTGAGTCAGTTGCGGTACATGTCCGAAGAGGGGACTATGTGACTGCGGGGACTGATCTAAGTGTTCTTGATATTTCGTATTATAAAATGGCAAAAGAATTTCTTTGTGAAAAGTTAAAGAACCCTCATTTTTATGTTTTTACCGATGATGCTATGTGGGTGAAGGAACAGTTTACTTTTTTACCCAAAGGAAATACCACCTATGTTTCTGAGCTTGGATTGCGGGACTATGAGGAACTCATTTTGATGACAACGTGCAAAAATGCAGTCATTGCGAACTCGTCGTTCTCTTGGTGGGGAGCTATGTTGCGTAACGAAAAGGGGCTTACTCTCTGTCCAAAAGACTGGAAGAATGCATTTCTTAAAAACGATGAAAATCTGTGCCCAGATGACTGGATCAGAATCTAGTAGCTCATCCTTTAATGCTAAGGCGGACAAAACGCAAGAGTAGATATATGCAAAATGTCGGATGATAGAGGAGGTGAAGATTGAATCCTTCTTGTGCAATTAAGGATAGCATCTCAAGTTGTTTTTTACGCGGGCGAGTGCGGAAATTGAGGCCAGAAGCTTCGTCGTACCCGTCGGTGAGAGTGCTGTTGTGGGGAGAATAGAACATGTGTGTTTTGAGTCCGATTTGAAAAAAGAAGATCCACTCTTCCGCCTGCTTGATGCGTGTCGAAAATCGCACGTTCGTAACGATTTTTGCGTTTATACAGTGCGTCGCATCACCTTCACCTTTTTTAGTAATGAGATAGTCCCATGCGTAAGAATATGTGGTGTCGGGCTTTGGAAATTTTGTTGCTGACTTACCGCTTGCGTATGCGCGGTTTGTAACAAACCATGTTTCCTTTGGGTGTGCCAAGATAAGGTCGTGAAGTGTTGCGAGTGCGTCTGGGGTGAGGTAGTCGTCATCATCTAAAAAGATGACCCAGTCCGAATCCCTTACGGCAATATCAAGTGCTCGGTTGCGGGAGAAATTTACTCCTGAGTTTTCCTCGTTTTTCAAATAGGTGATACGACGGTCGGCGATATCTTGTTCAAGGGGTGCATAGCTTATGTCTTCAGGGGAGTCGTTGACGATGATCATTCTCCATTCGGCATAGGTCTGCCCAAGAACCGACTCGATTGCGCGAGTAAGCTTGTCGGCGCGTTTGTGGGTAGGGGTGATGATGGTGAATCTCATGATTGGGAAGTTTATTTTTGGGGTAAGCAAAGGAGGTCGCACTGAGCTTTTTTGTTGTTGGAGAACTCAGAAAGAAAATCTTCCTTCGATACTACTTGCTTCATGTAATTTTCGACATCGTATAAATTGTAGCCAAGGTTCTGCAATAGGGAAATAATCTTATTGCCATGATCCCTTCCTTTTTCAAAATACAATTTACCAGAAAATTCCATAACGATGACTGGTTTATGGATGGCGAGAACCTTTTGTATACCAGCTAGGACTTCGTATTCGTACCCCTCAACATCCATCTTGATCATATCGACACGCTGAAAGTCTTTCAATTCATCGTCGCCTCTTTTGATGTTGATGACAATCTCCTCGTTTTCTTTCCCGTGGGGTCCAACAATAGAAGAGCCACCGACATTGTTTGTTTCAACATAGAGAGTCTCTGTTTTTGGTGCTTCTCCAAGGGCTATGTTGCGTGCGTCAATGATGTCTTCAAAGTGGTTGATCCTTGCGCTGTCGAGGAGCTGGTTATAGACACGGGGGATTGGTTCGAATGAGGATACTTTCCCTTCAGTGCCCACGACTGAAGCTGCGAACATGGTATGTTGTCCAATGTTTGCCCCAATATCTACAAAGACATCTCCTTTTTTGAGATGCTGCGCAATAAGGTCAAGGATAAACGGTTCGTAGACTCCGTATAGATAGATATGCTTATCAATGAACCCATTTTGGGGAGAAATGAACAAGGAAAAAGCATGCCCGTGATGAGACACGTCTACTGGTCGATATGTTGTAAAGCTTTTTAAGCGAACTGCATCAATGGTGTCCACAAGTTTGATGAATATTTTTTGCCAAAGACCAAGAACCACCACAAAAAGTGTTTTTGGTAAGATTTTTTTTAGTGTGTACTTGATTTTGCTTCTGTTGATCATAGTTTTATATAAAACCTAAAAGTTTTTTTAAAAACTTTTTAATGCCAATTATTTCAACCATTTTTTTCCCAAAACTATAAAGGCCTATTTTTTTGAAGAATTTGTTAAGTGGATGACCCCATGAATAGTGCCAGAGATGAACTCCGAGGACTTCGGGTCCAAGGTTTTGTCCGTGGAATTCTTTGATGTGGTCGCTATCGAATGGGTAAAAAGTTTTTGGTGGGCAAACGACAATATTTGATTTGTCTGTGTAAGTTTCGAAAGCTTGCGAGAGGGCGCGGGGGATAGTGATGAGTTCGCTAGGGTTCTCGTCATAGAACTTTTTACACGTTTCAACGAAGGGGTGATGTGCTGTGGTGCCAATCATGCCGGCGCTAATAATTCCAGGGGCCTCTTCTCCGAGGACACATGAGTGGCGCGTGAGTGGTCCCAGAGACTGAAGGAGGAGCATATCAGTATCAAGGTAGAAACCACCATGTTCGGTAAGGATGTGGAGTCGCGCGTAATCTGCAACAAACGCCCACTTTTTTTCAGCATACATCCGTTTTGCAAAAGGGAAGTCGTTGATGGGGAAGTTGTCCTCGTTCCATTCCTTGATTTCAAAATCTGGGCACATTTTTTTCCAGCTTTCAATACAATCAAGAATTTCGGGAGTTTTTGGATTATTGCCGAACCAACAATAATGGATGATTTTTGGGATCATGATGTTCGTAAGTTTTAGTATACCATCAACACACTGAGATCCATTATTTATAATTTTCTTTGAACCACTCGTATGTTGATATGATGCCTTCGTCGAGGGGTATGGTGTGCTTCCAACCAAGATTGTGAAGTTTTGACACATCAAGTAGTTTTCTTGGGGTGCCGTCGGGCTTGGTTGAATCCCAGACTATCTCGCCTTCATAGCCGACCACCTCTTTAATCTTTTCCGCGAGCTCTTTAATGGTGACGTCTTCTCCTGTGCCGACGTTTACAATTTCAGAATCGTTGTAATTCTCTACAAGGAAGATGCTTGCTGCAGCAAGGTCGTCAACGTGAAGAAACTCGCGCATAGCGCTCCCTGTGCCCCAGAGGGTAATAGTAGGGCTCCCTGAAGCCTTGGCTTCGTGGAATTTACGAATCATTGCAGGCATAACGTGCGAATTTTCAAGGTCAAAATTGTCATTTGTGCCATAGAGGTTTGTTGGCATGAGTGAAATAAAGTTAGTGCCATATTGTTCATTGTAAGATTGGCACATAATAATGCCTGCAATCTTTGCGATGGCGTAGGCTTTATTGGAAGGTTCGAGTGCGCTTGTGAGAAGGTACTCCTCTTTGATCGGCTGTGGACAAAGTTTTGGATAAATGCACGAGCTGCCGAGGAACAACAATTTCTTTATCTTGTTTTCATAAGCGCTTTGAATAATGTTTGTTTGTATAACAAGGTTGTGATGGATGAAATCAGCGGGGTAGGTTTTGTTGGCCATAATCCCGCCCACTTTTGCAGCGGCGAGAAAAACATACTCAGGTTTTTCTTCCGCAAAGAAGTTAGTGACTGCTTGTTGATTGGTGAGATCAAGCTCTTTGTGTGTTTTTAGAACAAGATTGGTAAAACCCGCTTTTTCTAGCGCTCGTACAATAGCAGATCCTACGAGTCCACGATGTCCAGCGACAAAAATTTTTGAATTCTTTTCCATGTTATAAATTATTTAGATTTTGTAAAACCTGCCAAAACAAGAAACTTTTTCACATAAGGATGCCAGGTGTCGTCAATATGAGTATACCATTGATATTCTTCATTTTGTGTATCAAGAGCTACGGTGTCGCCATCGTCTTTAGAATTAGCGAGAAAGACAACGTTTATTGTATGTGTGGAGTCATCAAATGGACCGTCGGGGAACATCGTTTCGTCTACGCCAAGGATCTTTTCAATACTTATTTCAATTCCCAATTCCTCCTGCGCCTTTCTTTTTGCTGCATCTTCGAGCCCCTCACCCTTAAATATTCTTCCTCCTGGGAAAAACCATTGCCCCTGAGCGGGCTTGTTGTTTCGTTTTGCGAGTAAGAAGGAATTATCCCTCACGACAACAACATCGACGCAGACAATAGGGAGGACTGCGTGAATCTTTTGGTAGAGTTCGGTGGGGATGTGATTCATTTAGGGGCGTCTAACTTTATTCGTAATGTTTTTCAATGGTAAATCCACCTTTGGTGAGGTGTAGATCTTTCTTTGCTTCTGCGAGGTCAGTCGCAACCATTTCTTTTACGAGACCTTCAAATTTAATCTCTGCCTCCCACCCAAGTTTTTTTCTCGCTTTTGATGGGTCTCCAAGGAGTGATTCAACTTCAGTCGGACGGAAATAGCGAGGGTCTACCTCAATAATTGTTTTCCCGGTAGTTTTGTCGATGCCGATTTCATTAACACCCTCTCCTTTCCACTCAAGCTCAATACCAAGCTCTTTGAAGACGGCGTCACAAAAAACGCGCACGGAATATTGTTCGCCCGTTGCAATCACAAAATCTTCTGGGGTCTCCACTTGGAGCATGAGATACATTGCGTTCACGTAATCTTTTGCATGGCCCCAGTCGCGTTTCGCATTGAGATTACCAAGAAATAATTTCTCTTGGAGACCTAGAGAGATTCGTGCTGCTGCACGGGTGATCTTTTTAGTAACGAACGTTTCGCCACGACGAGGGGACTCATGGTTGAAGAGAATTCCTGACACTGCAAATATACCATAGGCTTCGCGATAGTTTTTGGTAATCCAATACGCATACACCTTTGCGGCGCCGTAGGGACTGCGTGGGTAAAAAGGAGTTTCCTCACTTTGGGGCGGAGGAGTTGCTCCAAACATTTCTGAGGTTGATGCTTGGTAGAATCTCGTTTTTTTCTCAAGGCCAAGGAGACGGATTGCTTCAAGGATGCGGAGCGTGCCGAGCGCGTCTGAGTTACCCGTGTATTCAGGGACCTCAAAAGATACCTTCACGTGACTCTGTGCGGCGAGATTATAAATCTCGTCGGGTTGAACTTCTTTGATGATGCGAATGAGGTTGGTTGAGTCGGTGAGGTCTCCATAGTGAAGAAAGAGTCGTTTTCCTGACTCGTGCGGATCTTGATAGATGTGATCGATTCTTCCTGTGTTAAAACTACTTGCGCGACGAATCAGCCCGTGGACCTCGTACCCCTTTTCAAGGAGGAGTTCTGCAAGGTATGAACCATCTTGCCCGGTAATTCCTGTTATAAGTGCTTTTTTCATATAAAGGAATGTTACACTATTTTTACCTGATTTGGTAGCGTTTATTAGGGAAATTGTGGTACGATAAAAACAAACAGAACTTCTTGGGGAATTCTATGAAAGAACAATTAAATAATCACCATTATGCAGTAATACTTGCGGGGGGGTCGGGGACAAGGCTCTGGCCTATTAGTCGTGAGCTCTACCCAAAGCAGCTCTTGGCCCTTACGGGGAACAAAACGCTTATTCAAGAGACTTTTTTGCGAGCAGAAAGTATTGTTCCAAAAGAAAATATTTTTATCGTTACGAATAAACAGTTCACTACAGATATTCTTCTTCAGCTTAAGGAGTATGGTTTTGTGCGCGATCAGCTTATTATCGAGCCATCACAAAAAAATACAGCCCCTGCAATCGCTCTCGCAGCTCAAGTTATTGAAAAGAAAGACAAAGATGCCTTAATGTTCGTCGCCCCTGCAGACCATCTGATTGTCGACGCGATGGGGTTTAAAAAAAGTGTGATCAATGCATTTGCGCGCGCAAAAGAGGGGAAACTTATAACGTTTGGGATTACTCCAGATAATCCAAGTACTGAATACGGTTATATTAAACCCAATAAGGACATTATCGACGGGGAAGCAACCTCAGTTGAATGCTTTGTTGAGAAGCCCCCATTAGAAATCGCTGAAAAATATATTAAAGAAGGGTATCTTTGGAATGCGGGTATTTTTGTGTGGGGAGTTAAGTCATTTAATGAAGAGCTCAAAAAATATTTGCCTGAGATTATTCATGCGATTTCTTTACGAGATAAAGATGAAGAGAAATTTGTTGAACATTTTTCGGTTATATCTCCTGTATCAATTGATGTTGGTCTTCTTGAGAGGAGTAGGGAAGTCGAAGTAATCAAAGTTAATTTTGGATGGAAAGATATTGGCTCCTGGAAGTCCTTGTATGAGCTTCTTGAAAAGGATGAGTGCGGAAATGTACTAAACGAGCATGCGCTTACTATCGATTGTGAAAATTCTTTAGTGTATGGCAACTCAAAAAGAGCCACCGTTGCAATAGGAATAACAGGGATTGTCGTCGTGGACACTGAGGACGCGGTGCTCGTGGTTCGGAAAGAAGAAACGCATAAAATTAAACATGCATACGCTGAGCTCAAGGAGCGCAACAAGATGCAGTATAAAGAGCACAAGACCGTAATTCGTCCTTGGGGCTCGTACACCGTGCTTGAAGAAGGGCTTGGTTATAAGGTAAAAAAGATCGTCGTGAATCCGCATGAAAAACTTAGCCTTCAGCTTCACCACAAGCGCTCAGAGCACTGGGTTGTAATACAGGGGACAGCAAAGGCGACTGTCGGCGAAAACGAGCTTCTTTATGGTGCGCATCAGACCGTTGATATCCCTGTTGAAACAGTGCATCGTCTCGAAAATCCAACCAACGAAATCCTTGAGATTATAGAGGTACAGAGTGGTGTATATTTGGGAGAGGATGATATTGTCCGCTATGATGATGTGTACGCGCGAAATGTTTAGACATTTCTAAATTTAACGGAATGAAAAAACATTTCTTTTTTGATATGGACGGCACCCTTACGCGCTCGCGCAGTGAGATAACTGATACTATGGTCGCGTGTCTTCGGGGGCTTATTGAAAATGGGGGAGATGTGATTGTTGTGTCGGGAGCCGTAAAAAGTCAGATTATTAAACAAATTGGCGAGATAGTAAAAGATGTTGTAATCTTGGCGCAAAATGGTAACCATGCCGAATCTTCATCAGGAGAGATTGTCTGGCGCAATGAGCTGACTGCAATTCAAAAAAATGAAACTCTGAAACTTGCTCGCAAGATGATCGGCCATGCGAATCTTGGAATTAGGGATCCTGGTGATTTAGTTGAAGATAGAATGTGCCAGATTTCATATTCATTGATTGGACACAATGCTCCCCTTGAAGAGAAAGAGGCTATAGATTCTGAAAAAATAATTCGTAAAGGCCTCCTTTGTTGCTTTGAGAAAGAAATTTCTCAATTGAATATTCTGGGAATCCAGGCACGTATTGGAGGAACGACGTGCATTGATTTCACCGCTCTCAATAAGGGGGATAATGTGAAGTGTTTTATTGAACGTATGGGGTGGGACCCTGAGGAGTGTATTTATATTGGAGACGCTTTGTTTGAGGGTGGAAATGATCATAGTGTGGTTGGGGTTGTTCCCACCTACTCTGTTGATTCACCTAGGGGGTGTGAAGATGTAATCCGTTCATTCATTAATGAACTGGGGGCGTAACGTCGGTAATTTAAATATGGTATACTTCTACACATTATGAATATCCATAAATTTTTAGCGAATGCGGTGGTTTTGGCGGGGTTTGTGGCGATACCATTCATTGCCTTCATTATTCTTGGACAAAGTACATTTTTCCCCTTTATCACAGGGAAGAACTTTGCCTTTCGTGTCATTGTTGAAATAATGCTTTCTGCGTGGGTTGTACTCGCGTTTATTGATCCCGCGTATCGTCCAAAGAAAAGCTATCTTCTTGGTGCTTTTGCGGCGCTCATTGGTATCATCACTCTCTCTGCGATTTTTGGAGAAAATCCTGCAAAGAGTTTCTGGTCAAACTTTGAGCGTATGGAAGGCGTCGTGACATATTTCCATCTCTTTGCATACTTCATCGTCGCATCCACCGTGCTTTCAGTGCGTGATTTATGGAAGCCATATCTCAATCTTCATCTAGGTGCTGGAGTTATTATGGCCATCTATGGTGTGCTCCAGTGGGCGGGACAGGTCAAGGTTGTGCAAGATGGGATCCGTATCAACGGCACTCTCGGCAACGCAGAGTATCTAAGTACCTACGCGCTCTTCAATATTTTCCTTGCGCTCTATATGCTCGTGCGTGAAAATTTCGAAACGACATCGGGTAATGTGCGCGCTGCGATATATGCTGTCATCGTCGTTCTCCAGACATTTGTCCTCTATCACTCGGGGACACGTGGGGCTATGCTTGGACTTCTTGCGGGGGTAGGACTCACGACGCTCCTCATTGCTATTTTTGAGAAAGAACGCAAGACGATTCGCAATGTTGCCATTGGGGCCCTTGTCGCCCTCGGTCTCCTTGTTGGTGGTTTTATCGCTGCCCGTGATACGGCAATCGTGCAGGGGAGTCCTGTCCTCTCTCGTCTCGCTGCTATTTCTCCATCAGAGGGCACCGGTAAGGCGCGTCTTATGGTGTGGGGGATGGCGTACGAAGGATTTAAAGAGAAGCCTATCCTTGGTTGGGGTATGGATAACTTTGGTTATGTTTTCAATAAGTACTATGATCCAAATATGTGGGGACAAGAGCAGTGGTTCGACCGCGCTCACAACGTCTTCTTTGATTGGTTGATCGCGGGTGGAATCCTCGGACTCCTTGCATACCTCTCACTTTTTGGAGGAGCTCTCTTTTATATTTGGCGACGACAGAGTGGGCTCTCTGTCGTCGAAAAAAGTGTACTGACAGGGCTTCTGGGGGGATACTTCTTTCAAAATCTTTTTGTATTCGATAATATCACAAGCCTCGTCTTGCTCGGAACAATCCTTGCGTACGTCGAGAGTTTTGGAAAAACAGAAACGCTCCCTGTTGTGGAAAATAAAAAAATAAATAAGTCTGAGGACGCAGAAGATTTGACCTTCATGATTTCAGGTGGAGCTTTTATTCTCGCTATTGTTCTTATTTATATAGTGAACTACAAAGGCTTTATGCAGAACACGACACTCCTTCGTGCATTATCGGAAAGAACATCAGAGGGGATTGCCCATAACCTTAATCTTTTTAAAGAGGTGCTCGCGTATAACTCTTTCGGGACAGCTGAAGCGCGCGAGCAATTGGGGTCTATTGCGATGAATGGTCTTGATCGCTCGAAGGAGATTACTGAGGTTCAGAAACAATTTATCATCCTTGCCAGTGATGAGCTTGAAAAGCAGGTTGCAGAAGTACCAGGAGAAGCGCGTCATCAGGTTTTTGCCGGGTCGTTCATTGCGCGCACGGGGGATATCGATAAAGCAATTGGATACCTAGAAAAGGCAGCAGAACTTTCTCCAACAAAACAGGCAATCCTCTTTGAGCTTGGTAATGTGTATTACAACAAGAAGGAGCCCATAAAGGCTGAGGAAACATTTAAGCGCGCGTATGAGCTCGCGCCAGAGTTTGCGACAGCAGAGAAGTACTATTTGCAGGTCCTCCTCTTAAACGGCAAACGCGCAGAAGCAGAGAAGCTCTTTAAGGAGCGTCCAATTCAGGGGGTCTCGTTATAAAGCTTGACTTTTTCACCAAATCTGCTATAGTGGCCTTATGTGAGTGCGCGGGAGGAAACTCTTGTGCGATTCATCCAACGAAAGTCTACAAAAACCCCCGCGAAAGCGGGGCTTTTTGTTCTTGTTATTTCTCTGGCGTGCTCGTTAAAAATCTGTATACTATATTAGTAAGTTTCGTGTATTCCTCTGGCTAGCGACTGCACTCACATATTAGACATTTGTTGGAGCTCGCACTCGCTGGCCAAAAGAGTACAGGAAAAACAGTCTTAAAGTTAAAAGTCTTAAAGTCGAAAGCCGGAATACAGAAAAGAGCGGGATTGCCTTCGGCAATCCCGCTCTTTTCCCGGTAATTATAAATGCAACAAAGAAACGAAAAAAGTAATGTATAATGTAAATTATGACAGTATTACCTTATGTATTTATTGTGATAGGTTTTAGTTTAGTTATGTGGCATAAACCAATTGCGCAATGGTTGTATAATCAACATAGGTCATTGTTCAAAACGATATTTTCATGGTTGATCAATGTGGACGCACCGTGGTTTCGCAAGGCGTATGACCTTGCAATGTTAGGCATGGGCATCATGTTTTTTATTGTTGCGTACTTCACCTACTTCGGTCCTATTACTCGGTAGTAATAACATGAAAAAATATTACACAGATTGGAAAACTATAACAATAACTTTTGGAGTTGCACTTGAGAAAATGGAAAATGGTGACAGCCACTATTGTTTCGTAAATAGAGTGGTATAATTTTCTCATGTCACGTAATGCTCGTGTCGATGTTGGTGGAGAAATATATCACGTAATCAATCGTGCGAATGGGCGATTTAAAATATTTGATGAAGACAAGGATTATAAACTATTTGAGCAACTTCT
Organism: Minisyncoccota bacterium; assembly: GCA_023229865.1. GTDB lineage: Bacteria > Patescibacteriota > Minisyncoccia > Phycocordibacterales > UBA1550 > UBA1550. The sequence goes on from JALNYL010000005.1 coordinate 38,610, forward strand.
TCTTGAAACAAAAGAACTGAACGGGATGCGTATCCTTGCGTATGTAATCATGCCGAACCATTGGCATCTTGTATTGTATCCCAAAAACGACGGAGATCTTGGTGTGTTTATGCAACGACTAACCAATGCGCACACAAGAAAGGTTCATGCAAAGACTGGAACAAATGGTAACGGACACCTTTATCAAGGACGCTACAAATCATTTCTCGTTGACTCAGAAAATTACCTTCTTTCTGTCATTAAATATGTTGAACGTAATCCGGTGCGAGCAAAGCTTGTCATCAGCTGCGAAGATTGGGAATGGGGGAGCGCCTATTTTCGCTTAGCTAGAAAGAGAAAAAATGTTGAACTAATTGATCTGCCCCCTATCAACTTACCGATTGATTACAAACAATGGATTAACGCGCCAGAAAAGCAAGACGAGGTGGATACTATTCGCATTTCAGTAAACAAAAGTGTACCATATGGTGGAGAGGGTTGGGTGGAGAAGATGGTTGTAAAACATAAACTTGAATCCACTCTGAAATCTCCTGGCCGACCCAAGAAACGAATATGAGTACAACAATATTAGACCACACAAAACGCAAAACAATGGTGGCTGTCACCATTTCCACAAGAAACGAATATGAGTACAACAATATTAGACCACACAAAACGCAAAACAATGGTGGCTGTCACCATTTCCACGAAATTAAACTTCGGGTTCAGGGGCTTCGATATAACGGAGTAATTGCAACTACGACACCAGAAACTACTATGAAGTATGAGTGGTCAGTAGACAAGACAGGTAATATTAAGGAACTTGAACAAAAGGTTACAGTAGGGGAAACAGAGGTCGAGGCGCATTACAATGCGAAAAAGAATGTGACTGAAATTAAAAAGAAGTTGGAAGGCAAGAAATATGGGAACCATAGAGATGGTGACGGTAACAAAATTGAAAAGAAAGAAATTTTGCCTGGAATGGTAATTCTTGATCTTGTTACTAAAAATAGGGAAATGGTAGTAAGTTATTAATCAAATTCTATGACAAAGAATACATTGTTAATCATCATACTCAGTGCCTTGTTGCTTGTTAGCGTTGTAATATGGCTAGATTCTCTGCATGGTTATTGCCCTGGTGTGTACATGGATAGTTCCGGGGTAGAATATTGTACTAAGCGAATTTCTGATTATTTCCCAGAACCGCTAGTGTTGAGTATTTTAGCCCTCTCCCTTTCTTTACTACCCTTCTCCCTCCTTACCTACTGGACCAAAGAAGAAGTCTTTCGCGCGTGGTGGAATCCAGCGATTCGCTTCTGGATTCCCGCAATTGTCATTGTGACAATTTTCACCGCTTGGATGGACAGTGGAAGTGGGGCAATGGGGGTTGTTGACTTCTCTCCTGGTCTCCCCATTCTTGTTCTCCTTTATTCTCTCTTCGTTATTACCTCACTTGTAAAAATCATCCGAACGTACTTGAGAACGAGAGGGAAGTAGGTGATTGAATGAAAACTTAAATAATACCCCCCGATTCGCCTATGGCGAATCGGGGGGTATTTCGCTATGATGGGGGTATCTATGGCAATTCAGATTTTAGAAAATGTGGCACTGGCGCCAATGACGACTATGCGCGTGGGTGGGGATGCGCGGTTTTTTGCGCGCGTGGGGGGTATTGAGGAGCTCTCGGAGGCTGTACTCTGGGCGCAGCGGAAAGGATTGCCGATCTTCATCCTTGGTGGCGGAGCAAATACACTCGTCTCTCAAGATGGTTTTGTGGGACTCGTTATAAAAATAGAAATGAAAGGAATCTCATACGATGGCAATCGTGTGACCGTGGAGGCTGGTGAGTGGTGGGATGATGTCGTGTGCGATATTGTTGCACACGATTTGTGGGGAGTAGAAAATTTGTCGCTCATACCGGGTACTGTCGGCGGTGCTGTTGTCCAAAATATCGGTGCGTATGGTGCAGAGATTTGCAACACGATTTTTTCTGTAGAAGCACTTGATATCGAAAAAATGCAAATAAAAACTTTTTTGCAAGCAAAATGCGAATTTGGTTATCGAGAAAGTATTTTTAAGAAAAACAAAAATCTTGTCGTTCTTCGTGTCACACTTGAGCTCAAGAATGATGGAGTCCCCAACACTGAATATGAAGATGTAAAAAAATATTTTGAAAATAAAAATATTGAGGCGCCTTCGCTCCAAGAAATTCGTGAAGCAATCGTCGCGATACGCACTGCAAAGATGCCTGCGCCTCCACTCGGCACCGCGGGGTCATTTTTCAAAAATCCTGTTGTCGATATGACGACCTACGAGACGCTAAAAAAGGAGTTTCCTGAAATAAAGGCCTATATGCAAGGCGATAATACCGTTAAGCTTTCAGCTGCGTGGCTTATTGATCATGTGGGTGGATGGCGTGGTTATAGAAAGGGGGATGCAGGAGTGCACGAAAAGCAAGCACTCATACTTGTAAACTATGGTAACGCGAGCGCAGAAGAAATGTTGTCACTCGCTCATGAAATAAAAAATAACATCAAAGAAAAAACAAATGTGACGCTCGAAGAAGAGGTGGTGATGCTCTAAAAAATATTTTTTAAGAAATTATTTTTGTAACAGTAAAAATTATTATAAAGAGAAGAAAAAAGTTATCCACAGTTTAATTTCAAAATGCATTGTGTTTGATTTTTTTATGCGAGATAATAATAGTAGATCACAGTACAGAGTGATAAAGAAATTTATTACGAAGATGATCCAGTGATTGTACGTGATGCGCATTAAAATAATTTTCGCGCGTTAGGTCGAACATCATTGTAGATATTAATTTTTGCATACAATGTTTTAGGAGACAGAAATGTTTTTCAAAACAGCACATAAAAAAATGGCAGCAAAGAAAAAGGCAGTTAAGAAGGTAGCAAAGAAGAAGGTAGCAAAGAAGGCTGTAAAGAAGGTGGCAAAGAAGGCCGCAAAGAAGAAGACTGCAAAGCGTGCATAATACGCTTCGTCACAAAAAGCCCCGCGAAAGCGGGGCTTTTTGTTTTGGGCTTTTTGTTTTGACGCATTACTTTGTTGCCCGCGAAGATTTCTTCCGCACTGTATTCTTATACACCTTGGTCGAAATCCTCGCGGGCGCCTCGTACTGCATTCAAAACGAAAAATCCCTGGAGGGGACTAAGGGCTTGGCCCCGTTTTGGGCGCCCAAAACGGGGCCTTTAGTCGAGGCGTTTTTTATGCTAAAGTATCTAAATGTCATTTCTAGAAACCATTTTTGGAGGTAGTGGGGTAGCGGGGAAATACGCGCCTCTCGTGAAGAAAATAAATAGCTTTGAGCCAGCCCTTCAGGCCCTCTCAGATGAAGCTCTTCGCGCAAAAACCGAAGAGTTTCGCGCGCGCCTCACTGCGGGCGAAACTTTAGAGGATATCCTTCCTGAGGCTTTTGCGACTGTGCGCGAAGCTTCGCGCCGTACGCTCGGCCAGCGTCATTATGATGTACAGCTCATGGGAGGTATCGCGCTTCACCAGGGCAAGATTGCTGAGATGATGACCGGAGAAGGTAAGACTCTCGTGGCGACACTTCCTGCATATCTCAATGCTCTCACCTCAAAAGGTGTGCACGTAGTTACGGTCAACGACTACTTGTCACGCCGTGACGCCACATGGATGGGGCAGATTTATTCTTTCCTCGGACTTTCTACGGGCGTACTCAATCACGCCACTTCATATCTTTATGACCCAAATCATCAGGAGCTCGACGGAGAGCGTGACGAGATTGGCTCATTCAAGGTTATCCATGAGTTTATGCGCCCTTGTTCAAAACAGGAAGCATACAATGCTGATATTACGTACGGGACGAACAATGAGTTTGGTTTCGACTACCTCCGTGACAACGTCGCCTACAATCCTGCCGACCTCTGTCAGCGTGATTACAACTATGCGATCGTGGATGAAATAGACTCTATCTTGATCGACGAGGCTCGTACTCCGCTCATTATTTCTGCGCCGTCAGGAGATGCAGAAAATTTGTATACGATTTTTGCTGGCATCGCTTCAAAACTCAAGGCCCCAGAACACTACACTGTGGATGAGAAAATGAAGGCTATTCAGCTTACTGATGAAGGTATCAACCGTGCCGAAGAGCTCTTGGGTGTTGAAAATATTTATACCGAGCGCGGCGTGAAGTATGTGCACCACCTCGAGACTGCGGTGCGCGCGCAGGCACTTTTTATCCGCGACAAGGAATACGTTGTTCAAAATGATGAGGTTGTTATCGTGGATGAATTCACGGGTCGCCTCCAGCCGGGACGTCGCTGGTCAGAAGGGCTCCATCAGGCGGTGGAAGCAAAGGAAGGGGTGAAGATTCAGCAAGAGTCACGCACCTTTGCATCTATTACATTCCAGAATTATTTCCGTCTCTATGGCAAGCTCGCAGGAATGACGGGAACCGCAGAAACCTCAAGCGAGGAATTTTATAAAGTATACGGACTCGAAGTGACCCCGATCCCTACCAATCGTGGCGTGGCGCGTATCGACCGCACCGACCTCATCTATCAGACAGAGAATGGCAAGTTTAAAGCAATCGCGCGCAAAGTAAAGGAGCTCAATGCAAAAGGCCAGCCCGTACTTATCGGTACCGTATCTATCGAAAAGAACGAACTCCTTTCGGAGTATTTGAAAAAAGAAAATGTTCCGCACGAAGTTTTGAACGCAAAGAATCACGAGCGTGAAGGTGAAATCATTGCACAGGCCGGGAAGAGGGGGAGTGTTGTTATCGCAACCAACATGGCGGGTCGTGGTGTGGACATTAAGCTCGGTGGCAATCCCTCAACGCCAGAATCAATGGATGAAATCAAATCCCTTGGTGGACTCTTTGTCCTCGGTACTGAGCGTCATGAGGCGCGTCGCATCGACAACCAGCTCCGTGGCCGTGCAGGCCGTCAGGGTGACCCAGGAGAGACACAGTTCTTTGTATCTATGGAGGACAGCCTTATGCGTGTCTTTGCTTCAGATGTAGTGAAGAATATGATGGGCAAGCTCGGTATTCCCGAAGATGAAGCTATTCAGAATAAAATAATTTCTCGCTCACTCGAAACAGCTCAGGAGAAAATTGAAGGATTCCACTTTGACTCACGCAAGCACGTGCTTTCCTATGACGACGTGATGACCAAGCAACGTGAATACGTCTACGGTATGCGCCGTGGGGTACTCATGGGTGGCGTCGAGGAGGCGAAAGCTTATCTCGCGGGTATCATCGCTGAAGATCCAGCTCTCACAAAGGTAGTCGAAGAAAAAGTCGCACAGCTCGGCGAGGCTGAATTTTATCAGGCGGTAAAGCGTTTGATTCTTCAGGTCACCGATATGATGTGGATGGAGCACCTCGACTCGATGGAGTATTTGAAGTCATCAGTAAACCTCCGTGCGTACGGACAGCGTGATCCGCTCGTGGAATATAAAAAAGAAGGCCTCCGTCTTTTCCGTGAGATGAAAGAGTCAGTGCAGAATGAAATCCTCCGCCTCATGCCTGCTATTGGTGCTGGCGCCTTTGTAAAAGAAGAAGAAAAAGCTCGCGAAGTAGTGAAGAACGCTATTGAAATCGGTGGCGGGGAAGATGAGGTATCTACTGCGTCACCAATTCATTCAGACAAAACAGGACGTAACGAAATCTGTTCATGTGGGTCTGGCAAGAAGTACAAGAAGTGTTGCGGTAAATAATATGGAATATTTAAGCGGACACCAAGAAGAAGAGGCGGTGACGTGGATGAATGAAGCTGCTCGTGTTGCAAGAGGGGCGCTTTGTCTTGCGACAAAATGCGGAACGGTCATTGTGAAAGACGGTGCAATAATCGGCGAAGGATACAATGGGCCACCTCTTGATAAGACCGAGGGAAGAATCTGTGGCGAGGAAATCGGACCAAGCACCTGCGTGCATTCAGAGTGGCGTGCTATTTTTGATGCACTCAGAAATAATCCTGAGAAAATAAAAGGATCAAAATTATATTTTGTGAGAGTGGATGAAGAGGGGGATACCAAGAGGTCTGGCAATCCGACCTGCACGGTGTGTAGCCGTATGGCGCTTGATGTCGGCATTGATAAATTCCTCCTGTGGCACAAAGAGGGAATAGGCGAGTATGGGACAGGGGAATACAATCGGTTGTCGTATGAGCACACCTCAGAGAAGTAGAACCCACCTGTTTGTTTAAATTTTTTATGTTAAGATAAGTATCGTTATGTTTAAAGAACTCAAAGAACGATATGAGAAATACGCATCGGATCCAGTGTTCCGTTTCTCGACTCTCATCGCTGTTATTGCGCTTCCGATAAGCGTCATCGTCAATTATTACGCTGGGATGTATGCAACACAGCGGGCAAGTAACTCGGTTACGGATATTATCTTGAGTAATATCCCTGTTTTTGATGTTGATGGAATTTTTATCTACGGCTCCTTTCTTTTGATTGTATTTATCCTATCCCTCCTCATTCTCCAGCCGAAGTATATTCCTTTTACCCTCCACAGCCTCACCCTGTTTATTCTGACTCGAGCACTCTTTATCTCACTTACCCATATTGGACCATTTCCATCGCAGACAGCTCTTGATCTTGGGGCAGTATCGAGTAAATTTATTTTTGGAGGAGATCTCTTTTTCTCGGGGCATACGGGAATCCCGTTTTTGATGGCACTTGTCTTTTGGCGCGAGCGCGTGCTCCGTTACGTTTTCATCATTTGGTCGATTGTGTTTGGAATCACGGTGCTTATGGGACACCTGCATTATTCAATCGATGTACTTTCGGCGTTCTTCATCACGTATGTGATTTTCCATGTATCAGAAAAGATATTTAAGAAAGAACGCAGACTGTCGCTTCGTGCATAATTTATTTTTATTATGATTTGGCAAGATTGGGTTTTTGGTCTCGGGGCAATCGCTTTTGCGGTGGCGCTCATCCCGACCCTCTTAGGGAAGGAAAAGCCGTCACTCGGGACGAGTATTCCCACAGGGCTCATTTTGGTCTTGTACGCTTTTACACAGGCATCGCTATCTCTTTGGTTTGCCGCGGTAACAAGTGTCCTTGCAAGCGCCCTCTGGTTTACTCTGGCAGTGCAAAAGTATAAAATTAAATAACCACAAAATATTATGTCTAAAAAAGTTTTAACATTGTGTTTGCTTCATAATGACACGCAAGTTCTCCTAGGAATGAAAAAGCGTGGTTTTGGCGCTGGTCGCTGGAATGGCTTCGGGGGTAAGGTTGAGGCAGGGGAGACCATAGAGGAAGGGGCGCGCCGGGAGTTTCTCGAGGAGGCGGGGATAGAAGTGCCAGCCCTTGAAAAAGTGGGGCTTATGGACTTTGAATTTGAGGGGAACCCAGAAATCCTCGAAGTGCATATCTTCCGCGCTCGTGAGCATGTGGGGGAACCGATGGAAAGCGAAGAAATGCTCCCGAAGTGGTTTTCTCTCGATGAAATCCCGTTTTCTGAGATGTGGCCAGACGATCCGCACTGGATGCCACTCTTTTTTGCGGGGAAAAAGTTCCAGGGAAAGATACTTTTTGGGGCAGGGGACACTATTTTGGGGATGGACATCGGGGAGGTGTCCGAGCTCGCTTAGTCGACACATTGGACCCCATCTTTTGGTGGCAAGTCGCTTTTTTGACTGTAAAATACATAAACAAAGTTGTAAAGGGGTGTCAAAATTAAGCATTGTAAAATAAGGATATTTCGACAAATTTTCAGAAATTACTCGTTTGAAACGGGCTAAAATCATTGACTTTTGTGGGCTATTGTGATAGGATTGACCCATCGTCAGTAAGTTCAAATGCACCTTTATATGGTGCTTTTTTCTTAAACGAACTTTGGTCCACTCTTAATGTATGTGTGACCCGGGCGATACTGATACGAAGTTTTGCGGAGCTCATACCGCTACACTATGAAAAACAAAACAATTCAGTTCGCGCACGGCTTGATGCTTATTCCGTTTCTTACGATGGGCTCACCGCTCGCGATGTTTAATACGAATCTTGCGCTTAAGGTGTCTGTCCAGGAGTCAGTAGCTCTTGAGAACGACTTGGACCTTCAGGCGGAAAAGATTGATGCGTACTTTGCTAAGCGCGATATGCCCCTCGAGGGGTATGGTGCGAAGCTTGCGCAAGCTGCCAAGGATAATGACCTTGACTGGCGTCTTTTGCCCGCTATTGCGATCAAGGAGTCAACGGGCGGTAAGTTTGCCTGTCACAGTAACCCATTTGGTTGGGGATCATGCAAAATCAAGTTTAAGAGCTTTGATGCTGCAATCGAGACTGTAGCAATGAACCTTGGTGGGAAGAATCCAAACACGGAGCGTTACTATAAAGATAAAACGACCATCGAAAAGCTTCACCACTACAACAACTCTGTTGTTCCTACCTACACAAAAGAAATTTTTGAGTTTATGGAACTTATTGAGGAGGGGAAGTAGGGAGGCAAGTTAAAGGTAGAAAGTTTTAAAGTTAAAAGAAGATACCAAAATACAAGCCCCGCGAGCTTCGCTCGCGGGGCTTGTATTTTGGTGGGTGCGTGCTAGTATCGAAATTGGAAATTCTGATAGTTTATATACCAAGGAGAGAAAAATGACGACAATGATAGGTGGCCTCCCCCGGGGGGACAAAGAATTTTTGAATGCAGCTGAGCAGCGTACAGTTGAAAAGCTTTTGAATCTTGCATCTCAGATGATGCGAGTAAAAGAGCTCCTGAAGGACCTCCAAAGCTCATATACGAGCCTTAAGCCGAGCGACGAACTCCTCCTCGAGTATTTGTTGCAGGAGGCGGAACTCGCGCGCTTAGTGAAGGAAGTCGACGAGACTATTAGCGATCATGAAATTCAGTGCCATGATTGCGGAGAGATTCACAATCTGCATGAAGTAGCACTCGTCCACACCACTCCAGTCATTGTACTTCGGTGTCCGCACGGTACCTCCATGGAACAGCGGCCCCTCAAAACAGCCGAAATGAAAAGCCTCGAGCGTATCCTGCGCTTTGTGCGGGGTGATGCAAGAAAAATTTTCAACACGAAGGTTCCGTAGTATGTAAAAACAAAATCCGCCCAATGGGCGGATTTTTCTTTGTTACTTCTTGGTGCTCGTTGCTGTCGCGGCCTTTGCGGCTTTTTCATGCTCGGCACGGAGTTTCTTGAGTTGTGGAATTATCTTCTCAAGATCTTCGGCGGTCTTGAATCCATAGTATGGTTCATCGCTAATAATGAGGGCAGGGAGCTTGTTTTGTACGCCGTGAATCGACTTCATGGTCTTTACTGCTGAGAGGTCGAGGTTGTAATCAAATGAATATACGCGGAACTCGGGGAACTCTTCGCGAAGCTTAGTGAGAACGTAACCTTCTTTTCGGCAATCTTCACACTCGCCGTCTTTGTTGGAATAGAAGTAAATAATCGTGAGGGGCTTGATGCCACATTTTTGCTCAACCTGCGCGGTCAAAAGGTAATCCTTGATCTGAAGCAATGAGTAATACTTTTTAAGGTTGGTCACCGCAGCGTCACTGTCGCCGAGGTTTTCTTCCATGTAGGAGAGCTTTGCGGCGAGGGAACTCAACTCTTCTGAGAATGCGGTCGAATGATCGATAGCCTTACAAGAAGATTCCTTGAGAAGGGCGAACTGTGTTTCTGAAGAAAGAATGTCTAAAGAAATCTTGCTCTCAACTGCCTTAATCTCAGCGATGCGATTTTCTGAAAAACGGTTACTAATGATGAGTGCGCCAAAAAATACCATCACGGTGATGACGAAGGCGAGAACATATTTTCTTGTTTCGATTTTTGCGCGAATGTTTTTCATATTGAGTTTGGTGGTTTAGCGCCAGCTTGTCCCGCGAGAAAAGATGACATTGATAACGGCACGAATAAACCAGATTGGTGCCACAATACCATAAAGGAAGAGGAAATAGAAGATACCCGTGCTTGGACGGAAACGTCCCTCAGCGAGCTTCACACCGTTCCAAATAATGACGAGCCCGAGCCCAAGGAACATATATGAGAGGATGGCCGCAAAGTCAGTATTGAAGAAGAAAGGATTTGCCTTGGGAAGCGCAAACATGAAACCAACAGTACTGATCTCCACGATTTTTTCGGCAACGACTTTAACCGCATGAAAGGCAACGAAGCCGAAATTGTAGAGGAAGACAAACACTCCAAAGAATGAGAGGGGGAGGGTAATCATGCCGAGGATGCCGTACTCGCGACGGAACATCATAAAGCGATAATCGAGCGTGTTCTTCATTGTGCCGTATGACCAGCGGAGGCGCTGGCGATAGAGCTTGTAGAGTGTGCTCGGTGTCGAGGTGTATACCTGCGCGGTGTGCACATTGCGAATACGCATGTGGTTTGCTTGCATGCGAAGTGCGTATTCACCATCTTCGGTGTTGTGTGCTTTTTTGTAGAGGCCGATTTGCTTAAACACTTCGCTACGGAAAATAGAAAAAGGGCCCGGCGTCACATTGATCGCATCAAGAGGAGAGAGCATACGCTTGAGGAATGCGCCCATGTGGTACTCGGTCTTCTGCATTTTTTGGAGAATCGTTTTTGGTTCGTGGACGACGAGCATTGGTGTCGCGGCCATCATCTTGGGGTCTTCGTTGAAGGCAGCGGCGATCTCGTGGAGTGCATCCTTGTCGACGAATGAGTCAGCGTCGAGACAGCCGATGAGCTCGGCTTGCGAGTTTTCGATGCCGAAGTTTACTGCCGTGTGCTTGCCACCGTTTTCTTTGTGGAAAAGTTTTACTTGAGGATTATTTTTAAATTTTTGAACAATGCTCCAGGTGTTGTCGGTCGAGCCGTCGTCAATGATGAAAATTTCGAGTTTGTTTTTTGGATAGTTGAGTCGAAGGAGCGAGTCGACAGTTTTTGAAACTGTCTTTTCTTCGTTCCAGCAAGGGACAATGATCGTGGTGGAGGGGTAATAAGCGAGTTTCTCTTTTAGTTTTTCCGTGCTTAATTTTGCTCGTTCCTCAAAAAAGGTGATAAGGAAAAATACCTCGAGGTAAAGGGTGAGAAAGAGGAACACATAGAGGATGCTGTTGAAAATTGTCTCCACGATATTTGGAAAAAATGCCCGTACATAACGGGCGCTTGATTCCAAAACTATACCAAATTTTCGGCTCTTTCGCAATGGCCTCGCTTGGGGGACTTGTGTGGTATTATATTGGTACATATATGGCAAAAAAAATATTTATAACCAGACGTATTCCTGCAAAGGCCGAAGAAATGTTGCGCGCGCAGGGGTATGAGGTGACGGTGAGTGAAAAAGACGGAGTACTAACACGCGATGAGCTCAAGGCAGTGCTCGTGGCCAGTGAGTACGATGCGGTCGCTTCACTTCTTACCGATACTCTGGATGCTGAGATAATCGCAGCGATGCCTGCGTCGGTAAAAATTATTGCCAACTATGCCGTAGGGTATAACAATATCGACGTCGCTGCCGCGCAGGCAAAAGGAATCGTAGTGACCAACACTCCTGACGTACTCACCTCGACGGTCGCTGAGCATACGGTTGCGCTCATTCTCACACTTGCTTCGCGTGTTGCGGAAGGGGATCGATTTATTCGTGAGGGGAAATTTGTCGGCTGGGAGCCAATGCTTCTTTTGGGGACTGATATAAAAGGAAAGACTTTAGGGCTCGTGGGTGCGGGACGTATTGGCTCAGAAGTTGCAAGTATCTTGCATAAAGGGTTTGGGATGGATGTTGTGTACTGTGATGTGAAGCAGAACGAAACACTTGAGGCAGTGTGTGGGGCAAGATTTTGCGCGACTCACGAAGAGGTGATCAAGGGTGCGGACATTGTGAGCATCCACGTACCGCTCCTTCCTACGACGAAGCACCTTATCAACGCAGGACGTCTCGCGATGATGAAAAAGTCAGCACTCCTCATCAATACTTCACGTGGCCCCGTCGTCGACGAGCTCGCACTTGTGGAGGCGCTCAAGAATGGCGTCATCCGCGGAGCAGCACTCGATGTGTTTGAATTTGAGCCAAAAGTTTCAGAAGGACTTCTATCGCTTCCTAATGTGGTCGTGAACCCACACCTCGCTTCTGCAACAGAAGAGACGCGCACCAAAATGGCGGAGATGGTCGCAACAAATATTATTGAAACACTTGAGGGACGCACGGCGCCGAATGTGATAAAATAACAATATGAAGATTATTGCTACATGGGTTTTAGTTGCTCTCGTGATTCTCACGCTTCCTTCGTTTATTCCAGGGATTGAAATCACTTCATTTGGGACGGCGATGATCGTCGCGCTTTTCTTTGGTATTTTGAACGCCATCGTCCGTCCTATCATTTTGCTCATTGCGTTCCCGATTACGATTCTTACGCTTGGCCTCTTTTCGTTTGTTGTCAACGCGGGACTCTTTTGGTCTATCGGCTCTTTCGTGAAAGGATTTTATGTTGATGGTTTTGTGCCAGCGCTCCTCGGCTCGCTCGTGATTTCAGTAACGACATTTATTGTCGACAAACTCCTTGGGGATAATTAAATATGTTTGAGCAATCTATCGACGTTTTTGTGCACCTCGTGCAGGGCCACCGTGTTTGGGGGTATGTAGTGCTTTTTATTGCCATGATGCTTGAAGGGGAGGTGCTTCTTATTGTCGCCGGGATGCTCGCTTCGCTTGAAGCGTTTGACGTGGGGGACGTGTTTTGGATCGCGCTTGTGGGGGTCGTCCTCGGAAACACAATGTATTACCAGGCGGGGGTGATGCTCAAGAATGGTAAGGTTGCTACGCGGGTGATTCATTGGGCGGAGAAAGCAATCACATTTTTCTTGCCGGAGTTTCGTCAGAAGCCTTTTAAATCCATTTTTATTTCCAAGTTTATTTATGGCGCAAACCGTGCGACCGTGATTATGTCGGGGGTATTTCGTATTCCGTTCAAACTCTTTTTCAAAGCGGAATTTCTTGCGTCGATTTTTTGGGTCATTGTCTACATGAGTGTGGGGTACTTCTTTGGGTATGCGGCAATCAATGTTACGCACAATGCATCACGTTTTGTTTTGCTCGCTCTCGTTTTCGTGTTAGGATTCATCTTGATTCAAAGTCTGGTGACACATCGTTATGAACGCAACAAACACAAAAAACTCGAAGAGGATAATAACGCATAGTGGGAATTTTCACACTGACGAAGTTTTTGCGTGCGCGGTGCTTTCACTCGTAAACGATGGCAATGTGGAGATCGTGCGCAGTCGCGACCCTGAGGTGTGGGCGACGGGGGATTATGTCGTGGATGTGGGTGGTGAGTATGATGTGGTTCGTGGGAGATATGACCATCACCAGCAGGGTGGTGCAGGGACGCGTGAAAATGGCATCCCATATTCTTCTATTGGAATAGTATGGAAAGAGTTTGGAGAGGCTTTGTGTGGAGACGCTCAGTCCGCGCAGCGCATTGATGAGAAACTCGTGCAGCCAGTAGATATGGCGGATAATGGCGTTGATTCGTTTAATCTCACCGAGCAGAAAGTTTTTCCATATCTCTTGCATCACGTCGTCACCGCATTTCGTCCTACGTGGAAGGAAGAAGAAAATGGAACACTTTCGTTTGATGGGGGGTTTGCGCGTGCGGTCGAAATTGCAAAACAAGTTATCGTGCGCGAGATTACGCTTGCGAAGGATCAGCGCGAGGGGGAAAGAATTGTCGCGGACCTTTATGAAAAATCAGAAGACAAGCGCATCATCGTGATCGACGGGCAGTATCCTTGGGAGTGGATACTCACACAATTCCCTGAGCCTCTTTACATCGTAAAGCCTGATCATGAAAACGGTGGCAAGTGGAAAGTAAAAACAGTGCGCAATAGCGTCGATTCTTTTGAATCGCGAAAACTTTTGCCTGAATCATGGGCAGGGAAGCGTGATCAGGAATTTGTAGAAATAACGGGTGTTGCCGATGCCTTTTTCTGTCACAATAAGCGCTTCATTGCCGGCGCTGGCTCAAAAGAGGGCGCGCTTGCGCTCGCAAAATTAGCCCTTGATGCGTAGTGTGTTTTTCTGCATACTTGCGGAAAATCCGGTTTCGTGTTACTTTTAGCGCTCAATATTACTTAACGTACACATTCGGCGTACACTTCTAATTTTAAAAATATTATGGCTTTCGTTGATGAAATGACAATGCATATGAAGGCAGGTGACGGCGGAAACGGCGTTATGCGTCTTAAGCACGAGAAAGGCAAGGAATTTGCTGGGCCTTCTGGTGGTGACGGTGGTAAGGGTGGGGATGTGTACATCCACGCTGTTCGTGATGTGCATATTCTCCTCAAGTATCGTCACGAGAAGGATTTTGCCGCAGAGCGCGCAGGAGATGGTGGAAACGACAGTATGCACGGCCGCAACGGCGATGACTTCGTTTTGGATTTGCCTATTGGCTCTATTGTGACCAATGTTGACTCAGGCGAAACCTACGAGCTTCTGCATGAAGATCAGAAGATTCTCGTGCTTAAGGGTGGACGTGGTGGATTTGGTAATGAGCACTTCAAGACATCGACGAACCGTACGCCAAAGGAGCATGTGCCAGGGATGAAGGGGTTGGAGGCTGATTTTAAAGTCGAGCTTCAAATCGTTGCAGACCTCGGTCTTGTTGGGTTGCCAAACGCTGGCAAGTCATCTCTCTTGAACACACTTACGCGTGCGGGGGCGAAGACTGCGGACTATGCGTTTACTACACTTGAGCCAAACTTGGGAGAGTGTTATGGATTTATTATTGCAGACATCCCAGGTCTTATCGAAGGTGCGTCAGAGGGTCGTGGACTCGGTCATAAGTTCCTCCGCCACGTGAAGCGTACACACGTACTCGCACATTTGGTATCACTCGAGAATGAGAATCCTCTTGAGGTGTACAAGACCGTGCGCAAGGAGCTTGAAGCTTTCGATAAAGAGCTCGCGTCAAAGCACGAGATCATTGTCCTTACGAAGACTGATATGGTAACTCCTGAGCGTGTGAAGGAAGTGGGAAAAGAAATGAAGAAGGCTTGCCCTGAATCGGAAATCTTCACTATCACTATCCTCGACGATGAAGGAATGAAGAAGTTCCAAGATGATCTTTTGAAACTATTGAAGGAAGCGGATAAATAAGGGGAATTTGGTAAAACAAAGGGTCGGGAACGCATTGCGTTCCCGACCCTTTGTTTTGAGGGAGGATTATCGTCGTGATAATTTTATGCTACAATCTCCCTTATGAGTTACAAACTTACCGTGGGGCTCGAGGTTCATGCCGAGCTCAAGACAAAAACAAAGATGTTCTGCAATTCGGCGAACGACCCCTTCAATTCTGAGCCGAATGTGAATATTTGTCCTGTGTGTATGGCGCACCCGGGGACCTTGCCCGTGATCAACAAGCAGGCGGTGCGTCACGTACTCCGCGTGGGGACAGCGCTCGGCTCTAACCTCGCTGATTTCACCGAGTTTGACCGCAAGAACTATTTTTACCCCGACATTCCAAAGGGCTATCAAATCAGCCAGTACAAATATCCACTCGTATCAAATGGCGTGCTTGCGGGGATTGCTATTGAACGTGTGCATCTCGAGGAAGACACCGCGAGCTCGTCGCATGAAGGAAGTGAGGGGAGTCTCGTCGACTACAATCGCGCAGGCGTACCCCTCATGGAGCTTGTAACGAAGCCCGTCATTCACAGCGCTGAAGACGCAGGGCGTTTTGCACGTGAGCTTCAGCTTCTCCTCCGCACACTCGGTGTGTCAGATGCAAACATGGAGAAAGGAGAGATGCGCGTGGAAGCAAACATTTCAATATCAAAGACAGATAAGCTTGGTACGAAAGTGGAAGTGAAAAACTTGAACTCATTCCGCTCAGTAGAGCGCGCTATCGCGTACGAGGTTGAGCGCATGACGCGTATCCTCGATGGTGGCGAAGGGGAGATCGTACAGGAGACACGTGGTTGGGACGAGGTTGCTCAGAAAACATTTTCACAGCGCAAGAAGGAGTCAGCACATGACTACCGCTATTTCCCTGATCCAGATTTACCAAAGCTCAAGATTTCAGAAATTCCTGAATTTTCAAATGAAGCTTTGAAGGCGACAATGCCTGAGCTTCCTTGGGAGAAGCGTGAGCGACTCGTGCGTGAGTATGGTGTGAAGCCAGAAAATGCGGAAGCGTTTACCGTAGATAGCAAACTCGGCGGACTTTTTGAGGAGGCTGTTCTCGCAACAGACTCTGACCTCTCGGTGGTCACGCTTCTCGAAAACTACATTACGTCGGACCTCGTAGGACTTATGAAAGGGAGCGATTCTTTTGGTGGTATCACAGGCGCGACACTTGCCGAACTCGTGCTTATGATCAAGGCAGGTGACCTCTCATCACGTGGAGCAAAGGATACGCTCGCGATAATGTATGCCGAAGGTGGTGAGTCACGCGCAATCGCAGAGAAAAATAATTTCATCCAGAAGAACGATATTGAGGCACTCAAGAAAATTGTTGAGGAAGCAATCTCTGCAAACCCAACCGTTGTCGCTGACTACAAGTCTGGCAAGGTTGCACTCATTCAATTCTTCGTAGGGCAGGGGATGAAAGCATCAAAAGGATCAGGCAATCCTGCAATCCTCAAGCAACTCTTTGAAGAGGGATTGAAGTAAAAAATCAAAAAAGGCACGGTGTTCGTGCCTTTTTTGCTGTGTATGGTAAAATATCCAGATAGTTTTAATCATTTTAACAACAATAAATCAGCATGAGAAAAGTACGAGTAGCTATTAACGGGTTTGGGCGCATTGGACGCGCGTTTTATAAGTTGGCACGCACACGTCCTGAGTTTGAGATTGTGGCAGTGAACGACCTTGGCGACCCTGAGAACATGGCATACCTCCTCAAGTACGACACTGCGTACGGCAAGGCTGATTTTGAAGTGACCGTAGTTCCTCCTGCAGAAAGTGAGGAACCAGGATTCATTGTTGGTGGACACAAAGTTCTCCTCATTCAAGAAAAAGATGCAACCAAGCTCCCTTGGGCGAAGCACAATATTGATATCGTGGTGGAGTCGACAGGTTTCTTTACAAGCTATGAGAAATCAAAAGTACATCTCGACGCAGGTGCAAAGCGTGTGGTCATCACCGCTCCTGTAAAAGGAGAGGCAGTTGTTCCTGGCATCACTGGCGTGACGGTGCTTATGGGTATCAATGAAGAGCTCCTCTCAACGTGTGATATCTCATCAAACGCATCATGTACAACCAATGCAGCATCACCACTCATCCACATTCTTCATGAGGCTATTGGTATTGAGAAAGCACTCCTCAACACGACACACGCATACACAGGGACGCAGAAGATCGTCGATGGTCCTGGAGGAAAGGATCTCCGTGGTGGACGTGCTGCTGCACAGAATATGATCCCTGGTTCAACAGGGGCAGCTATTGCGGTAACTGAGGCGGTGCCAGATCTCATTGGGAAGTTTGATGGTATTGCAATCCGCGTGCCGGTGATTGCGGGCTCAATCGCAGACATTACCTTCATCGCAAAGCGCAACACTTCAGCAGAAGAAGTGAACCAGATTCTCCGCGATGCTGCAAAGGACCCTCGCTGGGAAGGAGTCTTCACGGTAAGTGAGGAACCTATTGTATCTTCGGATATCGTGGGCGAGCTCTATGGAGCTATTGCTGACCTTGAGATGACACGCGTAGCTGATGGCAATCTTGTGAAGGTGCTCTCATGGTATGACAATGAAATGGGTTACACTAACACACTTGTAAAGCACGTAGCAAAGGTAGCAAGCCATCTAGAATAATATTTATGAGGATTTTCATCGGCACCGATCACGCAGGGTTTGAACTCAAGGAAGCACTTGTACCTTTCTTGCGCGAGCTTGGACATGATGTAGAAGATATGGGCGCGCACACCTTTGAGGCGCTTGATGATTATCCTGATTTTATTCGTCCTGTTGCAGAAGCGGTTGCAAATGATTTGGAATCTCGCGGAATCATCCTCGGTGGTTCGGGGCAAGGGGAGGCAATGTGTGCAAATCGGGTGAAAGGTATTCGCGCTGCAGTGTACTACGGTGGGCCGTTTGATATTGCTGTCCTTTCTCGCGAACACAACGACGCAAACATTCTTTCACTTGGGGCACGATTTGTGACAGAAGATGAAACAAGGGAAGTAGTGCGCGTGTGGCTCGAGACGGCGTTTAGTGGTGAGGAAAAGCACGCGCGAAGAATTGCGAAGCTTGATAAATAAAAACCATGATTGAAATTATTCCCGCAATAATGCCACGTGACTACGATGACCTCGATGAAAAGATGAGTCTTTTTGTGAACGTCGTGCCACTTGTCCAGCTCGATATTATGGATGGCAAATTTGTGCCTGCACGGACGTGGCCGTATCCGCGCGACCCACACTTCGATGCCTTGATGACTGAAGAGGAGGGGATGCCGTCGTGGGAAGATATTAACTTTGAAGCGGACTTGATGATTAAAGATCCCGAGCTCTGGGTTGCAAAGTGGGTGATTGCAGGAGCAAGCCGCATCATTGTACACATCGAAGGGATGAGTGACTTCGAGACTATTCGTGCTGGGGTACCTGAGGGTTTGATCGAGCTCGGTCTTGCGATTAACACCACGACTTCACTCTCGGCAATCGAGCCATATCTCGATCGTATCGATTTCGTACAATGCATGGGGATTGCGCGCATTGGTTTCCAGGGGGAGCCATTTGATGAACGCGTACTCGACCATGTGCGCGCTATCCGCGCACTCCAACCCGAGATGCCTATTAGTATTGATGGCTCGGTAAACTTCGACACCGCGCGCGCCCTTGTGGATGCAGGAGCAACACGTCTCGTGTCGGGTTCGGCAATCCTTGAGGCAGATGACTTCGTCGGCGCTATTAACAAGTTTGAGAATTTGGTACAATAGCCCCATGACACATCTCCACGACGAAAAAACAAAGTTCCTTGAAGAGAAAGCGATTGAGATTCGCAAGTCGATCATTGAGGCGCTCGTAGAAGCAAAATCAGGACACACCGCGGGGCCTCTCGGAATGACGGATATTTTTACCGCATTCTATTTTCATATTTTGAAACAGGATCCAAAGAATCCTACTTGGGAAGATCGTGACCGCGTCGTCCTTTCAAATGGACACATTTGTCCTGTACTCTATGCGACGATGGCTCACGCAGGATATTTCCCTGTGGAGGAGCTCAAAACACTCCGCAAATTCGGCTCACGCCTCCAAGGACATCCTCATCGTGAATATCTTCCCATGCTTGAGACAAGCTCGGGCCCACTCGGGCAGGGGCTTTCACAGGCGGTCGGTATGGCGCTCGTTGATCGTCTTGATCGCGGACAGAATACCAATAGAACCGTGTACTGTTTCTTGGGGGACGGTGAGCTCAATGAAGGACAGGTATGGGAAGCAGCAATGCTCGCAGGGAAGGAGAAGCTCCACAACCTTGTCGCAATCGTCGATCGCAATAATATTCAAATCGACGGATACACAGAAAATGTGATGCCGCTCGAACCGCTCGCACTCAAGTGGGCATCGTTTGGTTGGCACGTGCTTGAGATCGACGGACACAATATGGCAGCCATCGTAGACGCCGTCGACGCAGCACGCGCAATTTTTGAAAAGCCGTCAGTGATCATTGCACACACAACCCCTGGTAAGGGGGTGGAGATGTTTGAGAATGACTACAAGTGGCACGGCAACCCCCCTAATAAAGAGCAGGGAGAGAATGCTCTTGCGGAGCTTCGCACACTTGGAGGGCAAATTGATAGTGAGCATCAATAAAATGAACAATAAGAAGTCACAGCATTTTGTCTCAGTACTCGTGCTTTTTTTGACCAGAGTTGGTTTTGTTGTTTTGACCCCATTTTTAACCGCAACATCTGTTTTTTTGTTTGGCACAGATTCAGTAATGGTTGAAGAATACTCACTCACTCTTCCCTTGATGTTTGAATTTTTTTCATTATTTGTCGCACTTCCATTACTTTTAATACTCAGTTTTGTTAGGAAACCAAGGTTCTATGTGAGTACCTTTTTGGCAAATATTTTTGCAGCAACACCTTTTATTTTTGGTATTGCCTTGTTTGGAGGTTTTATGAAGTTCCCATACGTTACACAAATTTTTGCGCTTAAGGCAACTCTTTCCCCGGCAATAATCTCATTTATTTTTGGAGTTATTATCAATTATCATTTCAAAAAAAAGCAAAATGAAGTAGAATCTAAATAACATGACCCCACTTAATCCAAAACTTTTTGATACTGACGTAGAGCAAGCTCCTATTCGTGCTGGCTTTGGCGAGGGGCTCGTGCTTGCGGGACGTGCAGATGATCGCGTCGTCGCCATGTGTTGTGACCTCACGGAATCGACCAAGATGGATGCATTTGCAAAAGAATTTCCAAAGCGATTTTTTGAAATGGGGATTATGGAGCAGTCATCGATTTCAGTTGCATCAGGGATGGCAGCGATGGGAAAGGTTCCTTTTGTCTCGTCATACGCGATGTTTTCTCCAGGACGTAGCTGGGAGCAGATTCGTACAACGGTTTGTTATAATGATCGTCCGGTAAAAATCGTTGGTTCGCACGCGGGGATCTCTGTTGGGCCTGATGGAGGGACCCATCAAGCGATTGAGGATATCGCTATCACACGTGTTCTTCCTAATATGACCGTCATCGCTCCGTGTGACAGTATTGAAGCGCGCAAAGCAACTCTCGCAATGGCAAAAACAAATTCGCCAACCTATATTCGTCTCGCGCGCGAGAAGACACCTATCGTTACTACGGAAGAAACGCCATTTGAAATAGGGAAGGCACAAGAATTTTTCCGCACCGAAAGTCCCAAGGTTGGCATTATTGCATGTGGTGGACTCGTTTACAATGCGCTTGTGGCGGCAAAAGAGCTTCAGGCCGAGGGAGTTAACACTGTTGTGCTCAATATAGCAACGATCAAGCCACTTGATCGTGATGCGGTGATTGCACTTGCAAAAGAATGCAATGCTATCGTCTCTGTAGAGGAGCATCAGGTCGCAGGAGGTCTTGGCTCGGCTATTGCAGAAGTTCTCGCCGTAGAGCATCCAACAAAGATGGCATTCATCGGTGTGCATGATAAGTTTGGCCAGTCAGGTACGCCAACAGAGCTCATTGAGCACTACGGTATGGGGATTAGTCATATCAAGGAGGCAGTTAAAAAACTTTTGTAATGCGTGTAAACAAAAAGAACTTCCTTTCATAGGGAAGTTCTTTTTCAGTAGGGGTTATCCACTGTTTGTTTCAAAAGTTCCTTGCGAAGCATGAGTGATTAAAAGTATACTGTTTGAATGAACAATAAGAAAATAATTCTTATAGGTGTGGGAGGTATTATTGCTGCGCTTCTTTGTGTCCTCTTTTTTAATATGCAAAAGAGTGAGAATCTTTCCCCTCAGTCAGGGGAACAAACAACAATAAGTGCACAACCTGTAAAAACAGATTTTGGCATCAGTGTGCCAGCCGACTTTCCTGCCGATATTCCTACAGAGAAAGGAGCGAAGGTTGAACAGAGCTATAGTTTAAACTATGCTAACCAGAAGCAGCTCACCATTGTTTTCCTTTCTGCAAAAACGGTAAAAGAAAATTATAATCTCTATGCAGATTTTCTTAAAAAACAGAATTGGAGCGTTGCCAATACTTACGAAGGGATACCAGTTTCTTCTCTTTATGCTACAAAGGAAAACAATGACATTAATATAACTATTAGCGAAAACATCTCGACCCCAATGATTAAATCACAGGTAAGTATTAGTGTATTAAAAAATGAAAAATCAAATTAATTCAGAATCAAGGTTGAGGGTTTTTCTTATCCACTCTCTGTGGGCAAAGTTTGGTTTGGGTGTTTTAGTAATTGTAGCCATCTCCTCCTTTTTAAATATTTCTTTTGCGGGGACACAAACATTTACCAATGGTGCTGGTGGCTGGGTTGCAATTCCTACTGGAGTAACAACGGTAACTTTTGTTGCTCAAGGAGGGAATGGTTATTCTACCGGAAGTGGAAATGCTGGCGGCGGTGGTGGTGGGGCATTTGCGAGAACTGCCTCAATCCCAGTTATTTATGTTGGCGGCGGTGGTGGTGGTGTTAACGGCGGAGCAGGGGGTTCAACATCTGGTACTGGTGCTGGGCTTGGTGGATTTTCTATTAGTCCAATACCCGTTTGGTCACAATATGGGGGTAATGGGACTGAGGGCGTTGGTGGAAATGGGTGGAGCTCTTGGGGGTTCATTGCTGGGGTTGGTGGGATTGGGGATAATTCGGGAACTATTGGCGCCAGCAATGTTGGCGGCGGTGGTGGAGCTAGTGGCTTTTCTGCTGCTGGGGGCAATGGTGGGGTCCTGGGCAATCCTTATGGAATTAAATTTGGCGGTGGCGGTGGCGGTGGTTATGGCGGTGGAGGAGGTGGTGTAGGAGTGTATAATCCTAGTGGAGTTAGTGGAGGGACCCCCGCTGGCGGCGGCGGCAGCTATGCTGCTCCAGGGATGTCAGTCCCTTCTCCTTCTGGAAGATCAATTCTTCTTTCAAATATTGGGAACCCTTCTCAAATCTATCTTGGGACAGGCCTTGGGGGTCTTAGTGATAATGGAGTCCGTGCTCAAGGGGGAACCATTACGATTTCTTGGCCCGATCCGGGTACGGTGAATGTTTCTTCAAACGTTGCCTCCTCGTGGACAATCACTGGGCCTATGACCATTGCGGGGTCGGGGATTTCACAATCTGCTCCAGCGGCTCCAGGTTCGTATACTATTACTTGGGGGAGTGTTCCTGGATACATAACTCCAACATCGCAGAGTATTTCTCTTACTCCGGGAGGAACGATCTCTTTTAATGGAAATTATATAGCACCCAATACTGCCCCTGTTGCACCAATAATCTCAGGGCCTATTACTGTTGCCGAAAATACAACGCAAACATATTCATTTGTTGCCACTGATCCACAGGGCGACCAAGTGCGTTATGGTGTTGATTGGAATATGGACGGGGTTGCAGAAGTATGGGTCCCAGCTGGAGTATCTTACGTAAACTCTGGAACCTCTCAATCAACAACCTACAGTTGGTCCACCACGGGGATAAAGACATTCCAAGTCCTTACTCAAGATGCCCCTGGCCTCAATTCTTCATGGGCAACATATACCATTACTGTCACGTGTTCAAACGGTACCAACAACCCTCCGACTTGTACTCAGTGTCCCGACAATGAGGCTTATCAAACTTCACACTGTGTTGCTTGCGGGGGAACTGGTTGTACCGGGGTCCCTGGAGGAAGTGTTTCTGACCCAACCGGAGGACTCATTTGTAATAATGGGGCACAATCTCCTGCTTACTGCGCGGACTGCCCCGTTGGAAAAACATTAGTAGGGGGTGTTTGTGTAGATAATTGTACGAATGGGGCAACGAATCCACCAACTTGCAATGCGTGTTCCTCTGGGTATGAACTTATTCTCGGCGTCTGTACCCTTATCCCTAGTTGCGACTCTGATAATATCTGTGAAGCAGGGGAAACTATGTCTAATTGCGCCCGTGATTGTAACCCGCAATTTCAGCAGTTCTAGAAGATGCAACAAAAATACCGACTTTATTAAAGTCGGTATTTTTGTTGCATCTTCTAGTGTTTATTAGTTGAGTTTTACCGCTTTGTAATCAGCTGGTGCCTCTGCGAGATATTTTTCAAGCTGCTCGCGCGGGAGGAGGCCTTCTTGTGCTCCCACGTACTGCACTACAGACATTGAGTTGATCGGTGCCCATGCGATAGCTTCAGATGGGGTCTTCCCAAGAGCGAGTGCTGAGACGAATGCCGATGCAAATGAATCTCCGGCACCTGTGCGCTCGTACGGTGGCTTTGGGTCTGGGTAGATAGGCATGAACCAGTTGTCGACGCCGTCAAACACATATGCTCCCTTTGGTCCGTCGGTAATAACTACAATCTTTGGTCCGAGGGCTGCAATCATTTTTGCAAGATCCTTGCGCTCAATCATTTCGTCCTTCAAAATTTGTCGCGCTTCTTCTACGTTACAGAAGAATACTTCAGTGTGTGCATAAAGATCCTTGAGTGCTTCTACGCCGAGCTTGATTTGGAAACCGCCTGGCTGGAATGAAAGCTTGGTCTCAGGGTGCGCTGCGAGGTAGCGACTGATCTCATGATGATACTCGAGTGACTTCTCGTTGAGCGATGAGAGGTAGAGCCACTTTGGACCAACGTCACCAAGGGGAAGTGTGTAGGGGAAATCTTCATGCTTGATGAGGATAGTGCGCTCGCTGTCGTACCAGAGTACATAGTGATAGTTGGTTTTGATCCCGTCGTATTCCTTAATGTACTGTGTGCTTACTCCGTCGTTTTTGAGTGATGCGAGACACTTCTTCCCGTCGTCATCGTTACCGAGGTTGGTGATGAGTGCGCTTTTGAGGCCGAGGCGTGAAGCAGACACGCAGGCGTTCGCGCTGTTGCCTACGGCGTAGCAAACCTTCACAAAGTCAAAAGGAACTTTTGCGCCAAATGGCATACAGAGTTCACAAGCATTTGTGTCAACGCGACAGGTTGTGTGAGCGTGATCTTCTTTGAGGCGAATAAATGCATCGACGACCGTGTCGCCAATACCAACGAAATCTAATTGGTCCATAAATTAATTATTTTCTCACTATTAATCCCTATATTCTATCATACTAGAGCTTTTTTATGGTAGAATATCTTCATTAACAACAAAGAAATTAAGCGTTTTTATGACATCAATTCCAACATTACGAGAGACGATTGCGCAGGCGGAAGCCAAGGGTGTTGCAGTGGGGCATTTTAATATTTCAGATATGGAGGGCTTCTGGGGGGTTATTAAGGGGGCAAAGGCAGCGGGGGTGCCCGTAATCATCGGTGTCTCAGAGGGTGAGCGTGACTTCATTGGCATCAAGCAAGTCGTCGCAATCGTGAAGAGCGTACGTGATGAAGGATACCCTGTGTATTTGAATGCTGATCACACCTACACCTTTGAGCGCGTGAAGGAAGCTATAGATGCAGGATTTGATGCAGTCATCTTTGATGGAGCGAAGCTATCATTTGAAGAGAATGCGCGCGTTACGAAACAGTGTGTTGATTATGCACGCAGTGTGAATCCTGAAATTATTGTTGAAGCAGAACTCGGTTACATCGGTTCTGGCTCAAAAGTGCTTGATGAAGTGCCAGAAGGAGTATCTCTTGAAAATCTCACGACGGGGGAGGAGTCTGCACGTTTTGTACAAGAGACAGGAATTGATCTCTTTGCCCCGTCAGTGGGGAATATTCACGGTATGCTCCGCAATGCTCCTGAGCCACGTCTCAATATTGAGCGCATTAAGGAAGTTCGCCAGGCTGCGGGAGTGCCACTCGTGCTTCACGGAGGTTCAGGGACGAGCGATGAAGATTTCCAGGAGGCAATCAAGGCGGGGATTGGTATCATTCACATCAATACAGAAATCCGCGTTGCATACCACGATGCAGTAAAGGCGTATTTGGCAGAGCACCCAGATGAGACTGCTCCATATAAATTTATGAAGCCAGCCGTTGATGCGGTGGCGGCGGTGGTGGAGAGGAGAATGAGATTGTTTAATATGATGTAGGCGTCGCTTTGCTCCAGTCAAAAGTTAAAAGTTAAACGTCGAAAGTGAATTCACGAAGGACGGTTTGCCTACGGCAAACCGTCCTTCGTTGCTTGCAAATTGTTTATAAAAGCGTAGAACTAAATTACCTATCCGAATGCGAGATAGGGATGAAAGGGGCTGTGCCCCAGAAGGGTTTGAAAATGTTGAAATTGTCAATTACACAAGGCCCCATAATTAACGGGGAAGATGTTGGTTTTGCTATTTCATTGAAACATATTAAGGAAATTTCAAATTTCCTGTGCGAGTGGTATGAAGCAGTTCCTAGTGGAATTGCTAAACATATTGAGGTAATAAGAGTTGTTCCTTCGAATGGTAAACATAAATACGCGCGAGTGCTTATTGAGGTAATTCTCTCTGGGGATTCTTCGCGCGTTGGTGTTACAGGAATATCGGATGGCTTCATCTTGACTCC
Source organism: Minisyncoccota bacterium (assembly GCA_023229865.1). Taxonomy (GTDB): domain Bacteria; phylum Patescibacteriota; class Minisyncoccia; order Phycocordibacterales; family UBA1550; genus UBA1550. The sequence goes on from JALNYL010000005.1 coordinate 64,602, forward strand.
CTGGAAAAGTAGTATAGGCTATTGTTTTTATTCATACGATTCATCTATGGATATTCTTGATGGTGATGCGAGGAGAGAAGTTGAAAAGGAGCTGAATGAGAGACTCGCGAGTGCTATCTGTCAGCAATTGGAAAGTCATCAAGCGCAGCACAAATATTTTGATTCTTTGTTCCGGCAGCTTGAAGGTGCAGAAAAATCGATTTTGTAGCATTCCGCCCGCCGATTATTCGGCGGGTTTTGTTTTTGCCTCATTTACATAGGGTAACCCTATGTAAATTTGCCTTTTTCATCTTATTTATGTATACTAGCCCCACTATGACTATCACATTAAAAGGAGAAATTCGCGACCCAAAGACAAAGCTTTCGGCTATTCGCGCAGAAGGTTTTATTCCCGCTGTATTTTACGGACACAATCAGGAGGCAACTCCATGTGTTTTTGCTGCAAATGAGTTTGTAAAGGCTTGGAAAGCAGCAGGCGAGTCAACAGTGGTTGTTCTCGAGATGCCAAAGGGAAAGGTGAACGCACTCATTACTGAGGTTCAGGTTGACCCAGTGAAGGGTATGCCAATTCACGCTGACTTCTATGTTATCGAAAAGGGACACGAGGTTACCGTAAAGGTTCCTGTTGAGTTTACTGGTGTGTCAGAGGCAGTGAAGACTCTTGGTGGTCAGCTCGTGAAGGTTATGCACGATCTCGAAGTGAAGGCACAGCCAGAAAATCTCCCTCATAGTTTTACCGTAGATATCGCTCCTCTCGTTGCGCTTGATAGTCAGATTCTTGCAGAGAGCATTGTTCTTCCAAAGGGAGTTACCCTCGTAACCCACGGAAACGAAGTTGTTGCAGCTATCGCCGTTGCAAAGGAGGAAGTAGAAACTCCCGTAATGGATCTCTCAGCTATTGAAGTAGAGAAGAAGGGCAAGAAGGAAGAGGAAGCAACAGAAGAAGCAAAATAAATCTCATACAACAAAAAAGCCCGACGCGCGTGCGCATCGGGCTTTTTTGTTGTATGGAGTATTACATGTTGCATGTTTGTCGCGCTCCTCATTTGACGATATAATATACATTACCTATGCCAAAAAGCATTCTTGGAAAAATTGTTGTTATTGTGGTTTTTGCTGCGATTGCATTTGAGGGTTTTACTCTTATTGCAGGCGCGCAAACCTCGCCTTCGTGCAACCCCGAAGATGCTGCTTGTCGCGCGAAGCTTGAGGCCGAGCTTGCGGCTGTTGAAAAAGAGATTAATGTTCAAGCAGCGCTCGTCGAAAGTAAGCAACGTGAAGGGGTCTCTCTTGAACGTGACTTGGTGATTTTGTCCGCACAGATTCAAAAAGCAAAACTTTCTATCAAGGCACAAAATCTTTCTATTGCGAAACTCACTGATGATATCGGTGTGAAGAATCGCACTATTACGAAATACTCAGCAAAAATCGACCTTGAGCGTGAGTCGCTCGCGGGGCTCATGCGTCGCACCAACGAGCTCGATACCTACTCAATCATTGAGGTCGCACTCTCCGACAAAGAGATGTCAGATTTTTTTAGCGATTTGGATAACTTTGAATATGTTGAAGACGCGATAGGGAAGTCTCTCGAAGAAGTTGGTGCAGCGAAGAAGGTGACCGAAGAGGCAAAGGCGACCCTTGAAGAAAAAAAGAATAAAGAAATCGACCTCCGTTACCAGAAGGAACTTGAGCAGAAATTCCTCTCTTCAAAAGAAAAGGAAAAAGCCCAAGTGCTCAAAGTCACTAAAGGACAAGAGGTTGCTTATCAAAAAGTTTTGAGAGATAAGCAAGCAAAGGCTGCGTCGATTCGCGCGGCGCTCTTCGCCCTCCGCGATACGGGAGAGATTCCGTTTGGCACCGCATACGATTATGCAAAGCTCGTGTCACAGAAGACAGGTGTGCGTCCTGCGTTTCTTCTCGCTATTTTTATGCAGGAGTCAGGGTTCGGGAAAAGTCAGGGCTCGTGTTACCTCAAAGATACTACAACAGGAGCAGGGGTGGGTAAAAATACAGGAACGCCATTTGCGAATGTTATGAAACCAAACAGAGATATTGAGCCGTTTATTGATATCACGAGTCGTCTCGGAAGGGATCCGTTTAAAACAGCTGTTTCGTGCCCACAGCAAGCAGGTTATGGTGGGGCAATGGGACCTGCGCAATTTATTCCTTCAACGTGGGTGCTTTTTGAAAATCGCCTCAAGAATGCCCTCGGGGTCACTTCTTCTGATCCGTGGCGGGCGCGTGACGCGTTTATGGCGGCAGGATTTCTCTTGAAAGACAATGGTGCGAAGGCAAATTCGTACAGTGCAGAGCGTAATGCTGCGTGTCGATATTTCTCAGGCTCTGTTTGTTCGAAGTCTTCTTGGGCAGCAACGTATGGTTCTCAGGTTATGAGCAAGGCGGAAACCATCCAAACCACCATGATCGACCCTATTGAGAACCTATAAAAAGGGGGATGATTTTTGACTAAATCCTCAACATTTGTTATACTCCACGGGTAATTCTGCTGGGTTCCAGCAGTTTTTCTTACCTATTTAAAGCTTAATTAATCACATGGAAATCAGAAATATCGCAATTATCGCTCACGTGGACCACGGCAAGACAACCTTGACCGACGCCTTGATGCGCCAGACAGGAATGACCAAGGAGGGCGTAACGATGGACTCAAACGCTCTTGAGCAGGAGCGCGGTATTACTATTTATGCAAAGAACACCTCTGTGTTCTACAAAGACACCAAGATTAACATTGTGGACACACCAGGTCACGCCGACTTCGGTTCTGAGGTGGAGCGCGTGCTTCGTTCTATCGACACCGTGCTTCTCCTTGTGGACGCACAGGAAGGTCCTATGCCACAGACACGTTTCGTGCTCAAGAAGTCACTCGAGCTCGGACTCAAGCCTATCGTTGTTTTGAACAAAATCGACAAGCCAGCAGCGCGTCCTCAGGAGGTGCATGATGAAGTGTTTGAGCTTTTCTTTGAGCTCGGCGCAACAGATGAGCAGCTTGATTTTACAACCGTGTACGCTATTGGTCGTCAGGGTATTGCAAAGCGCACACTTGAAGAAGAGTCGACTGATCTCACACCACTCCTTGATGTAGTTTTGGAAAAGGTTCCTGCAGTGAAGGCTGATATTCATGCTCCTATGCTTATGCAGCCTTTCAACTTGGGTTACGATAACTTCCTTGGACGTCTCGCTATTGGACGTATTTACCAGGGTACTATTCATGCAGGGGAGGCAATCATTATTAAAAATGTTGATGGCACTTCACGCAATGCGAAGATCACCAAGCTTTGTACTTTTGAAGGTACTGAGCGTAAGGAGGTAGAAGAAGCAGTTGCAGGTGATATCGTGATGGTGGCAGGACTTCCTGATGTGTACATCGGAGAAACACTTTGTGTAAATGCAGACCAGGAGCCATTGCCTGCTATTAAGGTTGATGAGCCAACTATTTCCCTCAACTTCTTTGTGAACGACTCACCATTCGCAGGCCGCGAAGGTAAGTTTGTTACGATTCGTCAGATTCGTGAGCGTCTTGAGCGCGAGCTCGAGGTCAATGTGGGTCTCCGTGTAGACTTCTCAGCAAACGACTCATTCAAAGTATATGGTCGCGGAGAAATGCACATCTCGATTCTTCTTGAACAAATGCGTCGTGAAGGATTTGAGCTCCAAGTGTCACAGCCTCAGGTTATTATCAAAGAGGAGAATGGCAAGAAGCTTGAGCCGTACGAGGAACTCATCATCGACGTTCCTTCAGAGCTTTCAGGTATCGTGATTGAAAAGCTCAACAAGCGTAAGGCTATGATGACCAACATGAAAGAGGAAAATGGTATCACCCGTCTCACCTTTGATATCCCTACTCGTGGGCTCCTCGGATACCGTGGACAATTTGTGGTGGACACCAAGGGCGATGGTATCCTTTCAAGTCGTTTCGTAGAGTTCCGTGAGCACGCAGGTGAGATCGTGAAGCGCGCGGCTGGATCAATGGTTTCAATGGCCTCAGGAAAAGCTCTCGGCTTCTCGCTTTACAACCTTCAGGATCGCGGTACGCTCTACATCGGACCCGCGGTTGAAGTATATGAAGGTCAGGTTATTGGTAACACCGCAAAGGGCGATGAGATGTCAGTGAACCCAACGAAGGGTAAGCAGCTCTCAAACATGCGTTCATCAGGAACCGACGAAGCTATTGTTCTCACTCCTCCTTACGACCTTTCAATCGAGCGTGGACTTGAGACGATGACCGAAGAAGAATACTTGGAAATCACTCCAAAGTCAGTACGTCTCCGCAAGCAATTTTTGACCGATGCAGACAGAGTGAAGGCATTTAGGAAGAACTAGGGGAAGAACAACTGACCACTAACAACTGACAGGAAACAACAAAGGGCGCATCGCTTCGCGATGCGCCCTTTGTTGTTGACGAACCTCCACATTCCTGATAGTGTCATTTCAGGTTAGAAGTTTTTTTAATGACTCTGAGGAGAGGAAAATGCGTAAAAATTTTGTGTTCGCGCTTGTTTGTTCGCTGGTGTCCGTGGCCGCATTTTTTAAAGCTGGCAGCTACGCTGTCCAGGAAAATAGTCCCACCTTTGCCGTTCCGGCGCTCTTGGCGCTCGCCTGCGTCTTCCTTTCTTTTACGGTCAAACAGGTAATAAAAGATCATGATGTTCAGAACGCAAAGAAGAGCACCCTTGATCAATGTAAGCCGTACAGAATTAATGCTCACGGGTTTGTCGGCGACCGATATATCTGGAATTTGTTTGATTTGGTCGCGAATCGCCAGTTCTTCTTCTTTGCTCTCGGTCCAGCCATCCCCAATGGCTTTGAAGAGGTACTCCATGAGGGGAAAACCTTCCTGGTCCCCAAGGGAAAGAAACTGGCCATGGGGAGAGCCTCAGGCTTTGTTTTTACTGAAGAGTAAATATTTCTTTGTTCAAAACGCCCACCCGCCGGGCGTTTTTCTTTTGTTGACGAACCTCCACATTCCTGATAGTGTCATTTCAGGTTAGAAGTTTCTTTCAACGGTTCCGAGGAGAAGAAAATGTGGAGAGCTCTAAGCTTTATCGTGCTTGCAATTTTCATGTTGTTTATAATCGTGTGGATGCTTTTTGTTAGCCATTTTCCATACGTTTCTTACATCATTTTTGTTGCCACTCTTTGTATTCTGTCTCTCGCACTCGCCTTCTTTTTTGTCGTATCTCGCGACAAGAGAAATGAGGTTTTGCGCACGCTTGACCCCAACACAAAATATCAAGTTGTGTGCAGAGTTCATGATGTGACAGGACACGAACATATCATGTCCTTGATAGACCTTACAACAAAGGCTGAACTCATTGCGTGTATTCATGGTTTGTATCCGCCAAATGGTTTTTGGGAAAAGAAAACACCAGAGGGAACCTTCGTTTTGATCTCCGAAAAACATGAGCCTAAGCCATCCCTCGATAAGCCGATTTGGGGCTGGCATACTGGTGGTGGTACTCATGAAGTAGTCTGATCTTTAAGTTGTTATTCAAAACGCCCTTTCGCCGGGCGTTTTTCTTTTGTTGACGAACCCCCACATTCTTGATAGTGTCATTTCAGGTCACTGTTATTTCAACAAAACTGAGGAGAGGAAAATGCGTAAAATTTTGATTTTGGTATGGTTGGCTATTGCATCTTTTCTGATTGCTGGTTCTCGTCTCGAGCCCCATCTTTCTTGGGGCTGGGTAATCCCATTTGTCGTCGGTGTGAGCCTCCTTTGCTGGGCGGTGTTTGCGCTTCTGGATTGGTACAGTGAGCTCAATGCGGAAAGTAGCATTCTTTATGTGCTCGATACAAGAAGGGGGTATGAAGTAGTCGGAAAGAAAAATATTGCAGGTCAGCCGGTTCAAATTTTGATTGAACTTGATACAAAGAAAAAAAGGATTGCCCTCATTGAGTTAGGCCTCAACAGCGGTTTTATTGAGGTTAAGATGGACAGAAAAACCTTCTGGGTTCCCCCAGGGAAATATATCGCTCGTGGGAAATCCGATGATTACATTTTCGTTGTTGACTGATTGTTTGAACGTTCAAAACGCCCTTTCGCCGGGCGTTTTTCTTTTATTCCAAATTCTATATATCCCAAATCCCACCCCTAGTTATCCACAGCCCTGCCTTGTTTGTGCTTTTATTGGCCTCGTGGTACCCTTAAAGGGTAAGAAGTTTCACTCAGTGCTTGCTTGATTCTATCGAGGTGAGAGAGCGAGGGAAACGGTCATCTTACAATTAGAATTAAGCAATAAGCAAAAAAAATGGCAAAGAAATTGTATGTAGGAGGAATCCCTTACTCATCTACTGAAGATGATCTTAAGGCGGCGTTTGCAGAGATGGGAGAAGTTACTTCTTCAGCAATCATCATCGACAAGATGACCGGTCGCTCAAAGGGTTTCGGTTTCATCGAGATGGCAAACGATGCAGATGCTGATAAGGCAATTGCAGAAATGAATGGCAAGGATTTCCAGGGCCGCACACTTACCGTGAACGAAGCACGTCCTCTCGAGGAGCGCGCACCACGTCGTGAGTTTGGTGGTGGAAACCGCCGTATGGGAAACTAGTTCCTACACAACAGAAAAACCCGCCCAACTGGGCGGGTTTTTCTGTTGCAGTGGTGTGTACATATTCATTTGTTTGATCGAATGGTATAATTTAATTGAATCTTTTAATAGTTTAATATTTAGCAGTTATGAAAAAAATAGTTATTGCAGGAACATTGTTTTTGGTGGCACCGTTTGTTTCCTTTGCGCAAACAACCACAACGGCGACATCTCAGGCGCCTGTTGCCCCCGCAGCAGTTGTTTCTGGTTTTGTGCCAGGAGACTTCTTTTATTTCTTTGATCGATGGACTGAGGCCTTGAACTTGGCACTCACTTTTAATAATGAGAACAAGGCGCGAAAGCACCTTGAGTATGCAAAGGAGCGTGTTGCTGAAATGAGTGAGGTCCTCAAGGATCCACAGGCAACTCTTGCTGATGTTGCCTCTGCTCGAGACAACTTCGGGGAGCAGGTTTCACTTGCTGCAACTTTGGTAAAAGAGGAAAAAGATAAAGGCAATGATGTTAAAAATCTCGCACGCGAACTCGATGATGAACTCGATGCGTCTCGTGATGAGCTTAAGGGGATTTTGAAAGAACATAAGAGTGAGACATCTCGCGCCGAGGAAGAAATCCGCGCAAAGCTTGCAGCGCTCGCACCAAACGATCCTCAGGTTCAGGGGTTGACTCAAGCTCTTCTGTCAATTACCAAAGAAAAGGCAGATGCAGATAAAGAAGATGGAGACATTGATACTGAAATCAAAGATGAACAAGATCTCTTTGAAGAAGTGATGGGGAAGGAGTTGTCGACAGAGAAGCATTTGAGCGAGGTGCTCCGACTTCGCAATCTCGTTGGGCAAGGGCTTCCTGAGGGGAGCTTGATGGAGGGAGATAAGTTTATGAAAAACGCCGAAGAGGCTATTAAGCGTGGAGACTTTGAGAAAGCTCAGAAATTATCTGAAGATGCTCAGCGTTCAATCGAAAGAGTTCGTGAGGCACAGGATGATACAGAGGAAAAGGTAATGGAAGATGGTATTGATGATTCTGAAGTCAAGAATCTTGAAGATGAAATCAAGCGCGGAGAAAGAATGATGGAAGGACTGGAGAGATAAACCACAATGTTAAAGGTTGTCACCCTAAACAAACTTACTCTTGGCGCGCTCTACGTGAGTATCGCGATGGCAATTTTGATTGCCGTAATACTCGTGGTTCCCGAGAAAGAGTCTCGCGTTCTTTTGGGCGGGCAGGAGATCAGAGTGACTATTGCAGACACTCCACTACTTCAAGAGAAGGGACTTGGTGGGCGTAAGAGGCTTGATGAGGGAGAGGGGATGCTGTTTGTGTTTGAGTCTCCGACGCGAGCTGGCTTCTGGATGAAGGATATGTCTTTTCCGATAGATATTCTCTGGGTTGATGAGCGCCGACAAATTGTCGACGTGTGGGAAAACGCTCAACCTGAATCATACCCAGAAGTGCGTGCTCCAAAAGCGGATTCTAAATATGTTCTTGAAGTTCGCGCTGGTTTTTTCAAAGACCATACGCTGAAACTCGGCGATGTTCTTGAACTTGAATCATCTGCAGGATATACTAAGTAGGAACACGGTCGAATATTTGAAACAATAAAATATAAAATATTATGGCAAAAGGAAGAGATGCACACAAAGAGGTGAAGAAGCCAAAGAAGGCAAAGGCAAAGTAGTAATAAGAAAAACCGCGGGATTAACCGCGGTTTTTCATTTACTCATATCGATAAGCCGAATTCTGTATCACCGAAGTGACGATGGTTATTTATCTGGGAGTGTGATTGCTCACACCCTCGAGCGGCACTTTCGCATTGCTGCGAACACGGCCTTGCACTCGGGTAAGAATTTAGCCGTTTCACCCCGTATGTTGCCATACGGGCTTACCCACGAGGGGTATCTCGTTCTTTCGTCGGAGACGTCTCTGCTCGCATCTCTAAACTTGCGTTTGACGGGCGTTACCCGCTACCTTGCTGCCTCGGCGAACCAAGGCGAGTGTTCGGACTTTCCTCCCTTACTTGCGTAAGAGCAACCATCTGATATGGGTAAACGTGATTATGCCATTAGTATTTAAATAAAGCAAGTTTTGTAATAACATCACTTAATAGAATCTGGGATTTTTTTGTAATCCTTTTGCACAGAATACGTCTTCTCCTGTATCCCCCACATCAACTTTTTGGTTTGTAGTATAAAGGTCGTTTAGAAAAAATATTTTGTAAAAAGTTGGTGTGGGGGTATACTCTAGATAATGCCAAAGAAACTTCTCGCACTTTTTTCTCGTGAATGGAATGGGCTCCATGAAGCCGCATTTCTTCTTGGGCTCTTCGCGATACTTTCTCAGGTCCTCGCACTTTTCCGCGATAGACTTCTCGCGCACTCGTTTGGGGCAAGTCAGACGCTCGATATTTACTACGCCGCATTTCGTATTCCTGATTTCGTGTTTGCGGGGATCGCTTCATTTATGTCGGCACTCGTTCTCATCCCACTCCTTACTAAACGTGCAGGGGAGAGCGATGCGCGTGCTCAAAAATTTTTGAATGATACCTTTACAGTATTTTTTACAATTTTAGTCTTGGTGTCAATCGGTATTTTTCTTACTGCTCCAACACTTGTGCATGCTCTGTTTCCTTCGTACGAAGGGGAGGCATATGGTCAACTCGTTGCAATGTCACGCCTCCTCTTGTTGTCGCCGATTCTCCTCGGGCTCTCAAATCTTTTGGGGAGCGTGACACAGATGCTTCATAAATTTTTTGCATTTGCGCTTGCCCCCGTGCTTTACAACGTGGGGATTATTTTAGGCGCGGTATTTTTCTACCCGTCGTTTGGAGTCATTGGGCTTGGGTGGGGAGTCGTCCTCGGGGCGTTTCTTCACTTCTTCGTACACTTCTTTATTAGCTCACGTAACGGTTTTACGCTCAGTGTCTCATTTGTCCCGTCATTTAAAGATATTTGGGAAGTAATCCGTCTTTCTCTTCCGCGTACTCTTGGGCTTTCTGCAAATCAGATAGCACTCTTCGCTCTGGTTGCTTTTGCCGCAACGCTTCCCGAGGGCTCGGTCACTGTTTTTAACTTTGGTTTCAATCTTCAATCGGTGCCACTTGCGGTCATTGGGGTGAGCTATGCGACAGCAGCGTTCCCGGGGCTCTCAAAACATTTTGCCGATGACGAGATAAAACAGTTTCTCGAAAAAATATTAGCAGCCGCACGACACATTGTGTTTTGGTCGCTTCCCGTACTCATCCTTATGATTGTGCTTCGCGCACAAATCGTGCGCACGATTCTTGGGTCGGGTACGTTTGACTGGGATGCGACGAAACTCACCGCAGCCTGCCTCGCTATTTTTACGGTGTCAGTTATCGCTCAGTCAGTGAGCCTCCTTTTTGTGCGCGGATTTTATGCGACAGGGAACAATATCATTCCCCTTATGGTGGCTCTCGTTTCTGCGACGGTTACTATTGTCTCTGGGTACGGTCTTCTTGCTTGGTATGCCGCGACGCCGTTTGTTCAGGATTTCATGGGATCACTTCTTCGCGTGGAAGGCATCACGGGAGCCTCTGTGCTCATGCTCCCCCTCGCATACTCTCTGGGGATGCTCGTGAATACTGCGCTCCTCGTATTCTTTTTCAGGAGGAGATTTGGAAGATTCCTTTCGCCAGTTAAAGATACGTTGATGCACGGCTCGTTTGCGGCAATCATTGCGGGGGTGGTCTCGTATGAGTTTTTGGAAATTCTTGGACTCTATCTCAACCTCGATACGTTTGTGGGGATATTCTCTCAGGGGCTCGTCGCGGGGATCGCAGGGCTCCTCACGTGGTGGCTCATTTTGGAACTCATGGGGAACGAAGAAATCCGTGACGTGCGGGAGGCCCTCAAGCGTAAGTTCTGGAAAGCTCCTATCGTAATGCCCGACAAGGAGGAGATTTAAATACAGTTGATAGTTATTAGCCAGTAGCCAATAGCAGGCGAAATCCCTTTGAATTTTAAGGGTTTTGTGGTATGGTAACTGAGTTAAAAGTAAATAAAGTTTATAAAGTTGAAAGTAAATGTCAATGAAATGCATCGACTTTATGAACCTTAGAAACTTTAAAGACTTTACAAACTAACCCCATGGATTTGAAACACCTCCGAAACTTTTCTATTATCGCGCACATCGACCATGGTAAGTCGACGCTTGCTGATCGTATGCTCGAAGTGACGGGCACCGTGGAAGCGCGCAAGATGAAGGAGCAAGTACTCGACTCAATGGAGCTTGAGCGTGAGCGTGGTATCACCATCAAAATGCAGCCAGTGCGCATGGAGCACACCTATAAGGGAGAGAAGTTTGTTCTTAATCTTATCGACACACCAGGGCACATCGACTTTGCGTACGAAGTTTCTCGTGCAATGAAAGCAGTTGAGGGAACCATCCTTCTTGTTGATTCAACACAGGGCGTACAAGCGCAGACGCTCTCTGTGCTTGCGATGGCGCGCGAAGCAGGCCTCACGATTATTCCTGCAGTTTCAAAAGTTGATTCTCCGCTTGCGCGTCCACAAGAAGTAAAAGAAGAAGTTGCGAAGCTTCTCGATATTGATGCGGAGGATGTTCTTGAGGTGTCAGGAAAAACGGGGTCAGGAGTCCCTGAGATTCTCAATGCAATTGTTGAGCGCGTGCAAGCCCCCGTATCAGAAGCAGGAGCGACAGGGCCTTTCCGTGCACTCGTCTTTGATTTTGGATATTCAAGCCACAAGGGGATCATTGTGTATGTGCGTGTTCTTGATGGGCAGGCGCGTAAAAATGATACACTCCTCTTTTCGCAAGCAGGAGAAAAGTTTGGCGCACTTGGCGTGGGGATTTTCCATCCTGACATGGTGGACACAGAGACGATCTCTGCGGGTGAAATCGGGTACATTCTTACGGGGATTAAAAAGCCTGGCATTGCAACGGTCGGAGATACTATTGTTGCGCAAAGAAGCGCACTCCCACCGCTTGAGGGTTATATGAAGCCACGTCCTGTGGTGTGGGCATCAGTGTACCCAGAAAGCGCGGATGATTTTACTATATTAAAACAGTCTCTTGAAATTTTGCGTCTCTCGGACTCGTCGCTCTCGTTTGAGGAAGAGGCGTCGGGGGTGCTTGGGCGCGGATTCCGTTGTGGGTTTCTTGGTATGCTCCATATGGAAATCATTACCGAGCGTTTGCGTCGCGAGTTTACGCTTGAGATTATTGTGACGACTCCGTCTATTACGTATGAAGTAGAGATGCGCAACGGTAAACATGAAGTGATTTACTCAGCACATCTTTTCCCTGATTATGGTTCAACGAATAAGGTTTTTGAGCAATGGGTTAAGGTAAAGATTATTACGCCACCTGACTTCGTGAGCCCTATCATGACACTTCTTTATGAACACGAAGCGGTTGTTGGTGGTGCTGAGCTTTTTGGAGACAATCGTACCGTGATTGAAGTGGAAATGCCCCTCCGTGAACTTATGCGTAATTTCTTTGATGATTTAAAGAGTGCATCGTCAGGGTTTGCTTCGCTTGCGTACGAGCTTGTCGGCCTCCGTGAGGCGGACGTGGCTCGTCTCGACATCCTCGTCGCCGAAGAAGTTGTGCCAGCATTTTCAAAAGTGGTATCGCGTCGCCAGATTGAAAGAGAAGCAGAAGCGATGGTGGAGAAACTTCACGGTATCCTTCCGCGACAGCTTTTTAATGTGAAGATCCAAGGTATGGGACTTGGACGCATCATTTCATCACGCACTATTACGGCAATGAAAAAAGATGTTACGGGATATTTGTACGGTGGTGACATCTCGCGCAAGAAGAAACTCTGGGAGAAGCAGAAGCGTGGTAAGAAGAAACTTCAGGCAGGGGCGAAGGTGGATATTCCTCATGAAGTATTTTTGAAGATGGTGAGAGGAGGAAGCGAAAACTAGTCGAAAGTCGAAAGTGTAAAGTCAAAAGTAAATACGGGCGCCACACTTGTGTGGCGCCCGTATTTTATTCAAGATTCTCTTCGCTTACTAGCGGAAAAGTGCTGGGGCAGAATAGAGGAGCACCATACTTACAATAACAAGGATCGCAACAACGACTCCAAATGTGTGCCAGTATTTCTTGTATCTTTTGTCGAACATCATATCAGTCGGGGGTTTAAAGTTAATTAATATTCCCGTATACTACACTAGAATTTATCTAAAGTCTAATTAAGTGCGCGCGGTTAGATTTTTGACAGATTTTGAATAATGATTCCTTTTCAAGAGCGTAAAAAATTAAGAAAAATTCTTTATTCCAAGGTGACGCTCGTCGTTCTCACTCTTGTGCTTCTTGTGGTTGCGCGCGGGGCCTGGGGGATTCATCAGAAGGCTCAGATTGCAATCTCTGAGCGCAATATAGCTCGACACTCTCTTGAAGAGCTTGAGTCTCGCACAAAGGAGCTCGAAGCGAGCCTTGAGCTTCTTAATAGTGAACAGGGGATAGAGGCGGAAGTCCGTCAGAAATATACCGTGGCACGCCCAGGGGAGGAGGTTGTCGTGGTGGTTGACGATAAGGCTAAAAAAGGCGAGAATAGTGAAGTTGTTGAAAAGAGTTTTTGGCAACGAGTCGTTTCTTTTTTTGGGATATAAATAATGAGGGGAGGCACCTGCGGGTATATGGGTACATATAACCGCGGCGCTCAGACAAAATGCTTTCGCGAAGCGCCATGATGCGCCTCGTGCCGATGTTCTTGCAAGCAAGCTTTCAGAAACATCAGCCCGAGTCTCATCCTTCTGCTCTAGCAGAAGCGCTCCGCTCGTTCACTTGCGGGTATAGTTTAGTGGTAGGATGCGACCTTCCCAAGGTTGAGACCCGAGTTCGATTCTCGGTACCCGCACAAAACGTAAAGAAAAACAGTGCCTGCGCACTGTTTTTTAGTTTTGTGAACCGCAGTGATGTTTTGCGAGCACGCAAAACCACGAGGTGGGGCCGGCAAACACTTACGTCTG